>JBOFLQ010000315.1:0-3919 GCA_051657945.1 Xenococcaceae cyanobacterium | reverse complement strand
GTAATTCTCGTACCATGGTAAAACCAGTTTTGACGCGCATAAATAGATCGGTCAAAATTAGATCGGGATTAATTTGACGAGCTATTTCGATACCCTGTTGACCGTTATCGGCGGTTACTACTTCAAAACCGAGGGGATTGAGCATATTGAGTAGCACTTGACAATTTTCAGGGCGATCGTCCACAACTAAGAGTTTACGTTTTTTGCCTTTATAAGTGAGTATGTCACGGACAGCTAGGGCGATCGGGGTTTCCCATTCGATCGTCGGTAAGGCTTCTAGTACTGGAAAAATAACTTCAAACCAAAACGTCGAACCCAAACCCAAATCGCTTTCAAGTTGGAGTTTGCCACCCATTAATTCTACAATTTGTTGACAGATTGTTAAACCCAAACCAGTTCCAGAAATTCTTCGTTCGAGATCGCCTACTTGTTCGAAGGGATTGAAAATTTTTTGTCGATCGGCTTGGCTGATGCCAACACCAGTATCGTTAATTTCAAAACGAAGTTTATTTTGTTTTCGATCTGGAGTACTAACATCGATCGCGCTAACATTTAGGGTAATTTGACCGCGATCGGTGAATTTGAGAGCATTGCCTAACAAATTTAGTAAGACTTGACGCAATCTTTTTTCGTCTGCTTGTACGATCTCTGGTAAATCGCTTTGTTTTTCATAATGAAAGAGTAGATTTTTTTCGTTCGTTTTCAAGCGCACGATCGCGATCGTATCCTCTAAAAAATCGTCTAGGTAGAGAGTGCTGGGGCAAATGTTCATTTTATGGGCTTCTATTTTCGAGAAGTCCAAAACATCGTCAATTAAATGAAGTAAATGGTTGCCACTTTGTTGAATGATTTTTAATTCTTCGATTTGGCTTTCGTAGAGATTGCGATCGCGTTGCAAAATTTGGGCGTAACCCAAAATACTGTTGAGGGGAGTACGCAATTCATGGCTCATATTGGCGAGAAATTGACCTTTGGCGTGATTGGCAATTTCAGCGACTTGTTTGGCTTGTTCTAATTCGATGGTTCTTGTTCTAACTCGATTTTCTAAATTTTGGTTGGTTTCTGCCAGGTTGGCAAACAAATTTTTTAACTGCTGTACCATGCGATCGAACGATCGCGCCAAACTACCCAGTTCGTCTTGACGCTCGATGTTTACTCGTTGGTTTAAATTGCCGTTGGCTAAATTGGTTGCGGCTGAGTTTAATTCGGCGATCGGTTTTAACAAGTGTCTAGCTACCAACCAAGTTACGATCCCTACTCCAACAACGGCAATAGCAGCGATGATTAGCGCTAATTTTTGAAATTCTTTTTCTTGAGCTAATGCTTCGTCTTTCTGTTGCAAGACAACCACGCCCCAACCATTACCGAGCCGAATTCCATAGGAAAGCCAATCGCTACCATCTTTAGGGAAAAAGGAGAGAAAACGATTTTTACCTTTTAAAATATCTCGAACGGGAGGATAACTGCTTGCGTTAGTAAGCTTGTTGGCTGAGGCGATGGCTGGGTTGGGATGAGCGATTATTTGACCGAGTTCGTCTACGACAAAAGCATAACCCGTCTTACCAAAACGAATTGTACCAATTTGTTGACTTAAAGCTACTAGATCCGAACAAATTGTTACTACACCATTAACTTTCTGTTTTTGAGTGCGAATCGGTTTGCTCAAACATAAAGAGGGTTTTTGACTGACACGACCGATTAAACTTTGGTAATTAATTTCATTTCCCGCGATCGCATCGCGAAACCACAGTCTATCTCCATAATATTTTAAAGGACTATTATCACTACGAGCGACGTTACGACCATTAAGAGCGACTGTATGAGCTACGTAAAGATTTTTATAAGTGGCGATCGTTCTTGCCAAGACTGGTTTTTGTCGATCGGCATCCATGCTAATGATTTCGGGCTGTCTGGCGAGATTTTCTAAAGCTAAAACATAAGTTTCCTGCCATCTCGATACGTTATCCGCCAAGCTGGTTGCTTTGAGTGCGAAATGTTGAGTATTTTCAGAGCGAATAATAACCGCAGCACGAGAACTAGCATACAAGATTGCTAATATCATTGGCGGAACGACTCCAACCAATACCAAAAGAGGCATTCGGAATCGCAAACTTTTGAAAAACGAAGGTGTCATTAAACTAGACCGAAAAACTCGTCTACATAATTAAAGTAATAATCAAAAATCATCAATTTGAAAACCGCTAAATCAACCATTTTTTTGTAATTTCTCTACATCAAATAACTTAGTTCATCGGGCATCGGGCATCGGGCATTGGGCATTGGGCATTGGGCATCGGGCATCGCTGCACTGGGCATCGGGCATTGGGCAACGGGCATCGGGCATTGGGCAAGGTCAAAAGTCAGAAGTCAACACTTCGACCCACAGACTTGCTCAGTGACTAGTCAGAAGTCGTGACGTAAAAAATTCATTACTCATTACTCATTACTCATTACTCCCTATTCCCTATTCCCTGTCCCCTATTCCCTCTTTTTGACAAAAATGAAATGCGATCGCAATCTTTAAGAGCAAACATGGGAACAATCAATTTAACTATTAAATACGATCGCCGCTCCTTATATTGAGGTAGCACATTTATGAAATTTTTGAACGAACTGCTTGCTAAGACTCCTTTACAAGTAATTTTAATCGTTCCTTTCGTGCTACAAATTTTTGGAACGGTAAGTATAATTGGTTATTTGTCTTTTCGAAATGGACAACAAACAGTTAACGACCTCGGCAAACAATTGGTAGAACAATTATCCGATCGCGTTTACCATCATATTGAAGATTTTTTACAACAACCCCATCAGGTTCACCACAATATTGTATCAGCGATTAACAGCGACAATTTAAATCCAGAAAATCTTCAGCAACTACAATGTTATTTTTTGCCGTTAATTTTGCAATCCGATTCAACCAAAAACATTCTTTTTGCTAGCGTTAAAGGAGAATTAATTGGCATCGATCGCCGCACGAACAACGATCGAATTCTTTTAAAAATTAAAAACTCTGCCACTGGCAACAATCGCAACGTTTATAAAATAGACTCTCAATGCAGACAGCAAGAATTAGTTAGTAGTAAACCGTACAAGCTTAGATCCCGTCCCTGGTACATAGCCGGTATTACAGCCGATCGCGCTACATGGAGTCCTATATTTTTGTCTGCGTCTAAAACTCATTTAGAATTTAGTGCTATTACCCCAGTTTATTCTCTTCAAAAAAAATTATTGGGTGTACTCAATACAGAATTAAGTCTCAAACAAATCGATCGCTTTTTCCAAGAATTGACAAACGATAAGGGGGTTAAAGCTTTTATTATCGAAAAAACTGGAGCAGTTGTTGCATCTAACACAAGTACTTCAAGCAATAATGTCAAAGGTACGATCGCCCCTCAATTGGTGACACAAAGCAGCGATCTTGTAGTAAAAGTTACAGCCTTAAATTTGCAGGAAAAGTTTGGTAGTTTCGAGAAAATTAACACAAGCGAGTTAATTACTTTTAAAAATGATGGCAAACCAATTTTTACTAAAGTAATTTCTTTAAAAGAACAATTCGGTTTGGATTGGTTGCTAGTGGTAGCAGTGCCAGAATCGAATTTTATGGCGCAAATCGATGCCAATACTCATACTACGATGGTATTATGCTTATTGGCTCTAGGGGCATCAGTGGGGATAGGAATGGCGATAGCGAATTGGTTGATGCAACCGATTGCCAGTCTCAACAATGCAGCCAAACAAATTGCTTCTGGAAATTTTTCCGAAGCGATCGCGATCGAACGTACCCAAGAATTAGGAAAACTAGCCGATTCTTTCAATTTGATGGCAGCACAGCTACAAGCTTCTTTTAATGGTTTGACTGCCTTCAACTACACCTTAAGCGATAATGAAAAGCAACTAGCGCTCTACAATAAAGGTTTGG
>JBOFLQ010000314.1:0-44165 GCA_051657945.1 Xenococcaceae cyanobacterium | reverse complement strand
TAAAATTGGAGCGGCGATCGGCATCCACCAACCGTTAAGAAATAAAATATAGCCACTGCACGTCAAAATCCCTACTGGAAAAATTATGCCAAGAAAACCCCATTGAATTGAGGAGAAAAAATTCTTATGACGAGTATTTCGTTGTAATGTCAAAAAACCAATAATCGCTCCTCCTAGAGAGCAGCAAAAAATCGATATAAATTCCCAATTATCATTTATGCTATGTAGCATAGGTCTTTCACCGAGCGCCGCATCGATAATTTGACTGGCAATATTAGCATGAACTACAATCCCTGCCATTCGAGCGACGCTAGCTTGCCCAGAGTTACTTAAAGGCGTGTAAAAATAATCATTGAGACTGGGCGCTACCGAACCAATTAAAACTACGCGATCGCGCAGCAAGTCGGCTGGAATTTTACCAGCTAAAAGATCCCAAATGGAAACAATTTTAAATGCTTTGCCCGAACCGCGATAATTCAGTAAAATTTGATAGCCGCCCCAATCAATGTTACGATAGCCGCCATCTTTTCCTGTAATTGGTACGAAAAGAGCTTTACCTAATTTTTGATTATTAGTATTAGCGACGCTTTCGAGAGAAATATTTTTGTTTTCCAGATAGATTAAAGCTAAACGAGTTGCCAAACCCAGTTTCATTTGACCGTCTTCTTCTTGAGAGGCAATTATCGCTCGACGTATTTTACCATCTGGATCTAAGATTAAGTCTGCCATGCCAACGCGATCGCCTGCGGCTAGAGTTGGTGGAGAAGCGACGCGATCGCCAATTGCTTTTTCGATACCAATTAAATTGGGTGTCGTTTCGAAAACACGAACTAATTTTTGATGTCCTGGTTCTACAGGTAGATTACGATAGAGATCGATGCCGATCGCTGCTGGTTTTTGGCTGGAAATTGTTTCGATTGCTTTTGCCAATGTAGCATCGTCAAGCGGCCATTTGCCGAGGCGCTCGATGTCTTTATCGCCGATTCCAATAATTGTAATTCTTGAATCTACTAATTCTTGAGGGCGATACAGAAAAAATTTATCTAAAGCATTTAGTTCTAAACCTTGCAACGCTCCCAGCAATTTTGCCCCAATAACAAAACTAGCACAAACGGGCGCTGAAATTAATACGCCTTGCCATAATTTAATTTTGTTTTGCAGCTTAGACAGCATAAATAACAATTACTTTTATTGCTAATGCATAAACAATCAATTTTTAATATTTGATTAATAGCTAAATTAATAAATTCGATCGATATTTTTTTTTATAAAACAGCTCTGTTTTATTAAAGAGGCAACGTTTTTTCTAATTAGTTAGTCATCGATCGCTATGTTAAGAACAGCTAAAACTTAATGACTAACTAACAAATTCCACTTACAAGTTACTCTGTAAAAGGTTGAGTGGCAATCTTTTCCAAACCAACCGAAGTCAATAGCTGCTGCCATTGAGATGTAATATTTGCATCGTCGCGATCTGCCGTAGGCAGTGCTACGCAATCGTCTTGTTTTAAGTCTGCTAAAGTGGCTACCGTTTCGTACCAAAGTCCAGCTTGTCCGTAAGCAGAAGCGCGTTCTAAAGCCGTAGCTCGACTTAATTGCTCTTTGAATGCCGATTCTGCATTAATACGGCGAACGAATCCTCGAACGAAAGGAGTATCGGGTTTGAGTGTGCTACCAGACATCAACGCCACAGACCATTGATAATCTTTGCCAATTTCTAAGCCGAGAGCATCACTAGGAAGATTGATTTTAACAATTCCTGTTTTTTTCTCTAAAGTTATTTTGGACTGATAAAAATCATTGTTATTTTCATCCTTAATGCTCAAAAATACCATTTCAGTGGCAAGGTTTTTAGGTACGTACAATAAAAAAGAAGGATGAGATTCTAAAGTTAATCCTTGCTGACTATCAGGAATTAAAGGAGTCAAACAAGGAGTTGCTTGAGTAACAGTATTACAAGTAGAATTACGAGATGCACCTCCTGCTGAAGTTTTTGGTTTGAGATTACCAGGAGGAACAAAAGAAATGGTTTTTTGAGAAGTTTGTTTACTAGTTTGCTTTTTGAAATTAGTTTGTGCTAAAAGTTTGGTGTTTCCACTAAAAATAGTTATTATTTCCAATAAGAAAAAGAGACAAACTAGTTTAGATTGTAAGCTTTTTGAATATATATTCATTGGTTTTCTTCACCAAGTCATCTTTAAAATAATTGAATTGTAGCTTTTTAATATAAAGTTATAAACGATCTCGATCGCCATGCAAGTGAATTTTGAATGAATTTAACTAAGCAATTTTACTGAACATTATTTGTCACCTGTTCAAAACTCAGAGTTCCTTGAAAATATAAAACAAGCAAGTAAACTTAATACCAGGGCTATTTCATTTTTGGAAGCCAGAGAATAAATTCTCAGATCTTAGACACTAAGTCCGTTTAAATTCAGATCTTGCACTCCTCTTAATAACCACCTGGAGTTTAAACTCCAGGCTAATAGTAGAAGTCGTCTAAAGACGACTGGATTAGTATTTTAGTCGTCTTTAGACGACTTTCTGTATGAGGCAGCGATTTCAATCGCTGACTGATGGTTAATGACAATGATGCAAGATCTCAACGGACTTAACATTTCAGCCAAGAAATTCATGTATTGGTTAATTGTAATTAGATTGAAATAGCCCTAGCTTAATACCGAAGAGACTTATAACCAATTACCTACTAAAACAAAAGGTGCCCAGTAAAAAGGATGACGGTATTCTTTAGAATTAAGCAAAGCCAATTGGGCTTGTCTGAGGGCTTCAGCTTTAGTCAGATTATTATTTTTCTGATTCAGCTTTTGGTAAAATTCTGTCATAAGTACCGAGGTAGATTGGTCTTGCACAGACCATAAAGTAGCCAGAGTACTCCTCGCACCAGAACGAATTGCCATACCTGCCATTCCCAAAGCAGCGCGATTATCGCCCGATGCTGTTTGACAGGCGCTTAACACCATTAGCTCGATCGGACTAGTTGGTCTTTGTTCTCGCGATCGCAACAAAGTTTCAAAATCTTTGACTTTAATTTGACGATCCCAAGTCAAAATATAAGTTTCTTCGGGATCTGAGCTAAACTGACCGTGAGTAGCCAAGTGAATTACAGGCGCGGAAGTTTCCTGAAGCTGACTTTGAAGGTTATTGTTGGTAAAGTTTTGATTGAGCAGTAGTGTCGAAGGCATTTCCGAAGAGATTTGTTGCACTTCAGTTTTTACTCCTGGTAATGCCACAAAGCCTTGACTCGATTCGCTGATTCCTGCAATCACTGCATTTAAATTGCCTCTGGCAAGGGATTTGGGTTCTAACAATTGCATCCCAGGTGTTAAAGCAACATTATATTTTTCAACTAGATATTGTTTGCCGTCGTATAGCGCAGCCATCGGTAAATTTCTCAGTCCGCTATCGAGAACAAAAACTAGAGTTTTAATGTTATTTTTATTCAAATCTGCTTCGGCTGGTTGAATTAACCAACTGTATACTTGTTGAGAAAGGCGCAAGCGTTCTCGATCGGAGTAGACGGGATTGAGAGATTGTAGAAGTTGCTCTAAGGTATTTTCTACTTCTTGTTGAGTTAGATCGGTTTGATAGTAGCTTAGAGGTTGTCCTGGGATCGAGAAAATCGCAGCGATGCGATCGCGCAAAACAATTGGATAAACAACTGCGGCGGTTGGATCGACTTCGTCAATTTGTTTGGCTTTTGCTTTGGTATCCAAGCAAGCTTCGCGGAAAAAGTTTTCTAATTCGGCGACTTGCAAAGATTCGATCGTCTCGCGCGCTTGTTTCAACTTATTGACATCGGGATTAGAAGTTAGCAGCAATCCTACCAAATCTCGATAAACTGGTTCGACGCTATCTCGAAAAGAAAATTGTACGTCGGGATTGACTGCTACTAAATCTTTGCGAAGAGATTGCAGCGTTTTGACTGCTTCGCTTTCAGCAGCGATCGCACCTGGAATGTTTTTTTGAGCTGTTAGTATTCTTCCCAATTGCCATTGCCATTGATAGGCAATATCGAAAGCGTTAATTTCTTGTGAAATTTTCAGCGCCTCTTCAGATAATTGTTTGGCTTGTTGCCACTGTTGTTGACGTTCGTAAAATTTACCCAAAGTACCCAACACATAAGATTCTGCCCTAGGATCTTGCAATTGCTTGGCTTGCTCTAAAGATTCTTGCAGAATACTAAGTACTGAGTACTGACTTACCTTATTACTTGTCCCCAGTCTCCCCGTCTCCCCTGTCCCCTGTCCCCTATCCATTTGCATCAAACTTTCAGCAAAATTCACTTTGGCATAAACTGTTTCTCTGCTACTAGACAGATTAGTTAGATTGCTGTCAATTTGTGGCATTAAAGAACTAATTTCTTCCCATTTACCTTTGCTAACGAGCAATCTTAATTGGTTGAGTTGTGCTTGCAGTTTACTGAGATTGTCGTTGCTGGTTGTTGCTGCTTGTTGGTACAAAGAAATGGCATCTTCGATCTTTTCTGAGGATCTAGCGGTGTTTCCCAGACTGAAAAAAGTAGCGCTAGTTTCTTCTGGTAAATTGAGCTTTTGCGCGATCGCCAGACTTTGTTTCAATACTCGTTCGGATTTATGAAGATCGCCAACAACCTGTAAGGTAACTCCCAAACTTCTCAATCCCGTTGCTTTTAGTGGAGAGTCGGGTTGAGTTTCTAATTGTTGTTGAATTTGCTCTAGAATTAATTGCGATCGCCTATATAACCCCAAAGACTGTAAAGCTTGTGTTTGATTGATTTGAGCGCCTAAAACACCTGTTTCATCTCCTGCTGAAGTGTAGGATTTCTCGGCTTCTTGCCAAGATTTTAATGCGGCTTCTGTTTGTCCGACGGCTAGTTGCAAACTTCCTTTAGTGTTTAAAGCTTGTGCTTGTAAAACTAGATAATTTTCTGGTCGATCGTCTTTATTTTGAAGTATTTCTAAACTGGTATCGATCGCTTTGCTTGCTTCAGCCCACTGTCCTAATTTTTGTGCTGCTAGCGATAAATAATTCAAACTAGCAGCTTCTGTGACGCGATCGTTTTGTTGTTGAGAAAGTTGTCTTGTTTGTCGCCAAAGTTCGGCAGCTTCGCTAAACTTACCTGTTTCGTAATACTTAACGCCTTCAAGCAACATATTAGAATAATCTGGATTTGGCTGTTGTATACGATTGTTTTGTCTAGCTGTTGCTGGTAAAACAGTTATTATCAGTAAAAAAGTTAGCAATCCCAACCAAAAACTAGAATTAATCGATTTTAATAACGAGCGCAGTCTATTCATATATTTTTTCAGTCTCAATAGTTTACGATCGCGTAGCCAGCCCCTTTGCAATCGCGCAGACTATGTTCTCAGCTTACAAAAAACCGAGAATTGGATATTTGTATTATTCCCCAAAATTATTATCTAGCAAGCACGGTTAGAATTTTGGCAAAAAAAGTATAAATAGGGCATGGGGCAACGGGCAACGGGCAACGGGCAACGGGCAACGGGCAAAAGTAGTAAGTGAAAACTCGCTACTCGCTACTCGCTACTTGCTACTTTCCCTATCCCCTAACCCCTAACCCCTAACCCCTCATAAAACCTGAGTGAGAAAAAAGCAGAATACTGCGCTACCAACGGGAACGGTAAGATTATCAATACCTAATTTAGAGAAAGCTTCTAAACTTGTGGCAATGACTGCTACTAGGGCAGCAACTATCCATGTTTGCCAAATTGTCCCCTGTACGTATAGCAAAACAAAACTGGTGACGAGATAACTTACAGCGATCATGGTTAACGAACCTTCCCAACTTTTAGTTATGCCAAAAACCTGATAGGGATGCTTACCAAATCTCTGTCCGATAATGGCTGCCATTCCATCCCCCCAAGTCATAATTAAAATACCAATAGTTGTATATTGGGGATAATTATCCCAGAAACAGGCGGTTAAAATGCCGATACTGATGGCATAAAAAAACGTACCCAGACTTTTTCGTCCGACGCTATTAATGCTGGGAAGAATTGGTAAGAAATAAGATGCGATCGCGATAATTGCGGCGATCGCTGAAGCAACAACAATCATCCAGCCTGGAATATCTAACCACCACGCCAAGAAAATTACATTACCGCTACCAATGTGAACTACTTTCCTGGTAAATTCGGAACTAGTATCAGTCCAACGATTTAAGCCTTCAGCTACAGTGACAATAACTGTTAGATAAACAAAAATCAGACTCAGAGGAAATGCTAAAGAGGCGATCGCTTCTACTAAAGTGGGAGAATAAAGCAAGGACTTAATGGGTGAACTTAAGTTATTTCTTTAGATTACTGGATCGTGTCGGTTAGATGAAAAGGATATTAATATTGCTGATTAAAGGCTACAGAAAGTTTATTTCGCCGCTATTTCTGCCTAGCTGTCGCTTTCAGCCTACTTGTTCTCAATACGCGATCGAAGCTGTGGAAAGATTTGGCGTTTTTAAAGGAAGTTGGTTGGCGGTAAGAAGAATTTCGCGCTGTCATCCTTTTCATCCTGGTGGTTACGATCCTGTTCCTCCTTGCGATCGCTCGGCTAATAATTAATTATTATAGTTTCGCGCAGAGGCGCAGAGGCGCAGAGGAGTTCGCAAAGAGAAACAAATTTTTGCTAATCGATTGTTTGTTCCGTCAGTACGTATTTTTTAAGTTTTTTCGATCGCTCCTCGATATATTGGATATTTACCAAATGTTCCTAAGCTAGTTAGTTGAATTTTAAACGATCGATCGCCTTGACTGAATTTAAATTTTTCTAATTTTTCTTCTGGTAATTTACAAGGACTGTGAGGATAACAGATATAAATAAATTCTGATTGGTTTTGTTCTACTAGAGTTTTACTTAGTTGAATTAGTTTTTGACTATCTTCTGCTTTGAAAAATATTTTTTGGCGCTCGAATGCTGCTTCTAATGCTTGAGCTGCTAATTGATGAGAGACGACCAATACATCATGTTTGTCTTCTTTTAGAAATTGTACTGCTGGTAAAAGCTTTCGCTCGTTATTATTTAAATAAGCTGTTGCTTCAAAAGTATTTTTGGTAATTCCTAAAAGTAAATATATAGATATAAAACTAATTAAGACAAAATTTAAAGGAGCGATTAGTTGTTTTTGAAAAATGCGATCGAATATTTTAGTTACAAGTAAAGTAATAATGGGAATTAGAATTAATAAAAATCTCGGCCCCCATTGTTTGCCACCTGCAATTAATCCTGCCGTACCTATGGGAACAATTAAAGAAACTCCGATAGTAAAAACAAAACAAACTAGATAAATAGTTATTAAATACCAATTAATTTTTAAAAGATTATCTCGATCGTTCGCTTTTTTATTGAAAATAATAAGTTGATAAATACAAGCGATCGATAAATACCAGATAGCCAAATAAGTAATTGGGATAAATTGAAAAATTGCTATACTTAAACCTCGAAAATTACTCCAAGCATCTACTAGTTTTTGCGAGTAAGATAATTTTTCGACTACTTGAATGGCGTGAATGCCTAAAGGATGAGTGTAAATTAATTTATTACAGAGAAAAAATAAACTTACTGTTGCGATCGCACTGCCAACTAACATCTCTCTGTTTGTCGTAAATAAGATCGAGCGATATAAATTCAGATTATATTTTTCAACATATTTTTGACTGAAGATTTTATGAATTAAAAAGAAGCCATAAACTAAAATAATTAAAATTGCGATCGCGCATAAAAATTCTGGTCTAAACCAAACTGATAAACCAATTAAACAACCAGCAAGTAAAACTTTCCACCAAGAAACGTATTCTTGAGTTCGATTAATTAATAAAATAGCTATACCACTAAAGCAAAGAGCAACTGCTAGGGTATGTTCCCAATACATAGCACTGTAAATAGTTAGCGGCGAGGCAAAAATAAGAGCGATTAAAGCAAATGAAGTAATAACATCTTTAAATTGAAAACTACGACAAACAAAATAAAAAGTCAACCAAATTACCCAAGTAGAAATTAAAGGAATTAAATATAATCCCTTGTAACCAAAAAGAGCGTGAAAAGGAGCGGTAACCAAAGGAAAGGTAAAAGGAAAAGTAATAAAATACTTACTATTTACCTGATAAACAAAAGGATGGTCGTAAGGATATAAACCATTATCCCAAAGTTGACGCACCCATTCTTGTGCTGGCGGCAATAAATCGAAGCGAAAAATACCAGAACTTAATTGTTGCGCCAAAAGAGCTTTTAGTCCGGCATCTCCACTAAAATAGACACCATCGGGAATTTGCCATTGCAAATACAATGAAAATAAGATTCCCACTAAGATAATAGACAAAGAGAGCGGATATTTTGAGAGTTTCATTGCGACACGACAAGAGCGAAAAAATGGATGCGATCGAGGCAATTTTGGAACGATCTAGCAGAGGTGAAGACATTTCAGAAGCAGAAGGATTAATTCTGCTGCAACAAACAGATTCTGATGCTATTACTGCTATTCGTCAGACAGCCGATTTACTTAGAAAAAAACAAGTAGGCGATACTGTCACCTATGTAATCAACCGCAATCTTAACTTCACTAATATTTGCGAGCAACATTGTAGTTTTTGCGCCTTTCGTCGCGATGCAGAAGAAGAAGGTGCTTTCTGGTTGGATAGCAAACAAATGCTCGAAAAAGCTGCTGATGCGGTAAGAAGAGGTGCAACAGAAATTTGTATGCAAGGAGGATTAAATCCTCAAGCAAAACGAAACGGAAATTCTCTAGATTATTATTTGTATCTAGTGGAAACGCTCAAAAACGAATATCCACAGTTGCATATACACGCTTTCTCGCCGCAAGAAGTAGAATTTATTGCCAGAGAAGATAACCTTAGTTTTTCTCAAGTAATTATTGCCTTAAAAAAAGCTGGTGTCGGTTCGATGCCAGGCACGGCAGCAGAAATTTTAGACGATCGCGTTAGAAAAATAATTTGTCCAGAAAAAATTAACTCTAAAACTTGGGTCGATATTGTTAGTACCGCTCATAGTTTGGGAATGATTACTACCAGTACTATCTTATCGGGGCAAATCGAAACACCAGAACAACAAATTTCTCATCTCGCTCAATTGCGATCGCTCCAACAAAAAGCCGTTACTCAAAACTATAGCGCTAGAATAACCGAATTTATCATTCTTCCCTTTGTCGGACAAGAAGCACCCAAACCATTACGTAATCGAGTAGGCAGAGATCAGCCCATTTTATCTGATACTTTACTATTAACAGCAGTAGCTCGTATTTTTTTGGGTAATTGGATACCAAATCATCAACCGAGTTGGGTCAAACTTGGTTTAAAAGGCGCTACCGAAGCGCTTGAATGGGGTTGTAACGATATCGGCGGTACTTTAATGGAAGAACATATTACATCGATGGCAGGAGCTATAGGAGGCACTTGTATGGAAGTAGAAACATTACAAGCGGCGATAAGCTCGATCGATCGCCCCCATCAGCAAAGAAATACTATTTACGACAAAATAACCTAGACAGAAACCCAATCTAAAGATATTTTAAGATTGACTTGAAAATTAAAAAAATTTATTTATATGAGAATTCTAGTCACTGGTGGTGCAGGTTTTATCGGTTCACATCTCATCGATCGCCTGATGGCAGAAGAACATGAAGTTCTCTGTTTAGATAATTTTTATACCGGTCACAAACGGAACATCGTTAAATGGCTAGACAATCCTTATTTTGAATTAATTCGTCATGACATTACCGAACCGATTCGCTTAGAAGTAGACCAAATCTATCATCTTGCTTGTCCTGCTTCTCCCGTTCACTATCAGTTTAACCCAGTTAAAACAGTTAAAACTAACGTAATGGGAACGCTAAACATGCTCGGTTTAGCTAAAAGAGTAAGAGCGAGATTTTTACTTGCTTCGACTTCGGAAGTTTATGGCGATCCAGACGTTCATCCCCAACCAGAAGAATATCGCGGCAACGTCAATTGTATCGGTATTCGTTCTTGTTACGACGAAGGTAAAAGAATGGCAGAAACTTTAGCATTCGACTACTATCGAGACAATCACG
Source organism: Xenococcaceae cyanobacterium (assembly GCA_051657945.1). Taxonomy (GTDB): domain Bacteria; phylum Cyanobacteriota; class Cyanobacteriia; order Cyanobacteriales; family Xenococcaceae; genus CAZJTL01. Next base: position 34,108 of record JBOFLQ010000314.1, on the reverse strand, counting down.
TCGATATTCGTGTAGCCAGAATCTTTAATACTTATGGCCCTCGCATGCTTGAAAATGACGGTCGGGTAGTCAGCAATTTTATCGTTCAAGCTTTGCGCGGCGAGCCTTTAACTATTTACGGAGATGGTTCTCAAACTCGCAGTTTTTGCTATGTATCTGATTTAGCAGATGGTTTGATGCGTCTAATGAACGGCGACTATATTGGACCAGTCAATATCGGTAATCCAGGCGAATATACAATTTTGCAATTGGCACAAACCATTCAAGATATGGTCAATCCCGATGCAAAATTAATTAATAAACCCCTTCCTCAAGACGATCCCAAACAAAGACAACCAGATATTACTAAAGCAAAAACATATCTTAGTTGGGAACCCACTATTCCCCTTCAAGAAGGGTTAAAACTGACTATAGAAGATTTTCGCAATCGGATTAAAACAAAGTAGCAAGTAGCAAGTAGCAAGTAGCAAGTAAGTAATAAAAATTAAAACACTTATTACTCATTACTTATTACTCATTACTTAATTACCCACTACCCAATCTCAGACAACAAAATAGAAAAAGATCGAGGATAAAAATATATGCGCGTTTGTGTTATTGGCACTGGCTATGTTGGTTTGGTTACGGGTGTTTGCTTGGCACATGTGGGGCATCACGTCATCTGTGTCGATAATAACGAAGAAAAAGTTAAATTAATGAAATCGGGACAATCCCCAATTTACGAACCAGGATTGTCAGAACTGATGAAATCTTCTGCGGAATCGGGTAATTTAGAGTTTACTTCCGATCTCGCTGCTGGAGTAAAACACGGCGAAATTTTATTCATTGCCGTAGGAACTCCTCCCCTACCGACCGGTGAAAGCGATACTCGTTACGTTGAAGCAGTTGCCCGTGGCATTGGCGCTCATCTCAACGGCGGTTATAAAGTAATCGTCAATAAATCAACAGTACCGATCGGCTCTGGTGACTGGGTAAGAATGATCGTACTCGATGGTATCGCCGAACGCCAAAAGTCTTTGGTAACTGCTGGTGGTGCTTCTGCAAGCAGCATTTCCGAAGAAATCGTCGCTAACTTTGATGTCGTTAGTAACCCCGAATTCTTGCGCGAAGGAAGTGCGGTTTACGATACCTTTAACCCCGATCGCATTGTCTTGGGAAGTAATGGCAGCCAGGCGATCGCGATGATGCAGGAACTTTATACTCCGATTGTCGAGCGTAAATTTGCAGAAGATAAATCCCTGCCAAAAGTTCCTGTAGTGGTGACAGATTTATCTTCTGCGGAAATGATTAAATATGCCGCTAATGCTTTTTTAGCTACTAAAATTAGTTTTATTAATGAAGTTGCTAATATCTGCGATCGCGTTGGTGCTGATGTCACTCAAGTTGCTAAAGGTATCGGTTTGGACTCCCGTATCGGCAGCAAATTCTTACAAGCTGGTATCGGTTGGGGTGGTTCTTGTTTCCCTAAAGATGTTTCGGCTTTAATTCACACCGCCGACGATTATGGCTATGATGCTGAATTAATGAAGTCAGCAGTCAATGTCAATCAACGTCAGCGCGTAATTGCTATTGAAAAATTACAACACGAATTAAAGATTCTTAAAGGTAAAACTGTTGGTTTGTTGGGTTTAACTTTTAAACCCGATACAGACGACATGCGCGACGCTCCCGCTTTAATTATTATCGAACAACTCAATCGTCTTGGTGCAAAAGTTAAAGCTTACGATCCGATCGTCTCTCAATCTGGTTTGAGTCATGGTTTATCTGGAGTAATTATTGAAACCGATCCAGAAATGCTAGCCGATGGTTGTGATGCTTTGGTATTAGTAACAGATTGGCAAGAATTTCTCAAACTCGATTTCGACAAAATGTCGAAACTAATGACCAATCCAGTAATTATTGATGGTCGTAATTTCCTCGATCGCAATATTGTTGAAAAAGCTGGCATTCGTTATGTAGGTGTCGGTCGTTAATTTTTTAGCGATCGAGATCCCCCCAACCCACGGACTTCAATCTGGCGAGGAGACCTCGCCAGCCAGTCCTCCCCTTAACAAGGGGGGCTTTTTAATTGAGTGCTAGAGAATAATATTTAAAGAAGTACGAACATCTTGCAAAGAAACTTCCCATAAAGTATTCCATTGAATTCCAAATAGAGGTTTTGCTTGTTTTGCCATTAGCCATCCTTGAGTGATAGCATCCATGTATCGATCGGCTACTTCAACTTCATAAACAACTGCCTTAAGTAAGTTTTTTGCCAGTAAAGCTAACCAAAAACGAGAAGCATAAAGCTGTGATACATAAAACGCTTCTAGTTTAATTTCCCCAAGAATGTTGGTGTCACAACCTGTGACGACGTGCCAAAGATCGTGAGTTTCCGTTATGTGAGCGGCAAGAAACTCATAATCATTATTAACCTGGCTTGCTTGTAGGGGAGTTAAATGGTTTTTAAGCATGTGGTCGGCGTAAATATAGCCAAACGTGCTTATATCTAATTGATGCAGTTTGTGTAAATCGACATTGCCTAAACGCGGACGATTCAAGAATGCTTGTTTTCCTTGTGGATGAAGAGAGAGAAATTCAACCATTGTCTTGAGACTCTCATCATCATTTAAAGCGTTTGAGAGTTGAGCGATCGCATCAAAGTCACCATCAGGTGCTTTAACCATATTGAAAAAACTTTCAAACGCCAAATCTTGCCACTGCTGCCGTGCATCTTTTGTAGTTTGCATGAAAATTTTTTTAGGTTACTTTTGATTCTGTTTTTATCCTCTCATAATTTCCCAATAGTAAGAGTCACATTTCAACGAAAAGTATCCAGTTTAGATTGGAGTCGTTATGACTTCGTTTAAAAAACTATTGCGTTAAAGGAAGAAATTTTCTTAAGGAGTTTTAGCACAAATCGCTCGCGATCGCGGTGTCAAACCCAATCAAATTGCCCTAGCTTGGATGTTACATCGATCGCCCAATATAGCAATACAGGGTTAGATTAGGACAAAATTAGTTAGAATTGAGGCATTGCGAAAAAAGAAAAAAATGCCTGCTCCTTATAGTTACGATTTATCGTCATTTTCAATTACTATTATGGCGATCGATTATATCGATCTAAAATTTTAGATATTTTTGAAATTTCCGAACGACTGAAATCTTTTTGTGTAATTCTCCTCACCAAAAATTAATTAAACTACTTTAAAACGATTGACAAAAAATTAAGTCGAAAACAACATTTCGATTTTTTTTATTCTGTCGAATTTACATATCATTAATTGTAAAATTACCATAAAGTTGGCTACAAGTTTTACTCGAATTTTAAAGAGTTAATCAAGTCAGCTAAAAGTAATTTTGAATGTTTTAATATAGCCCTTTCAAGTTTAGGAATGTTAGTTGTTGGAATTTTTAGTACTACTTTGTTGCTTAAAAACCAGAAAAAAATGATTGAAAGAAGTCTATAAATGAATTAAGAAGTTGTAGCAGAAATTACTCGCGATTGCACGACGTACAGCACAAAGGTGCGATCGCGGTATTAAACTCCATTAAATTGCCCTAGCCTGGATGTTGCATTGTGCGCCCAATCTTATTTTGATTCCACAGACAACTTCGATGGCTCATTTAGAGAAGAATATTGCGGCTGCTTCAATTAAGCTTACAGCCGATGAGATCGACTTAGGGATTTCCAGAAAACAAAACATCATTTTTGTCGTAACTTAAAGAAGAGAAATCGACTCGCGATCGCGTTTAATGCTAAAAAAACATTTGCTTTAATAAAAAACTAAGCAGAGTATTTTAAACCGATGTAGCAAGGCTCAAAGTCTCTGCTTTAGCTAAATCAAAAACATCACAAACTACAAACTAAAAGGATTATAAAAACGATCGAGAAGAAAATCAAGACCGTCTATAAAACTATAGAATTGTCCGCCAGACAAAATTTTTTTAGGCTGACGTACTTAATTAATGTAACACGGCAGTGTATGAGTAAACATAGGGATTATGGCTTAATTTTAATAACTCTGAATTTAACCAAATTTTCAATAACGCTCCACACTGCCCAAAAACACTGGTTCTACTCGAATAGCAAGAATGCTGACAGGACGTACAACCATATATTCACCCTGAATATTTTTGATTGGCACGCTAATAAAATCATTAGAACTAGCTTTGGGAATTATTTCGCTGGTATACCATTTTTGAAATTCTTGGACGGATGGAAAACGAACCTCTTCTCTATGACCGCTAGAGAGTAACAAATGAATTGAGTATTCATCTGGTTGTCTGGGCATGAAATATTCTCCTCGATTGCGTAGCACTTCCCTCGGAAGATCGCTCTTTCTTGGTCTGCCTCTATAGAGTTCCCGCAAACTTCAGCAAAATATGCAAAACGATTGAGGATTTTACAATGCTTTATGGTCGATCGTTTTCTAATCGTCAATCTTTATTTTTTACTCAATGATTGCCAAATATTTACCATAAGTTAAACTTAAGCTCAAACAGATAAACTATCCTAGTTGCCAAGGTAGCTAGTTACTTGTACTTAAGTAGAAAGCTAGCTCAAAAGCGAAATCAATCATTAGTCACACAATAAATATCTCCAATATCCCACGCTGTTTGGTAAAAATTTACATCAATAGTTAACGACACATATGTTTTTTTGGATGTCATCAAAACGCTCGGCTTTACTAACTTCTTTGTTAGTTAGTACCATTAGCCTAACTGCCTGCGGTGGGGGTGGTGCGCCCACTGCCACCCCAGAAGCAGCCCCAGGTAATTCGACACCAACCGCCGCAGGAGGAGGTAAATCCGTTTCACTTACTGGCGCGGGCGCGAGTTTTCCCGCCCCTCTCTATCAAAAATGGTTTTCCGAGTACAACAAAATTAATCCCAACGTCCAAGTTTCATATCAATCGGTTGGTAGCGGTGCTGGCGTGGAACAGTTTACTCAGGGAACGGTTGACTTTGGTGCTAGCGATGTAGCGATGAAAGATGAGGAAATTGCCAAAGTCCAAAGAGGTGTAGTAATGCTGCCGATGACGGCAGGAAGTATCGTCATGGGCTACAATCTTTCCGATCTAAAACAGTTAAAACTAACTCGTCAAAATTACGTTGATATTTTTTCTGGCAAGATTACTAAATGGAACGACCCCGCGATCGCCAAAACTAATCCCGATGCCAAATTGCCTGACAAAAATATTACCCTTGTATATCGTTCCGATGGTAGCGGTACGACGGGAGTATTTACCAAACATCTTAGTGCCGTTAGTCCCGAATGGAAGCAAAAAGTAGGTGATGGCAAAACCGTAGAATGGCCGACAGGAATTGGTGCTAAGGGTAATGAAGGCGTAACCGCTCAAATTTTACAAACAGATGGCGCGATCGGCTACATCGAGTATGGTTATGCCAAACAACAAAATATTTCCATGGCAAGTTTGCAAAATAAAGCAGGTCAATTTGTTGCTCCTTCTAGTCAATCGGCAGCAACAACCTTAGCTTCGGTACAACTACCTGAGAATTTGCGGGCTTTTATCGAAGATCCAGAGGGCGCTCAATCTTATCCGCTCGTTACTTATACTTGGATTTTGGCTTACAAAAAGTATGACGATCCAAATAAGTTAAAAGCTTTCAAAGATGTGATTGGTTGGTCGCTTAAAGACGGGCAAAAACTTGCTGAGGAGCTAGGATACGTTCCTCTACCAGAAAATGTCGTTACCAAAGTAGAAGCAGCGCTTAATACTATTCAGTAATCGGGATGGTGTTGGGAGTAATGAGTAATTGGCAGTTACTCTAACTCCTAATCCCTATTTTCAAATAGCTAGCGATCGCAGATAAATTATAAGTGAAAATTATTTATTTTAGGTTTTATATCATTTTTTAAAATAATAAATATTAAAAAAAGCTTAAAAGCTTATCGATAATATGTATGTTTGAAAAGGTATTGAGGTACTGGAAACAGCCTATTTACGTGGTCAAACGATTTGGTATCATAGTGATACGTGAGATAAGTTAGAAAAATAGTATTTAATTTCAAACAAACAGCTACAAAACATAATTCAAAAAGTCCAAAAACTAAGCATTTATCTCCTAGCCCCTCATTAAAATTTTGGTAATCTTCATTCGGCTTATTTTCTTTCGATCGACTTTCTTGTTGACTGAGTAAATATACTGATCTTGACAAAAATATTGATATATGCAGTGTCAAGTTAACTAGTCGTTTGTTAATTTGACATCGAGTTTTCAAAACAAATAAAAAACTTATATAAATTTAGTCATTCGATCGGGTAGAAGCAACTCCCCATCGCGCAAACAAGCGGGAATTTAACACCGAAGTCTTGTTACGCACAGCGCTGTGCAGTCGCTCCTGCGCTTAGTTTTTGACAATATTTTCTCAAAACTTGAATTTATTGTTACATATGTTAATATAAATTAATATTTTCAAAAAGTTTTTTAACTAATTTTTGGTATCTCCGATTGACATTAAGTTCTCCTAATTAGACCTCGGCAACAAACCGAGGTTTTTTATGATCGATCGAGATTAAAGTTGTTTGCTAATTTCAATTTGAACTTCTTTGAGGACGGATAATAGTTCTAGATAGAGGCGATCGCTGCGATCGCTATTTCGTAAATACTTCAACATTTTTTTGAGCTGTTGGGCGGCATCTAGCGCCTGTTCTGTCATTTTATCGGTATGAGTTTGTTCGTATAACTCCAACGCCTTACCTCGTAAAACTTGTATGGTCGCTTCGTCTCCATACTTACCAGGATTTAATTTGATTCGCAGCAACAATCTCTCTCGTCCAGAATAACGTTCGAGCGCGACTTTTTTGGGTGTTTTTAATTGTGTAGCTGGTAGTTTAGCTAAACTTTTGACTTCTGTAATTATTTGTTGATAAATTTGGCGATCGAGATTATTTAAAGATATTTGCGGAACTCCATCTTGACTTAAAAGAATGCGTCCGTGACTAGAAGCGTCTTGAAAATGAAGCCTACCAATGCCGCCATCAATCATTCTAGAGAACAATTCTTGCCATAATTGCTGAGGTGGCAATTGTAATAAGTAATCTGCCGAATTTAGATGCTCGTGTCGATCGATTTCTTGCCTGTCTTCTAATTGAGGATCGACAATTAAAGTCGGCTTGTCATGAAGACGATTTAATCGTTTTTTGGTTCGTTCGTCTTGTGATTCTGATGAAGCTGTTACAATTGGTTCGCCAAATTTTTGTTGGGGACTACAGTGATATTTCAAATATTCTGCAATAACAGACTGACAAATTCTTGGGTCGAGTTGTTTGATTTTGAGTTTATAACCTAAAGATAGTAATAGAGGACGAATGTCTTCGAGAGTCGAACTGCTTTCGGGATTTAACATTCCTAAAAACAAATAATTATCGACAACGCCTAAAGGTAAAATTTGATGGTGAATGCAAGTTTCGATTGGCAAGAGGCGATCGATTAGCTTAAAAGTTTCTTCTAAATTAATATCTGTAAAACTGATAATGTCGTTAGAATTGTGCTGAAAGCTTGAAAGGTTGCTAAAGTTAGACATCTGTAATTTGGCAAGATATTAGCTAAGATATCAATCGAGGAATCGATCGCTACACTCGATCGCAATTTAAACACACTTACTAATAAAAAAAACTCCGTATATTTTCTAGATCCGATCGATATTTTGGCTGGTACATCTCAGTAATTAACTCAGTAAATAGGGAATAGGGAATAGGGAATAGTGTAAAGTTTTTCCTTCAGCCGATGGACTTTACAATTTAGAGTCAAGATCGACGATCGATGTCGATCGCAATTGAATTTCTATCAAATCTTCCATTTTTGAGGAATGCACAAACTTGGTCGATGACCTCATTTGAATTCATCATTAATGTGTGTCCGTATTGCACTAGCAAAAAATCTTTCATTTCAGGTAACTCGGCGCTAGTCACTGAGACTTTGCCATCGTTAATTCCAGAAAATAAAGGTGAAAACCAAGGATCGCTACTTTTAGTACCAGCAATAATTCCTACTTCAAGTGCGATCGCTTGTAATTGGTTTGGTAAACTATCTTTGTTCGTACCTAACTGTTGTCCTGCCATACCTGTTGCTGCTTGAAACCACCAACTTTTTTTGTAGCGATCGACTACTTCACTGCCATGATTGGGCGGACAAAGCATCACCACTCGTTTGGCTTCGGGAATAAAATTATCTTGAAAATATTTCCTTACTAAAATTCCACCTAGCGAATGTGTAACAAAATGAATTGAAGTAGAACCTGCATTTTGGCATTCTCTGACGGCTTTGCCAACTACAAAGGATAATTCTTCGATCGACTTTCTAGTTGACGGGTAACTGCAATTCCAAACGCGATAACCTTTATTTGTCAATTTATTTTGCAGCAATAGCATCGATAAACGCGTTCTACCAAGTCCGTGCAGTAAGATAACGCTTTCACCTACATGAGTCATAAACAATCCAAAATGATCGATAACCGAGGAGCGATCGCGCGCTATATATTATATGATGATGTCTTTCAAATTAATCTCAATATTGCTTAGTACTGCAACGTCTTTACCCGATCGCTCCTCATGCAAAATTGACCTACTCCCCCCAATACATTCACGAAGCTAACGCTTCGTGAATGTATTGGGGGGATTCAGGGTTCGAGCAACAGTTGCAGTCTGAGACTGTCTTATACCATCTAACCCCAAGGACAGAGATCCTGCCCTCTTAATGTTTTTGCTGGCATTTTCATCTCGTCCATGTCGTGCATTGCAAGCGGGATTTGGACAAATCCAGTAGCGAATATCTAATGGCAAACTATCTAGAACGTGATGGCATTGCGAACATTCTTTACTGCTTGGATACCAGCGATCTATATAGCTAACCACTTTTCCTTTTTTAGTTGCTACAAAGTCTAAAATCAGGAGAAATTCAGCAAAAGCCAGATCGCTAATTTTCCTGCCCCATAATCGTTTCATTCCTTTTAGACTGAGTGTCTCAAAGAAAAGATAATCATATTTATCTGTTAATTCATGAGCAAGCTTCCAAAACCAATCACAACGACGATTGGTTATTTTTTCATGTATTCTAACCAAATGCTTTCTAGCTTTTTCTCGACCATTAGAACATTTTTTCTTTCTAGAATGGTTGCGACTAGCTAATTTTAGCTCTTTGAGAGATTGTTTTAAAAACAGTGGAGATTTAATTTCAAAACATATGCGAACAAGTTAAAAAAATCTTGCAGCCAAAATCAAAACCTGCACTTTTACCTGTCACGGTTGAGATTTGACGATCGACATAATCCGTCACTACAAAAACAAATAATTCTCCCAGGGGATTACGTTTAACTGTGACTGTCTTAATTTTTCCTTCGATATCTCTACTTTTCCAAAACTTAAATATTCGCCTTCCTATTTTTAGTTGGTTTCCCTCTAGAAACTTATACTCTGCTTGTTTTAGAGTAATTGATTTATATTTAATTCTTTTTCTAAGGCGCGTCAATCAATAATGATGTCGCCTCAGAATTGCCTTGGCGCGCCGTAAAATTTGGTGGTCTTACTCCTCTTTTATGATGTTTGAAGAACAATTGATAGGCTCGATCGATGCGCTGAATAATATCTTGTACTGCCTGAGAGCCAACTAATAGCCAATACTCATTCTTTTTTCTGAGTTTAGCCATGTGCTTCATCAACTTATTCTTATTCAAATGTTTGCCAAATAAACGATAGTAGCGTTTGTGTAGCGCGATGCAGTGATTATAAATATTACTTGCTGCATTAATCGTGCGATGCAAATGCTTGTTTCGCTTATTTTTATATAGTTTGAATGAATAAGTTTTCATACATAAAATGTTACTATGAACTGTAGACACAAAGCAAGTATCTACATTTGCCGTTATGAAAACTATTTATAGACATTACAATCATTCTGTCGGATTAGCGACTGTTCACCTTGTTTGGATACCATGTAGGAGAAAACGAATATTTACTGTTAAAAATGAAGAGATGAAGTTGAGATGTATTGAAATATTTAACAGTGTTGCTAATGATAAAAAATGGGTGATTAAAGCTTTAGAAGTTGCTCCAGATCATATTCATCTTCTGGTGGAATACGATCCGTTTCATTCAATATCTCAAGTCATCAAGGCATTTAAAAGTAGATCGTCTAGATATCTTAGGCAAGAGTTTCCAGCATTAATGAAACTACCTAGCTTATGGACTAACTCTTATATGTTTGATACGACAGGAAAGATTAGTACTTCTGTAGTGCTAGCTTATATTAATAACCCTCACCACGGATAATATCTTACAGCCAGATGAATCTGACTCAACAGTTAAAATAACTGTTGGTCGCTTATATCCCTGCTCGTTCATAGACAGGGCTTTACGCTCCACGCTGGTAATAAATAGTTATAGGAATTTTTTTTATGAGTAATAATTCTCCAATCCCAGTCTTAGTAAACGGTGCAACTGGCAAAATGGGACGCGAAGTCATTAAAGCAGTTGCTGGCGCGGAAGATATGATGTTGGTTGCAGCCGTAGATCGCAATCCTCAGTATTTGGGACAAGATATCGGCGAAGTTGTGGGCTGTGGTGCGCTAGAAGTACCTGTCCTCAACGATCTACAAAGTTCTTTAGTAATGGCAACTCAAGAAGAAATACAAGGCGTGATGGTCGATTTTACCCATCCAGATGGAGTTTATGAAAACACTCGCAGCGCGATCGCCTATGGAATACGTCCTGTGGTTGGTACGACTGGGTTGAGTAGCGAAGAAATTAAAGATTTAGCCGATTTTGCCGAAAAAGCTAGTACTGGTGTTATTATTGCACCCAATTTTTGCCTTGGTGTAATTTTGCTTCAACAAGCAGCCATTCAAGCTTCTAAATATTTCGACCATGTTGAAATTATCGAACTCCATCACAACCAAAAAGCAGACGCACCAAGTGGTACGGCAATTAAAACTGCCGAAATGCTAGCAGAGATGGGTAAAACTTACAATCCCCAACTCGTTAAAGAAACTGAAACTATTGCTGGGGCTAGGGGGAGTCTTGCTAATGAAAACATTCGCATCCACAGTGTGCGCCTACCTGGTTTAATTGCCCATCAAGAAGTTATTTTCGGCGCGCCAGGACAAATTTATACTCTCCGCCACGATACTATGGATCGCGCTTCCTACATGCCTGGAGTCTTGTTAGCCATTCGCCAAGTTACTCAACTCAAATCCTTGGTTTATGGATTGGAGAAGTTATTATGAGAAATTAACAACTCCGAATTTCGAATTTCGAATTCCAAATTTTACTATGCTTGTCCCTTTGACTCGCGAAAAATTCGAGCAAATTATTCCTCTGATTGCTAGTGGCCCTCAGTACGCTCATTATTGGGGAAAAGTTTCTGATGTGCTAAGACGACTGTTAATTTCTGTCGTTGCTGTAGTTGTCCTGTTGCTGTTAGGTTCTCTTTTTGGTGAATCTGGAGAAGCCATAGTTTTACTTTTGGCAGTAGTTGGGGGGCTTTATTGGCTGTGGTCGCCAATTTATTGGGCGAGTACCCGCAATGCTACCTACCGCCGTTTTAAATACAGTGGTTTTTGGCGAGGTCGAGTTTTAGACGTTTTTATCACCGAAGAGTTAATCGGTGAGGAACAAACTTTTAATCAAAAAGGAGAATTAGTAGTTATCGAAAATCGAGAGAGATGTTTGAATCTGATTGTTGGTGATGAAACGGGTTTTGAAACTAATATTCAAGCCCCATTACGCCGCATTCACAAGGGAATTCAACCTGGAGATCCTGCTGAATTATTGATCTTGTCCAACCAGCCAGATTTGGCAAAAATAGACAAAATTACCGATGCTTATCTTCCCGTGCAGAATCTTTGGATTGGCACTTATCCATGGCTGCAACGAGATGTTTTTACTGAAGTGAGTCGTTCTTTGAGCGATCGCGATCGCCCGTCATACAACAATGAAACTGACGTTCGATCGATAAGAAGACGCAGACGTTAGGAACGAAGGGGAATGTTGCTGAGATTTTGTCCGTAAACTTGCCAAGATAAATTGACTAGGGCGTTGAAGATGCTAGTTGCAACTACAGAAGAACCTTTTCGATCGGTGGTATAGATACAAGGAAGTGAAAAACTTAGCAGCTTCTCCTGAAGTTTTAAATCGATAAATATCGATGGAGTACTTATTATTAAAGCTGGTTGCACGATTTTGTTTTCGATCGCGTCAATTAAAACAGATAATGCTGTTTCAGATTGACCGATGACAAAAATTGCTTCTGGGTATTGTTTGGCTAAAATTTGTAATCCCAAAGCCGTTTTAGTTGTTTCGTTTGTCGATCGCGTGGCGGTAGTGCTACAGCAAAAGACTTGATTGACAAAAGTTTGCTGTAGCAAAGGTACGATCTCAACTTGAATCGCTGGTACGTCTACTACAATTGTAGTACGAGATGCTAAAGCAGCAGCTCCCATTTTTAGGGAACGTTCTGAAAAATGCAGTCGCTCGGCATAGTCAAAATCGGCGGTGCTGTAAATAACTCTTCGTACTATTTCATATTCTGCGGGAGAAAATAATTGAGTATCTATTTCACGATCGATCGAAGCAAGACTTTGAGCATCTCTGAGATGTAATTCCATATAATTTCGCACCTTCGCAATCGAGCTTAAAAATATCTTGATAGATATACATCGTAACGGCTGCATTTTTATTCTTGGGTTTAATTAAGAATTACGAAGGAGCGATCGCGAATGTTAACGAGATTAAGTTTCGGATGTACTCGATCGATTTAGCAATGGCGATAAATAAGCCACTGTAGCACCCAAAACAAACCCCAAGATGTTACGTACCAGTGGTAGCCAGTCATTCGTACGACTGATTACAGGCCCGACACCAAAGGCAATAAATAAAATACCCCACAACGGCGATATAATTAACGCCCACTGCCAAGCAAAACTTTGTCCTTCTTTGCGGGGAATTGCTGCCAATCCGAAAATGACACCGCCAACAACCGAGCTAATTAAGGTGAGAATCCATTGTTCTCTGGGTAGCCCCGGTACGACGTTACAACCGCCTTTAAGCAAACATTCTTTGACGGTGTCTAGTGCATCAGCAATGGCGCTATTTTCGCCGTTTTCGCGCACGTAATACATATTGCCAAAACGAGTTTGCAATTCAATCCAAAATGTACGCGGTAGTAGTTCGTAAACTGCATCGCCAATACTAAAAGCTAAAATATTTCCACCCCTACCGTCGGCTACTAATAAAATACTTTTGTCGTCTAGTCCCCAATAATTCTTAACCGCTCTTCCTGGGGTGCGATCGTATTGAGTCAAAACTCTCATTTTCCAGCCCGTATCTACTTCAAATTGTTCGAGGTCTTTAATTAAAGATTCTTCTTGACGAACGGGCAGAAAATTAGCTAAATCGACGATTGGAGTTTGGAAATTTGGTAATAATTCTGGATTGTTTACTGCCTCTGCTGTCGGTGCGATACTCCAACTAGCAATTGCCAGCAGACAAGCCGCGAAAAAAAGCAAAATTTTGGCGATCGGACTATTTGTCATAGAAATTTTTACTAGAAGGTAAACGTTTAAATTTTGTAAAAAAAGTTTTAGTTCTTTACACTTGTTTACCTTATTTTAAGATTCTTAAGCCAAAAATTAGAACCGTATTTGACAATTAATCGAGATCGCTTTCAGAAAGATAACTAGAAGCTTTGGGCGAAGATTGTTTCCAAGTTTTCCAAGCTACCCGAAAACCAGTTGCAAAGCTGTTAGTACCTTCTCGAACGCTTTTTACTTGCTCTTTTGCGCTACCCAAACTGCGATCGACTTCTTTAACAACTCCCGTGGCATTGCTAAGACCTTCGTGAATTTCCTCGGTAAGTTCGCTAATTTCCAATCCAGTCAAACGTATCGCGTCTAGCGTTGGAGGGAATTCTCTGTTAAGGGTGTCAAAAAGTTTTTCGGCGCTGCGGGCTGCTCTGGCGACTTCTTGTAGGGCTGGTAAAGCGGCAATGACAACAGCCGTGAGACTAGCTGCGACTAAAATCAGCGATAGTCCCAGCCACAAGAGAGGATATATAACAAAATCTAACGAGCCGTTGTTGTTTATTTCCACGTATAAATAACTTCTTCTTTTGTTTGGTCGCCTGTAAGGCAATTTTACAATTAGTCACGAGCTAATTAAATTTTATTGGCGCGCGATTTTTATCTACTGATGAAGGGTTGGCGCGATCGACTACATTTACAGAGTTGGCGATCGGGTTAGCTTCAGAACGAGAAGCTTCAATTCCTGCTGCGATCGCTTCCTTTAGACGGGTAAGAGTTCCATCCCAATTGCGAATTGCCGATTCAGAAAGACGATCTGTCTGTAATTGTAGACTGGTAGATAAATCTTCAGCTAAATCTGGTAGGGCATCGGCAGATTTTTTGAGCAACTGTCGCGTTTCCCGACCGCTACGCGGAGATACTAACAATCCTAAGACAGTCCCTACAGCACCACCCAAAATTGCTCCACCGATAAATGCAATCGTTGTATTCTGTTTCGACATTTTTTAGCCTCTATCTCTGACCATTATTTTAGCTTTTTTGCTAGCAAACACCATTTGAACGTACTGTTAAAAACTTGAATAAAGTTTTTAACAGTCCAGCGGAAGTCCCCACCCGAGCGCGAAGCGGGGTGGCGATGGTGTGCTCTGTGACTGGACGATTCCGCCACAAGTAAATCTTTAAGTGAAACTCGAACCATCGTCTTACAGACCTGTGCGAACATCTCACGCATCCGTGTCATCATTTCTGCTGTAATCGCTTTACGTCGATATCGAGTCACAAAAACGAAATGGAGCTTTACTGGAACAAAAAAGTCAAAGCGTCGAGACGATGGAAAAAGCATCGTCAAATAATATCTAAATTGCAACGTAAGGTATCAAGACAACGAGAGGATTGGCAGCATAAAGTAACCAGTAATATAGTTAGCGGTAATAGCCTAATTGCTGGAGAACAATTGAGCGTCAAAAATATGACTCGCAAAGCCAAGAAAGGTAGCAAGCAAAAGGCTCAAAAAGCTGGGCTGAACCGTTCGATGCTCGAAGTTGGATTCAATACGATTAGCAAAATGTTGGTTTACAAATCAGCCGAGGCTGGTGGATTCTATTTGGAATCACCTACTCGCCAATTGAAGCCTTCTCAACGCTGTGCAAAATGTTGGGAGCTAACACCTAAAACACTTGCGGATAAAATCCATGTTTGTCAGCATTGTGGTCATCAAGAAGATCGCGATGTTAATGCGGCTCAAGTTAACTTGATTTGGGCAAGGGGGCAGGAACTGTCCTCTCCAGGCGCAGAGTCGCCAAGCTCTACTTCACGCCCAAGCATGAAGCAACTTGGGGCGTTGAAGCGTCAGAAACTCCAGGCTTACAGCGAAGCGGAAACTACCCGCTCAGCTTGCGGCGGGTAGTAGTTCATATTATCTTAATTTTAATGCAGATGCTGGAATTAGTTTGGTCTGCCTTTGCCAAATTTTAATTACCCAGAGTACAATTGTCAAAATTTTTCTTAACTGTTCTATTTTAATTTTTAATTTTTGATAGTTTTTTCGGCAATCGAGCAATTTTTTTTGTTTTTTTAAAAGCAACTTGGGTGCTAATCTAAATAGAATTCTGGCGTTGACTTCACTTTTTTGCAAAGCATCGGTTACTTGCATTAATAATTGACGTAATTTCCAAATTTTTAAAGCAAGATAAATATTAATAAGCGTAATTAACAGATTGAAAATAATTATAAAAATTATCATTGCCTTAAAGATCGAATTAAAGTTTTAAATTTACGATAATTACTTAATTGGGTAAATTGTTAATTCATCGATCGCGCTCGCAAATTATTGGCAACGCTAGTTTTTTGGTATTGTTGCGATCGCATGATTGCTCTGCATGGTGTCGCGCAATCGCAACATGGTAATTATAATCAAATTAACACGATTTCGATCTCCATTCACAAGGCATTTTTCTTGTACAAATGAAATTATTAGTTCTCAGTAACGGTCATGGCGAGGATGTAATTGCCGTTCGAATTATAGAAGAATTAAGAAAGCGTATCGATCGTCTAGAAGTATCTGCTTTGCCGATCGTTGGTCGTGGTAATGCCTATATTCGATCGCAGATACAAATTATCGGTCGAGTCCAACAAATGCCTTCTGGTGGTTTTATTTACATGGACGGACGACAATTCTGGCGAGACATGCAGGGTGGTTTATTAAAGCTGACTTTCGAACAAGATCGATTGGTTCGGATCTGGGGTAAAGCTGGAGGTTGTATTCTGGCAGTAGGCGATATCGTACCTCTGTTATTTGCTTGGCGGAGTGGTGCTAATTATGCTTTTGTAGGAACTGCTAAGTCAGAATATTATTTAAGAGACGAACGAGGTTGGTTAGATCGTACTTCTGCGCTCGAACGTTGGTTGGGTTCGGTTTATTTACCTTGGGAAAGATTTTTGCTGAGTAATGCTCGATGCAAAGCAGTTTTTCCTAGAGATACACTCACTACTCAAATTTTACAACAGTTGTCTATAGCTGCTTTCGATCTGGGCAATCCAATGATAGATAGAATTGTCTCAAACCGATCTTTTGACATAAACAATGAGGAAAGAATAATTATCTTACTGCTTCCTGGTTCGAGAATGCCAGAAGCAGAGAATAATTGGCAAAAAATTCTTAAAGCAATTGAATCTGTAATGTTTTTATATGACAAGACAGATTTGCTATTTTTAGCAGCGATCGATCCTGGTTGCAATCTCGATCCTTTTCAAAAACATTTACTCGATCGATCTTGGACTGTACGGACAATAGAATCGATCGCCTTACCTGTTAAAGATTCAATCGCGATCGCTTTTACTAACAAAAATGCTAATTTGATTTTGACGCAAAATGCTTACTCCGATTGTTTGGTTGCATCAGATTTGGCGATCGCGATGGCAGGAACGGCAACAGAACAGTTTGTTGGTTTGGGTAAACCAGTGTTTTGTTTTCCTGGTGAGGGGCCACAATTTACTTATGCTTTTGCTGAAGCGCAAACTCGTTTGTTAGGACACTCAGTAATTTTGGTCGATCGACCAGATTTAATCGGTAGCGCGATCGCTTCTGTCTTAAATGATTGCGATCGAATGCAACAAATCGCTGAAAATGGAAAGAAGCGAATGGGAACTCCTGGTGCTGCTAGCCGAATTTCTGAATGTTTAATCGAAAAGTTAGTGACAGCGGTAGAATAATTGATTTATGTTCATTGTTTATTGGGCATCGGGCAATGGGCAACGCTGCACCGGGCAAGTGTGCTGCGTGTGCCGCATTACTTTTAACTTTTGCCGATGGCTTCGCACTACCTACGGCTTTATCGACTTTTGACTTTTGACTTTTCCTATCCCCTATTTTTTTATGTCCCGTGTAAATGAACCCGAACATATTGTTGATTTTCAGCATTTCGAACAACATGTCGCCAAACTTTTTATAAGAGGGGGTTGGACTGTCGAGACTGCTAAACTCAATCAACCTGGATACGATTTAATTGTTAAAAAAGATAAGCATGTTGCGGCGGTTCAAGTTAAGTGGTTAAAAAATAATGTCAGTACGCCGCAGATTTTAAAATTTGTAGATTTTCTGGATACTAAAGAAGGTCAACAATTTAATTTTGGCTTTTTTGTGACTACTAAAGGTTATGGTGGTGCGGCGCTAGGTTTAATTAAAGGTTGGGGAAAAAAATCTAAAGTTTTTTGTGGGGTTGCTTCTGAAAGCAAGCTTAGTTGGGTTAATCCTAGCGAACCTTTTAAGGAGCGATCGCAATTAGAAAATAGTTATAATCACAAGAAAAAAATTTATTTTGGTATTTTTACTTGTAAGGGCGGTGTTGGAAAAACTACGATCGCCGCGCATTTAGCAGGTGCTTTCGTATTGCAAGAATTTAATGTCGCACTTGTCGATTTAGATCCAGAACAAAATTTACATAAATTAGTTGGCGATGGCGTTTATGTTCGCAATCCTAAAGGTGGTGTAGGAAATAGTATTGAAGTTTTTAACGGTCAAGATTGGGATGAAAATGCCGCCAAGGATTGTCAAATTGTAGTTTGTGATTGTTCTCCTGCTTTAGAACGCAATCCGATCGAAATAATTAAAAAGTTGGATTATTGTATCGTACCAACTACTTTAAATCCTTTGGGTATCAATAAACATGGCAATGTCATTATTAATACTGTCCGAGAAATACGAAAAATTAATAAAAATGCTCATCTTTTTGTTTTAGTAAATAACTTTAAAGATCCTGGTAGAATGCGCTTGCGTTTGCTTCGGTCTATTTATTTGAATACATACAGAGAAATTAGTAAAACAGACGATAAATTTTACTGCATCGATCCTGAAGAACTTTGCATTCGTAGTAGCGATTTGTTGTATTACTGGGGAATTCATTTATTAGAAGATCCAGATAACCCAAGAAGTGAATTGGCTTTCGAACTTGTCGGTGGAAGATGTCATCCTAAAGATGATTTTCTCAATTTAGCTGATTATATTGAAGTTAAAGCAGGATTGGGAAGTTTGAGAAAATAGTTTAATTTAAAAGAGAAAATAGTTTCAACCTTTCTAAAAATTGCTGCCAGTAATTATCTAAAATATCTTCATTTAAATTAAATATTTGTGCGGGTCGATCGAACAGAGAGATCGCAATAATTCCTTGAGTAATATTAACCTGATATAAATGATTAATTGCAGCTATATAAGCAGTTACTTGCAAACAATAATCTTCTATCCACTCTAGTTTTTTTGGTTGAGAAGCAGTTTTCCAATCAAACAAGCAAAGTTGACCTTCCCATTCACCCAAACAATCAAAAATTCCTGCATATTTACATTCGGAATGATAAATCGCAGATTCAATTAAATGTACGCGATCGACTCTTTCTAAGACTGGTAAAATTGACTGCCAATATTGATTTTCTTCTATGTCATCGGGTACGGGTTGTTGTTTTAAGAAAGCAGCGATCGCCCCATGTAAGGATGTACCACGACGCGAAGCATTAGTTGTTATTTGTTGAGCTTTTTCTTTACCAATTCTTCTACGCCAATTCTGTAGAGCTTGTTTGGCTTGCTCTGGTTTAGTTGCTGATAAAATTGATGTTACTGAAGGATAAATTTGTCCTTCAAAACAATAGTGTCTTTTGCGATCGATTGTAATTAATTCGGGTTTTATAGGAAAAAACATCAATATTTTTTTTTCTGGCGCGATAAAAATATTGTAAGTTTATTCGTGTCTATATTTAAAAACTAATAGAAATAATGGAGAATTAATTTTTGAGTGAAGAATTGTTCGAAGATTAACTTAGTCGCGATCGCGGGCAATATTTACGCTTCGATCGCCGCTTTTTTTTCTAGTGGCGAATTGTTGTAATGTATTAACAAATCGGCTGGATTGTCATAAATCGCGATCGCATCTTTTAATTGAGAATCACTAAAACCGCCACCCATGCCAATTAAAGGACGAACTCGATCGAATTCTAACTCATAACCAAATGTCGCAAATGCTTCTACCCAAGCTCGAGCATGAGCGTCGTTACTTAATACTAGCGTTCCGTCTATATCTAAAATTACGCCTGCAAAAGTCATTGTCAAATTTTTCCTCTCAATGCCTTTATGCTATTGATTGACACTCCACGGGATAAATCCACGTGGATTCTTACGGTTAGAGTATGTTCGATTTCTCGAATTTGCTCCTCCGTTGGCTTTAGCTTAAATTCATAAGACAAAGTTAACACGCTTCCTCACCTCCTCTACAAAATAATAGTGTATTTTGTAAGGACTGCATATTTGAAGACGCTTCAAATATGCTTGGCAGTCCGTAGAGCAAGTAAAGATACATGGGATTAAAATCCCTAACTTGTTTTCATCCAAGGGCGCTCATCCACTTGGCTCTCAACTGCAAGTTATCTTGTAGAAAATTTAATAACCTCTGTCGCGATCGATATTTCCAAAGAAATAAACGATCGATTTTTGATTGTTCATTGCAACTTGCGATTAAAATCTTTCTTGAGAGCAATAGAAAGCAGATATGAATAATTATCGGTATTTTTTAGTTGTCGATCTTGAAGCTACTTGTTGCGATCGCAAATTGATTTCACGTCACCAAATGGAAATTATTGAAATTGGTGCGGTAATTGTTGATGTCAAAAATCTTGAAACAATTGATGAGTTTCAAACTTTTATTAAACCAGTTCGCCATCCCATCCTGACAAATTTCTGTCAGGAGTTGACTTCTATTTCTCAAGAACAAATCGATCGCGCGCCAATATATCCTGAAGCAATGCGATCGTTTCAAGAATGGTTGTCTGAGTATCCAAATTCTATTTTTGGTTCTTGGGGTGAGTACGATCGCAAACAGTTTCAACAAGATAGCAAGTTTCATAATTTATCTTTGCCCTATCCTCTCTCTAGCAAACATTTAAATCTCAAACAATTATTTTCGGAAAATCAAAATTTGCCCAAAAAATACGGTATGGCACAAGCTTTAGATTTAGTTGGTATTAAGTTAGTTGGTACTCATCATCGTGGTATCGATGATGCTAGAAATATTGCGAAATTATTGCCTTATATTTTAGGTCGAGAAAAATTAAGTTAGCTTTTAGTAATTATCAAATTGTGTTTCAAAAGAATTTTATAAACCCGCCCCTACGTTATTCGATCGCATAAAAACTTACATGATTGGCGATCGGACGTGAGCGCATGAGAATTTTGGTATGAATGGGTGCGTTAATTTAAATTGGTATAAGATTATAAGGAAACCATAGCCGAAAGGATTTTGGATGCTAATCAAGTGAAGAAGTCGATTGGATCGCTCAATTCAGAGCGCGATCGATTAATTAAAAAAGCATTGAATTATTCCATGTGAATCAGCAAATACCGCCAAAATGTTTGGTAAGAATGAACTCTATTGACTGGTTTTCCTTCAGAGTAAACTAAATGACTTTCATTTACCCATTGAAAAATAGAGCCACTTAAATTAAAAACTTTTTGATACCCTATAGATTGAAGACGACGAGCGATCGCCGCCGAGCGATAACCAACTGAACAATAAACAACTATGGGTGTTGAAAAATTTACCCCTTCAATATTAATCAAATCCTTAAGATTAGTGGGAGCTAATCTAGCATTCATCAGGTGAGAGACTTCATATTCTTCTTGCTCTCTTGCATCTAACAGTAGTGGTTCGTGTGCGCGATCGTCCAATAACCAAGCAGCTAAATCTTCGGTTGATAATTGCTTGATTTCGGGAA
This sequence comes from Xenococcaceae cyanobacterium, assembly GCA_051657945.1. Classification (GTDB taxonomy): domain Bacteria; phylum Cyanobacteriota; class Cyanobacteriia; order Cyanobacteriales; family Xenococcaceae; genus CAZJTL01. The sequence continues at coordinate 12,834 of JBOFLQ010000314.1, read as the reverse complement.
ATTGCAATTGAATCAGCAATTTTATGAGCCACCAGCTTAGTATTCTGAGAAACATTATCTCGCTTTTTAAGATTATGCCTGACTTTGAGCCTTGGTCTGAATTACTCGATCGATACGTAGACTCTCAAGGATTAGTTAACTACCGAGCCTGGAAAAAGCAATCTACCCAGAAACTAACTAATTGGCTACGAGAATTATCCCAGACCGATCTAGAGCAATTATCAGATCCCAACCAACAGCTAGCTTTATGGCTCAATCTCTATAATGCCTTAGTCATTGAGCAAGTACTAAAAAACTATCCCCAAAAATCTATTTTACCTAAATTTTTGGGTGTGCCTAACTGGTTGGCTTTTTGGGTATTTTTTTCTCGTTCAGTTTATGCGATCGAGCGACGGCGTTATAGCCTCAACAACATCGAACACGATATTATACGACAAAAATTTCACAACCCCCGCATTCACTTTGCCCTAGTTTGTGCTGCTATTGGTTGTCCTTTACTACGTAATGAAGCCTATAGTTTCGATCGCTTAGAATTTCAATTGTCCGATGATGCCAGACGGTTTATCAACAATCCTAATAAAGTATATTACGATCGAAACCAACAAATTCTTTACTGTAGCAAAATCTTTAAGTGGTACAACTCGGATTTTCTCAAAGTGTCCAACTCCATCCCCGAATATATCCAGACCTATTTATCCGTCGATCTTCCTTTAAACGAGCGAGTAGCGATTAAATATCTAGACTACGATTGGAGTCTCAATCAACGAATATCCTCGTAAAATTGTTTGAGATAGGTTGCAGAAACACCAATACCCCACAAATAGCCAATATAAAAGTATATAGCATTAGCTTTGAGCCAACCCCATTTAGCTACACGGCGATCGCTGCATTGAACAACGCGATCGACTAAATGTATTCTCCCGTATTTAAGCAGTTTAATACAGAGATCGGCATCTTCCATAATTGGTAGTTGTACATCAAAACCACCACAATCCCAAAAATCCTTACGACGACAAAAGATTACTTGATCTCCGAACAAGATGCGTAAACCCTTGAAAAATAAATGAGGTCGAAATATTAATGGTGCATAATAAGTTTTTAGGTAATTATGTAGGGAGACTCCCCACCGAGTTTTATCTCGACCATTCATCAAAGAGATAAAACCACCCCCAGCAATAGTAAGATCGGCTAACGTCTTCTCGATTACTATTGTGAGATCGTCAGGCACAAGAGTATCAGCATGAAGAAAACAGAGCAGCTCGCCCTTTGCTGATGAAGCGCCTAAATTCATTTGTATCGAGCGACCTGCTTTTGATGAAATTAACGGAGAAATACCTGCGGTGCGAGTAATATTTAGAGTATTATCTTGACTTCCTCCATCTACGATTAAAATTTCTTTTGGAGGAGGACTTAATAAAGTTAAATTATTCAGAGTCCTTTCCAAAAAATCTTCTTCATTTAAAGTAGGAATAATAATCGAAATTTCCGAATCCATTTTTTAGGTAGTAGTTAAATAGCGCAATGACAATTAAGTTTTACGCTCGCTTCTAAGCTAGTGGTTAGATTAGACAGTTGAAGTATACGTTGTCTATTATTTCTTAATTGTTTTTACGAACGCACCTATCATCGGTAACATTTAAGCTGGGCTTTGCTCTCTTACTGATTCGCTATCGCGAACATCTCAATATCAACCAACTGTTCGTTAAATCGATCTGCAAGCGCGGCAGTGCTACGCAATCGCGCCCCGATTCCATACCCAATATCTGACTAGTACTATTTAATAGTCACTGTCGGCGACACAAATTCCTTTGCATTTAATGCCGTTTGTAGCTGTGCGTTGACAATGGGAACATAACGAAGTGTATCCTTTAGGATAAAATCTTTTCGCTTGGAGTTTCTCGATCGATCTCTTTATTGATACTTGCTCTTGGCTGGCATTTTTCGTTTTGTTTCGATGTCATAAAGGTGAAGGTATGGCAATGGGATTTACGCAATATACATTCTACGTTAGCGATCGATTTGCGGATGTGCAAGCATTTTTACTCGTTAATCAGTCATTCAATTTCTTCTTATTTCCATCAACCAAAAAATAGTTTTTTCTATTCTTTCACTCAAAAGTAGAGATAATAGAAAGTAACAATTAGTATAAAATCCAAAACTCAGAGCCACAAGTGAAGAACAGCTCTAGAATTTACATCAACTACATCAATAAGATCGGTCACATCATCAGTCGGTTGAAAATTTTTAAGGAAACACGCACGAGTATCCTAATTTGGTATGCGCTGTTGATGTTTTTTTTCATTGCTGTTGCTCTACCTACTATTCGTCAACGTTTGTTTGCAAAAGTAGATACACGAGTTAGAGAGGATTTAGCCGAAGAGGTAGAAAATTTTCGCAAGGCACTGATCGGGGAATTGCTCAAACCAATTCCAAAACCTCAAAAGCCCAATACAAAACCAAAGGATACTAGAAACGAAAAATTGTATAATCTCTTCGATAATTACATGAAAAGGGAGTTACCTGAAGACGATACCTATTTAATTGGAATTATTAGAGGCAAATTCTATAAAGCTAGCTCGAGAGCATTACCAAAGGAAATGCAAGCAAATTCGGAGTTGATGAGGTATTGGGCAAACATCAAGGAAGAGAAACAAGGGGAGCAACAAATTGACAATCCCAATCTTGGAGGTATTATCTATACAGTTATTCCCATTCAAACTGAGGCAGAAACTTTAGGCGTATTTGTTGCCGTTCATGCCACCGAAGGGGAAAGAAAAGAAGCGATCGAAGCCTTGGGAGTAGTAATTGAGGTTAAAATCATTGCCTTGAGTTTGGCACTCGTGTTAGCTTGGCTGGTTGCAGGAAGAGTTTTATATCCTTTAAGAACATTGATAACCACAGCTCGATCGATTAGCGAGACAGATTTAAACAAACGCATTGTCGTACAGGGAAAAGGAGAACTTGCCGAACTTGCTAAGACTTTTAATGAGATGATGGATCGCTTGCAAACTTCTTTTGCAATTCAGCGTAATTTTGTCAACGATGCAGGACATGAATTACGAACTCCCATTACCATTATTCGCGGACATTTGGAATTAATGGGAGACGATCCACAAGAACAACAAGAAACCATCGAACTGGTGATGGACGAACTCGATCGCATGAATCGTTTGGTTAACGATTTGGTTTTGTTGGCAAAGTCAGAAAATCCCGATTTTTTGGAATTAGAAGCAGTCGATGTCGCCTCATTTACTGAAGAATTATTGGTCAAAATTAAAGCTCTTGCCAAGCGCAATTGGCGTTTGGATTGTTTGGCAAAAGGCACGATCGCGGTCGATCGCCAGCGTCTCACTCAAGCCATTATTAATTTAGCGCAAAATGCTACACAGCATACAACTGAGAATAATATTATTTCAATTGGTTCGGCGATCGAGGGCAAAGAAGTCCATTTTTGGATTCGCGATAATGGTGAAGGAATTGCCGAAAGCGACCAAAAGCGCATTTTTGAAAGATTTGGTCGAGTTACTAGCAGTCGCCGTCGATCTGAAGGGGCGGGTTTGGGTTTGGCAATTGTTAAGGCGATCGCAGAGGCACATGGCGGTTTGATTCGTTTAGATTCTCATTTAGGTATGGGAGCTAAATTTACAATCGTATTACCATTAGAAGCAAAACAGAAACTTGTTATCGATGAATCGAATCCTAATCGTTGAAGATGAACCTAGAATTGCTGCTTTTGTAGATAAAGGGTTGCGCGCGCGTGGTTTTACTACTACGATCGCTCTTAATGCCAGCGAAGCGATTGCGATCGCTCTTAATGGCAACTTCGAGTTAGCGATTCTCGATGTCGGATTGCCCGATAAAAATGGTTTTGAAGTACTAGAAGAATTACGCGGACAAGGAGTTAGCTTTCCAATTATTATGTTAACCGCTCGCGATGATGTCAAAGATAAAGTGGCTGGATTGAAAGGAGGGGCTGACGATTACGTTACTAAACCTTTTAGTTTTGAGGAATTATTAGCACGGATTGAAGTGAGGTTGCGTAGTAGTAATGGAAATGCCAGTACTAAAGAAGAAAGCGTTCTTAGAGTTGGCGATCTTACTCTCGATCTGCGTACTCGTAAAGCAAAAATAGGCGATCGCGAAATCGAACTACCTTCTCGCGAATTTATTATGGCAGAAGTATTTCTGCGTCACCCAGGACAGGTAATGACTCGTCAGCAACTCCTAGATTTAGTTTGGGGTTACGATTACGATCCCGGTTCTAATATAGTCGATGTTTATGTGGGTTATTTAAGAAAAAAATTGGGTGGTGAATTAATTGAGACAGTCAGAGGTACGGGTTATCGTTTGCGAAAATGAGAAAGTTCTCATCAAAATCTCAATACATACTCATATAAATAGTGAATAATTGGTAAAGGAAAAGCTATCTAAGTTAGCGATCGCGATATTCTAAAGTAATTATAAAAACGATCGCTTCAGATCTAACCAAACCAGAAAATTCATGAATCGCATTTTGATTGCTGAAGACGAAATTCGCGTTGCCGCTTTTCTAGAAAAAGGATTGCGAAAAAACGGCTTTGTTACTGTTGTTGCTGAGGACGGTCAACAGGCATTGCAGGTGGCTGCTAGTGAAGAGATCGATCTGTTGCTTCTCGATCTGAGAATGCCTATTAAAGATGGTTGGGAAGTACTCAAAGAATTGCGCGATCGCGGTTTAAATTTTCCTGTGATTATTATGACGGCTTTTGATGATGAGAAAAATCGTCTTATTGCCATGCAAAAAGGAGCTAGCGACTACGTTACTAAGCCTTTTCAATTTAGAGATTTATTAGCAAGAGTGCGATCGCAATTAAATAATTAATTTTTGTTTTATCCTATAGTTTCTCCTACTTAAATCCCATCAAAAATTTTGCTGAGATTTTTCTCATATTTGAGTTTCAACTGTTTCTGTTTTATTCATGGCGATTTATCCACCTCGTCTCTTAAAACGAAATCGATAATATTCATCAATTCCGTTTTAAGAATAATTTAAATTTGTTTTGAAGAACTATAAGAATTTTCTGTATTCAGTCTATCGCCTACAGTAGTTTGTAGTTGATATAGTGCTGCGTAGCGTCCACCATATCCTATTAATTGCTCGTGAGTACCTGCCTCCCAAATTTTACCTGCTTCGATATAAAAGATGCGATCGGCACTTCTAGCAGTTCTTAAATCGTGAGTAATTAAAAATGTCGTAGAATTTTGAGTCAATCTTTTTAATGCTTCACTTACTTGACGTTCGCTTTTGTTATCCAAACCAACAGTAGGTTCGTCGAGAACGACGATCGGGGCTTTACGTACCGCAGCACGGGCGATCGCGATTCTCTGTCTCTGTCCTCCTGAAAGAGTTGCTCCCCTTTCTCCGACGACTGTTTCATATCCTTGGGGAAGTTTGATAATAAAATCGTGGGCATTTGCCAAACGCGCCGCTTGTTCTATTTCCGCATCGGTAGCACCCAAACAACCATAAGCAATATTATCGCGAATGCTGGCGGCAAAAAGAACGCTATCTTGAAGGACGATACTAATTTGCCTTCGCAAAGAATCGATGTGATATTCTCTAAGATCGCGTCCGTCGATGAGAATTTGACCTTCTAGAGGATCGTAAAGACGCAGAAGTAAACTGACTAAAGTAGATTTACCGCCACCAGAAGCACCTACTAATGCTACTCTTTGACCTGGTTCTACGTCAAAACTAATATCTCTAAGAATCGCTTGTTCTCGATTGTGTGTATCGCGATCGTAGGCAAAAGAAACATCGTGAAATTGTAATGCACCACGAAAAGGAGGTGCTGCGATCGCGCCTTTAAGATCTCTAATTTCTGGGACGATTTCGATTAAATCGAGAATTCTTTCTCCCGAAGCTGTCGCCTTAGCAATTTGACCGATATATTTAGCTACCTGACGCATAGGTTTAAAAGCTAGCTTCAAGTAATTGATGAAAATAATTAAATCCCCAGGAGTAATGACTTTGAGTAAAACTAACTGTACTCCTCGCCATAAAACGATCGCCGTTACCAACCCCACCAAAATTTCAACAGTTCTCTCCAAACCAGCTTTTAGTCTTTGTGCTTGGGCGCTTTCGCTGAGACTTTTTTGATTGTTGCGATAAAAAGCTTGCTCTAACATTCCCTGAAGCGACAAAGCTTGTACCACCTTAATCGCACCGAGGGCTTCAGAAAGAGTCGCCGCCATTGCACCCTCCCGTTTGCGAGAAGAACGAGCCGCAGTACGGATGCGTTTGGTCATCTGGGTACTGGATAGAATAAAAAGAGGGGCGATCGTCATGGCAATTAAACCCAGTTCCAGATTAATCCAGAACATAACCCCGATCATTCCTACCATAGTCAGCAAATTTGCTAACAAAGGTAGTAAAGCCATAACAGTTACTTCTTGCAATCGTTCGATATCGGAAGTAACACGAGTAATTAAATCGCCGCTTTTATTTTTATAGTGAAAAGCAAGAGAGAGGCGTTGAATGTGAGAATAAAGTTGACTGCGTACTTCAGTTAAAATGCGACTAGCAGCTAGTGCCATCCCATAAGTACTCAAATAAGCAGCTACACCCCGTAAAGCCACCAAAACCACTAAAATAACAGCTAGAAAAGTGAGTAATCCCATCGCCCCAAAGCGATCGACTAAAGGAATACCGATGGGAGTAGTTTTTAAACCGTTGACAATAATATTGTCAAACATGTATTTGATCGGCCAAGGTTCTAATAAGCGAAAAGCGGTTTCTGCCAAAAGTGCGACAAACGAACCTGCAATTAACCATTTGCGATCGCGAATCTGCGGCCAAAATCTCGTTAAAATGCGCCTCAGACTGGGAATGGTTTTTTCTAACTGTTTATTGTTCATTGTAATGAAGGCAGAGGGCAGAAGGACGGCGGGTAAACTTATCGGAGGAAACCTCCGATAATCCCGCCTCCAGAAGGCAGAAGGTTAATTAATCGGTAAGTAGATATTTGTAGGATGGGTTAGCGACAGCGTAACCCATCTATTCGACGATCGAGTAGATGCTAATTAAGCATTAATAATTGCTTCTGATTTTTGAGTATCGATCGCACCTTGAGATTGTTGGGTAATTTGTCGATCGTAGCGATAGGTGATATAACGATTCAACGCTCTTTCTATTGGTTTGAGGCGTTCTTCTAACCAAGGTACAGTATTACCAAAGCTAATTTGACGTACAAAAGGTCTGAGAAAAGCCTGATAACGTCGATGTCCCAATCTCTTATAGCGTTTCTTAAAGTATTTGTCTTGACCTGTTAAATCCCATTTTTGTTTGAAATGAGCCAAGCTTTCAAGTTCCCATTCATCACTCCAACGCAGGAAGAAGAAAGGTAGATCCGACCATTCTAGTTTGCCAGTAACGTAGGTGACGACGGAATCTGGTTCGCAATAAATTTTACCGCCAGATTGAGTGACATTGAGACAGAAATCGATATGTTCTCTAGTGCTGAGTAATTTTCCATCTAACAATCCGATCTTTTCAAAGATATCGCGACGTACTAACATGCAGTGAAATTCGGCAAATTCACATTGACGACGACGTAATTGTTCGCTTACCTCGGCGACAGGACGATTGACAAAATAGTGTTTTTCATGAACTTTACGTACTACTTCGTTTTCTGTAGTCTCTACAATAATACTGGCTTCACCACCAGCTAAATGTATGGTTTCGTGCAATGGTTGACCGATACAAGTGAGGGGACAAACTACTGTTGCGTCGGTATGTTCGGCGCAGTTAACTAGTTTTTCTAACCAGCCTGGAGTGGTGACGATATCGTTATCAACAAATACTACATATTTGCTGTGAACGTATTCTAAACTGATATTTCTGGCTTGATTGGGAGAAAGATAGCGATCGCTTCTGATTAATGTAAAGTCTTTTTCTAGTGCTTGTCGTTCTAGATATTGTTTGGTTTCGATCGGCGAATTGCCATCTATATAAACTAGTGAGAATGGTTGTTTGGTGTTTTCGTAGATACTTTCTAAGGATTGACGAGTATTGCTAAAGCGTTCTCTGGGAACTACGACAATAGTGATTTCTGGTTGTGACATGATGTTTAATTCCTTTGTTTAACTAATATTTAATTTCTGATTTCTGTAGGGGCGAATGACCATTCGCCTCTAAGTCCATTAATTCGATCGATGCCCTAACTGGAGATCCGAAAACCTGTTGATATACTTGATGCCAATTTTGTTGTTCGATCGCTGGGTGAAGTTGTTTGTTTACTTTTTCTTGTGCGTTAGTGCCTAATTGTTGTCGTAAATTGGGTTGGTTAATTAGTTGACGCAAAGCAATTTCTAATTCTTCACTCGCAGCGGGATTGACTAGTAATGCATCATTGCCATCTTCGAGAATTTCACCGATCGCATCGACGTTTGTACCGACTATTGCTTTACCTGAAAACATAGCTTCTAGTAGGGCATTGGGACAACCATCACTCAATGAAGGAATGGCGAAAATATCCATGTGGGATAAATAGCTGAGGGCTTCGACTCGACTGACTTCACCTGTAATGATGACGCGATCGCCCAGTCCACTTTTTTCTAATTCTCGATACCAATAATCTTTCTCTTTGGCAACAAAATCACCTACTAGCAATAAGGTTAATTCGGTTTCTTGGGATAATTTTTGACAGGCATCGAATAAATATTCCAAACCTTTTTTATCGCGGAATCTACCCACCGAACCAATTACAGTTCCCTTCAGGCGATCGACTAATGGGGGAGTGGGTAAATTATCTAGTTCTAACGGGACGATCGAATTCCAAAAAGCTGAGGATTTATTTTGGATACTGGGAACGATAACTCTGGCGCGATTCATTAAATCTCTGCTGACAAAAGTTACCCAGTTGGAATTTTCCAGCGTCCAACTAATTTGTCCGAATTGTTGGGGACTAAAAATATGTTTGTGTAAGTCAGCACCTCTAACGCTATTGATAACGGGAAGATTATTTTCTTTGGCAATTAAAGTAGATAAAAATCCAGTTTCATTGATAAAGAAAGCATGGAATAGATCGAACTGATATTTTTGATGCAAACTTCTAATTTGACCGTATAGATCGGCAAAATAATCCTGGTCTTTTGCAATGGTCGATCGCACTGCTGTTTTTAAACGATGTACGAAAATTCCATCTTGTAGATTGGTTTGGCAGCTAGGACGACGATATTCACCTTTTTCCGCCATCTGTTTCTCAGTCCGAAATACCGCCCGAAAAACAACAACGTGAACTTCATGACCAAAATCGATTAGCATTTTAGCGATACGATGTGCCGATTCACCCACACCACCCACGTCGGGGGGAAATTCTAAAGTAGTCAGACAAATTTTCTTTTTCATTTTTATTGGTTCATTGTTCATTGTTCATTGTTCATTGCGTTATGAGGGACTAGGGGCTAGGGACTAGGGACTAGAAGATTCAGTTTTATTACTCGCTACTTGGCTGTTTTACTTGCTACTTGTCTAACTTCCTACTTCCTACTTCCTACTTCCTACTTTTCTATGCCGCGATCGCTGGTTCTTGAAACAAACAATTTTGCAAACATGCAGCCGTATTGGCAACGCCATTAAAATCAAATTTCCATTTAATTGGCTGTTGTTGGAGATAATTAATGATTTGAGTGGCAAATTGTTCTGGTTGTAAGTCTTCTGGATTAATCGCTTTGGCTATTTCTAGTTCTGCTAATTTTTGAAGACGGATAGTTTGTTCGCGATCGTCACTACCAGTAAAAGCCATCATCATCGCCCTTACACCTGTATTGAGAATATTCATAGTAGTGTTGTAACCGCACATACTAATTGATAAGTCTGCTTGTTGCATGTAATTTAATAGTTGCGGTGTATAGCGTTCTATTTTGAGATTGCTTCGATCGCCTGCTAAATCTTGTAATTTGTTAAATGTTTCTTCTAACATAAATGGGCCAGTAAAAACTTGAATTTGATGGGGTATTCTATCTTGCAAAAGAGGTGCAGTTTTAACGACACATTCGAGTAAATCGTGTCCGAATCTACCGCCGCCTACAGTTACTAAAATTAAAGGCTTTTTGAGATGGATTGGTGTTGTTGTAGATAATGATTGGGTAACATATCCCGTGTAGCATACTTGGCAATTAAGATCGTCTAGGCGATCGAATATTTCTTCTAAACGTACAAATTGTGGATCGCCGTGAACTAGTAACAGATCGAAATAGCGATCGATTAAGTTACAAACTTTTTCTTCGTGACGCTGGCGATCGTTTTGATTGACAACAATATCGCGCAGACTGCAAACAATTTTTGTTCCTGCTGCTTTAGCTTTTTCTAACAAGGGAATTAATTCAAAAGAAAAACGTCTCCTGCCAAAAGGAAATAGTTCTAAGATTAAAATATCTGGTTTAAATCTCTCGAAAACATTCAAAATTTGCTCTGTACGCCTAAGTTGGACTTCTTTAAGACTTAAAGAACTATCGACTGGCTGAAGTTCTTTCCATTGTGCATCTGTTTTAATTGCAGGAATGTTAACCACTTCTACTGAGGGAGGTAGAGGAAACTCGTCGATAATTTCACCACCATTAATTAGACATACTTGAAAATCTGAGACTAAACCGCGAATAATTTCTGTAGAACGAATTAAATGTCCCATGCCAACGATGTGCTGACAGTAAAACATTATTTTTTTCATATATTTCAGTGCCTCGTTTACCATAGCTGACGTATAAAACTTTGGGCATCTGAAAGCTTCAACTATTCGCGCCAGAAGAAGCTTATGTCTCATCTTTCAGTGTCCTGTTTAGTGGTTGCTATTTATGAAGTTACTTGAAGCTCTTATAGGAAAAATGAAAATTGGATGAGAAGTTTCTCATTTAATGTATTCTGAAAAAAACCATAGCGCTAGAGTAAATCTGAATGACTATTGGTACTACTGAAGCAGCATATTTATTGGGTATTTGCCCTCAAAGAGTCAAACAATTACTCTATGAAGGCAGAATTATAGGGGCAAAAAAAGTAGGTAGATACTGGCGAATTCCACTTTTTAATGGAATGCCCAAAATTAAGTCTGGTACTCGTGGGCCAAAAAGCAAATGGAGAAAGTTACTTCAACGCACGCCAACCATCGTTCACGTCAACCAGCAAGTTCTTCAACAAAATCGTCGTTATCAAACAAATAAGCCGCCTATCATTGTCAAAAAAGGCGATCGTATTAGCTACTGCCATCAAGTCAAGATTGCTGGAGAGTCTCAATTAGTATATCGACCAGTAAATCGTAAGTGTAACGGAGCGACCCTTTGGTTGGAAATAAATCCAGCCATTGCAGTTATAGGTGAAATTTTTAGTTGAGTTTACGATCGCATCAATCGATAAATAAATACATAATTAATTTTCATACTAAACGTCACTGGAAAGGAAAATCAAAAATCGAACTCAGCGATCGCAAATGTATGTCTTACCAGAAGGAAAAAAAGCAGCACATATTTATCTAGAACAGCATCCCGAAGCTAATGAACGTCTTGAAAAAATTAGTAATTTAATTAATGGTTTTGAAACTCCTTATGGAATGGAAATGCTAGCGACAATTCACTGGGTAGTTACGAAAGAAGAGCCTCAAGCAGCAGAAGATTGTGAAAAAGCGATCGCGCTGGTGCAACAATGGAATGATAGAAAGCACGAACTATTTAAACCCAGTCATCTACAAAAAGCATGGGAACGACTTAAACAGCAATATTGGTTTAATAATACATCTGCAATTAATGGTTAATAGTTAATAAGCCTGCGATCGCTTTTATCTTCTTTAACTAAATAAGTAAAACTATAAATGATATTTTTTAATAATGAAATCTACATTGTGCAATTAAAATCGAATCTTTCTCTACTGCATAAACAAGCCGATGTTCTTTGGTAATTCTTCTCGACCAAAATCCAGACCAATTGTACTTGAGTGGTTCGGGATCGCCAATTCCCTCAAAAGGATTTCTCTGAATATCTTTAATTAATGTGTTAATACGCCTCAGAGTTTTTTTATCTGTATCTTGTCTTGTTGCGCGTTCCCTTGCGTCTTTCGCCGACGCGGGGTCGCAACGCTGCCAATATAAGTAATCTTCCCAGACTCGTTCGGCAAATATTAGCTTCATTCTTCAATTAAATTTTGTTCGCATCCTCCTCCAGAACGAAGATCGTCGATCGCCTGATTTAGTCTATCAGCATTATTTTTACTAGATAGTAGCTGAAAAGTCGCCTCGTAAGCTTTAAAATCATCTAAGCTCATCACCACTACTGATGGTGCATTTTGCCTAGTCACGATTAATGGTGTGCGATCTGCTTCAATTCGATCGAGATATCCAGCTAGCTTTTGCCTAAATTCGGTGTAAGTAACTGTATTCATAGTTGAATAATAATTATACGTACATATCATTGTACATATAATTATTAGAGAAGCACTGTCCCGAATTTGTCACATTTTCGTCCCAAGTTTGTTACTTGATTTCGATATAACCGATTGTAGATACAACGTGCTTGTAAATGAATAGTTAATTTGTTTGCAAGAGATCTATCGTTCGGAGTTTGGTAATGACATCGATTTATCCTTCTAAAACATCTTCTTTCGATCGACTCAAACAACAATTTTTTGGCAATCCAGAAGAATCTTTAGAGCAAGCTTATCAAGCTGCTTTGACAATTACATCTATCGAAGATCGATATTATGATGGTGAGAGAATTCCACTCGGATCGTCAAATCGTTCTACTTGCGTACCAGATTCTCTACGTGCAGATATCGAGAAAAATTTAGACATTATCAAGCGCAAAACTAA
>JBOFLQ010000313.1:0-1710 GCA_051657945.1 Xenococcaceae cyanobacterium | reverse complement strand
AAGGTGCGCTAATTGCTAATAAACAAAGCAGTAAATAATCGCGATGGCGAATTGAAGAATAGATTTTTCTTTGAATCACTAAAAATAAGTTAACAATCCCCCCGACTATAAGTGCTGATAGTTCAAGTCCTCTCCAGTTAACTCCACGTTGGCTCAATCTAAAGCCATCGAGTAAAACAAAATTTGCTTGAGTAATTTTTGCTCCTTGTTCAACAATCACCTCACCCTGTTCTATCTCCACGACAACCGAATTAATTGCCATTCCCGCTTTTTCGGCCATCTTGCGCGTCGCGTATTTATCTTCTTCCAAGTTGGGCTGTAGGGTCTCTAATAATAGATTGTAGGCGATCGGTTCCGTGAGATCGGGCATTTGTGGGTTAAGTTGTGCCGTAACAGCTTGCTCCCGTAAATTTGAGGGTAGACCCAAGGGAATTCCTTGAATTAAAATGCGATCGGCAGTTTGTAAGATCGTCTTTTTAGTGGCTTTCCATTCTCTTTCGCTCAGGTCGAGCAAGATAATTAATTCTTTTTCTGCCAAATGCGCAATCTTTCTTTGTGGAATGCTTTTCCAAGCTTGGGAGTAGCGATAACGAGTTAAAGTAATTTGAGTTATGAGAGTATTAAATTTAGTTTCTGAATTATTTTTGCGGTATGCCTCTAGTTCGGCAGCTACTTTTTGTAAGTCGAGATTAAAGTCTGGTCTTTTTTCTAAAGTTAAGTTTTTCGAGTTGGTAGCCCAATAGTTTTGCTTCACAGAAGCTAAAACCGATTCAAATTCTGATTCTGGACAAAAGCGAATATATTTCTGACTCATTAAGGAGAGAGCTTGTGGCGCAGCAAAGGGAAAAGGTGCAGCCATTTTCCTCAGCTCATCAATCTGCTGGAGGTATGACTCCAGTTTGTCGCTAATTTCTTGGGTTAGTTCTTCATTCTGCTTGAGGATCGGAATGATTCCAGTTTGTACTTCCTTGCGTCTTTCTAAGGTGGTTTGGGTGTCTTCAAACTGCGCTGAGTAGGGAGCCTTAATTGTGAGAGGAGCAATTTTCCCCACGGTTAATTGAGGCTGGTTATAAAATCGGTAACCAACTACGCTAGTCAAGGCAATAATGCTCAAAACCAACATGACGATAAAATCTCTCAATTTGGTTTGATGTCTTTTTCTACCTGATTGCCCATAATTAGAGCCAAAAGACAACTCGCTCAAAGTTTTGTTGCGAATTTTTTTTCCCCACCAAACGAATTTTTGGTGTTGATATTTGTCTCGCCATCCCTCAATTTTTTGAATTAGTGAATGCCAGCTGTTCATCATAGGTGAGGATTTTTATCAGCGATACGATCGCTGGAGTTTAATTTTAGTTAAAGATCTGAAAGAATATTCAATAAGTGTATATTACAAAATTAATTGAAATTTATTACAAGAGCCAAATTAACTACAATATTTAACTAAAAACTGTTAATCAATATACATAAGAAAATATTAATTTAATACTTGGGCAAATTGATTATGGCAATATAGCACTAAAATCCCTGGTAATTTAATCTTTAGCTTGACGAGAATTGCGAAATAATTTTTAAACTTTGACGAGGTTGAATAAATTGAGGTGACGCGATCGCATCTAACTCTAGATTATACGATTCATTATTTTGCTCTGAAGGATAAATTCCCAACCAAAACCTAAATAGTTTTAGCAACAGATGATTTTCTAAATC
>JBOFLQ010000312.1:0-21706 GCA_051657945.1 Xenococcaceae cyanobacterium | reverse complement strand
GTTTAAAAAAGCGTTTCTTTGGTTGCGATCGCAGTAATAGATAAACAAATTCTTTCCCAAAAAAATTGAGAACTATTCGTCAATTATCTAGATTGGAGTCGTTATGACTTCACTATCAAAACTGTTGTGTTTGAGGAATGCTAACAGAAAGCACCTCCTCAAACAAATTTTAGGAATCGAGAAGTGAGAATTTTGATGAATTCTCTGGAAATTTCGCGTCCCTACCTGACTCGCTATCTAACTTTCTACAGTTACGCCTTTCCAAAAAGCTACATAGCCTTCAATATTCTTAGCTGCATCTTTAGCTTGGGGATAATACCAAGCGGCATCTTTATTTTCTTTGCCATCTACTTCGATGGTGTAGTAGCTAGCTTGTCCTTTCCAGGGGCAACTAGTATGAGTGCTACTATCCTTAAAATATTCTTTGTTAATAGAATCTGAAGGAAAATATTGATTTCCTTCAACTACTTCACATCGATCGCTTTCGGCTAAAACTTTACCGTTCCAGATTGCTTTAGGCATTATTCTTAACTTAACTTAATAAACTTTGCTACTTATCATTTTGACACTTCTTCAACTACTTAAAAACTCGCGCATGTAACTATTGACTAATTCTGGTTGTTCCTGTTGCACCCAATGACTGCAATTAGGAATGTATTTAATACTCAAGTTGCTAACATAAGATTGAGTTCCGTAGGTAAGTTCTTTTCCCAAAGCAGCATCTTGTTCGCCCCAAATCATTAAAGTAGGAATATTGAGAGTTTGCCATTGCGGACGGCGATCGGCAAATAAACCATCTAAAAGGTTGCGGTAATAATTTATCATTGCTGTCAGTGCGCCTCGTTTGGCAGCAGCATTTTTATAGGCTTCAATATCTTGAGGGCTAAAAGCCGACTTATCGATCGCGCCGCCGACAAAAGCCGCATTAATAGCTTCGTAATCGTTGGCTTGAATTAATAATTCTGGCAGTAATGGTAATTGAAAGAAAAACACATACCAACTTTTTAGCAACTGTTGGGGAGTACGCAAACCTTCAGCAAACTTAGCAGGATGAGGAAGATTCAAAACAATTAACTTCTCAACCATTTCTGGATAGGCGTAAGCAAAATTCCAGGCGATCGCGCCACCCCAATCATGACCTACCAAGATACAATTTTCATAACCCAATCCTTTAATTACGCCTTCGACATCTTTAATTAATTCGCTCATGCGATAGGCATCTTTTTCTTTAGGTTTGTCGCTGTCGTTATAACCTCGTAGATCGAGCGCTACTACTTTATAATCTCGATCGAATTCAGAAATTTGATGTCGCCAAGAATACCAAAATTCGGGAAAGCCGTGTAACATTAGCATTAACTTTCCCTGCCCTTGAGTTACGTAATGAAGGTTAATTCCGTTAGTTTGAATGTAATCTTCTTGCCAATCATCTTTGAGTAAAGACATTCTGTTTTTTTCCTTCCTTCTTCGTTTTGATACACTTGAGCAAAATCTGCGAACGATAAACGAACTATTATGGACTGGTGGCAAAAACTAAGAAATAATCCTCTGGCACGTTTGGGCGCGATCGTCCTCCTTATCTTTTATATTGCAGTTATTGCTGCCGATTTTGTCGCTCCTTATGACCCCTACATCACAGATAGTGACAGTTCTTTGCTACCGCCGACAACAGTTTACTGGCGCAATAGTCAAGGTCAGTGGACATTGCCATACGTCTATCCTATCAGTCAGGGCAAAACTGATTTAGAAACGGGCGATCGTCTCCTCAAAATCGATCGACAAACACCTTCTCCTGTTGGTTTATTTGTTAAGGGTACGCCTTACAAATTTTTTAATTTAATTCCGAGCGATCGACATTTATTCGGTACGACTGGCAAAGGAAAGTTACATTTGTTGGGAACGGATGACAAAGGACGCGATCAGTTTTCTCGTCTACTTTTTGGCGGTAGAGTTAGTCTGTTTATCGGTTTGGTAGGTATTACTATTTCTTTTCCTTTAGGAATGCTCGTTGGTGGAATTTCTGGCTATTTTGGCGGCTGGATCGATAGTATATTAATGCGTCTGGTGGAAGTATTAATGACCATTCCCGATATTTATTTATTAGTTGCTTTAGCTGTAATTTTGCCTCCCGGTCTCAGTAGCGCGCAAAGATTTCTACTGATTGTGATGATTACTTCGTTTGTGGGTTGGTCGGGGCTGGCAAGAGTAATTCGGGGACAAGTACTATCAATTAAAGAAAGAGAATTCGTTCAATCTGCTAAGGCGATCGGTGCTAAACCACTCTACATCATTGTCAATCATGTTCTCCCCCAAACTTCTAGCTACATAATCATCTCAGCAACTCTAGCCATACCAGGATTTATCGTGGCGGAATCAGTTCTCAGTTTGATCGGTTTGGGCATTCAACAACCCGATCCGAGTTGGGGCAATCTTTTGTCGCTGGCAACTAACGCCTCAGTCTTGGTGATGCAACCTTGGTTGGTTTGGCCTCCAGCTTTACTAATTATTTTAACGGTTTTATCTTTTAATGTTTTGGGTGATGGTTTGCGCGATGCTCTCGATCCTCGTAGTTTGCAAAATAGGGAATAAGTAAGTTCGGAGTAGCCTTCGGCACGTTCGTGCGCCTACGTCTACAAAGTGCTTCTTACATTCGTGCTACGCAATTGGAGTTCGGAGTTGAAATTCATTACTCTTAAAACTCAGCATTTCAAAAATCTTTCTAGTTCAATTGTTTAACGATCGCGTAGCCTGCACGGCGAGTGCAATCGCGGCTTAAAATTATCGATTCGATCGATGTTTTTTACAGCAAAAATTCTAGTTCGTTACGCAGGCGATCGAAGTTAGCCACCCTACCAATTATTAAACTTTCTTGGCTCGAAGATGACAATTTATCTTTCCAATATCGAACGCTATTTTCGTTAGCAAGCCAAAAGTTAACGATCGATTCAACTGCTCGATCCCAATCCCAGTCAGGTTTTTGGAAAACTGTTGCAGTCGCTTGAATGAAAGAATCTAGGGTGCATTGATAGCTTCCTAAATAAGCTTTACTGCGGTCTCGATCTTGTTCGATTTGTTGTTGATAATCAAAAAAAATTACAATTGGTGTAACGTCAATGATGTCAAAAGTATAAGACATTGGTAAATATACTCCATTAAATTTAATTAGTATTAGGTTGTTTTTTAAATAATTATGCAGAATTTTTTCTGAATATCGATGAATTAATAAGCATTATTAATAAAATTTTAAAATTTAAAAAATGTTCGATATTGACAGTTTTTTCTGACTAATTAATATTGACAGTAAGATGGGCTGCATTCCATCTTACTCAATTAAAAACAACAGAAATTTGGTTATTGGCGAACTTAATTTATAGTAATTATTCCCTTTTTTCAAAAAAATCTGCCATAGAGAATATTTTTGACTTTGACCCGATCTGGGTAGGAATAAAGCACGTTAAGCTAGAGATGGAATCAAATCTTTGTAATTAAAAGCCAAGATAGAGATGAATACAGAAGAAAAACAGATAACTCAAACATCAGACGATCGACTAACCGTTAATTCATCTAGTTCAACGTCTCTAACAACTAGCAGAACAGCATCTCAGTTGCTGGTATTCGGAGAACAACTTTCTGCAACCCTTCAAGTTTTACCAGATTATTTAAACAATCTTTTCCAAGTTTACAAAAATCCTTTAATCGTAATCGGTTGGGCGATCGCAAGCATAGTTTCTCTCAAAATTGTCTTTGCTGTGCTTGGTGCGGTCAATGACATTCCTTTACTACAACCAATTTTAGAGTTAATTGGTGTAATTTGCGGCGGTTGGTTTGTCGTGCGCTATTTAATTAGTGCTGAAAATCGTGCCGAATTGGGAATGCTCTTAAATTCTTTGAAAGAGTATATCTTTGGCGACAATCGCTCGGACAATATCTCGAATTAATCAACAAAATTTGTTGGAAAAATCGGCGATGGCGCTACTGTACCTTTAGCTTAAATATCTGAATCGATCTAAAGGATAAAACAATTAAATATTGACGCATATTTTCTGGTGCGAATACAATCGTTGCTGAGATTTAATAAATATGCGTCTTTTTTTGTCGATTTTTCAATATGAATATTTCTAGAAAAACAGCTAAAAATTTTGCGATCGCTTCATTTATTTTAGCAATAATAGACTTAATTATTGTCGCGATCGGAGCGCTGGAATTATTAGCTACTACTTGCCAGTATCCAGACATAGTCAAAACTTACAGTGAATCTTATGTTAATTTCATTTGCTCTTCTATTTTAAAATTAGTCATAGATATTGTATATGGCAATCCGTTATTTATTCTCTGGCTGATAGCTACTTGTCCTTTAATTAGTATTATTTTAGCAATTATTAGCATTGTAAAAGAAAAAAAAAATATCTGGAAAACTTTAGCTATCTCAGGAATAAGTATTCATTTGCTAGTCTCGATCGCTATACTCATTCAAATACAGTATCGAACTTTCTTTTAAAAAAAATATGTTTAGATCGTGCATTATAAAATTGTCCATCGATCTAATTGGGGATAGTTACAGTAAAAGTAGTTCCTATTCCCAGTTCACTCTCAACTTCGATCGCACCTCGATGTAACTCTACATATTCTTTAGCGATCGCCAGTCCCAAACCCGTACCAATAAATTCTTCTGAATTACTAGCGCGATAGAAAGAATCAAACAACTTGGGAATATCTTCAGCAGGAATACCAATACCGCGATCGCGAATTGTAAATACTATATATTTGGACTGACAGCATACTTCAAAGTCAATAACAGTATCAGGAGGGGAATATTTGCAAGCATTAGAAATTAGGTTAGAAAAAATGTGATGCAGTAGTTTGCTATCTAAATTAAACTTCTGTTTTTTTCCTTGATAGACAAAATTAAATGATTGTTTATTCTTAAAAACCATTTGCATTTCATCGATTAAACCGCGACAAAAAGTTTCTAACTCCAACGCTACAGGCTCAAATTTGAGTTTACCCAGGTCTTTACGGCTAATAACCAATACATCATCCAAAAGATTGGTCATTCTAGTAACATTACGCTGCAACTGCTCAAAAATTTCTGCTTTCCTTGCTGCTGGTAATTTATCGCCATATTCCTTTAAAATTTGTGCCATTCCTGAAATGCTATTAAGAGGGTTACGAAATTCATGAGATACTACGGACACAAAGCGAGATTTAAGCTGGTTGAGTTCTTTTTCTCTAGATAAAGCATCATTCAATTGCTCTTTTGCTGTTTTAAGCTGTAGTGAATAAGAGCGCGATCGCAATAATACTCTTAACTTAGTTTGCAACTCAATTTTTTTACTTGGAAGATAGATAATATCGTCAATTAATGGTTCTAAATGGTCTGTAGAAAAACCAATCTCTTTTAGAGAAGTTAGAAAGACAAAAGGTAAAAAAATAGGTATTTCTGCCTCTCGTCTGTCAAGCATTTGTTGTCGTAGTTGATGAATCGCCGCAAAGTCAATAAAGCACACATCGAAAGCTTGAGTCAGTAATTGTTCCCCTTCGGCTGCAAAATCACTGTCAGCTTTAGGAGACAAGATTTGATACTGTTCTGTCAGCGATTGGGATAATAGATGGCGGTTTTTGCGATGCTCTATTAGTAAAAGAATACGTTTCATCAAATTCCTCCTGTGGAGACGAACGCAATAGATGAGCGAGACATACCGATACCGAGCCTTGCTATGTACCCGCGATGTCTTACCAGTGAGAGGATGTCAATCTAGCTTTCCTACTAAGCTATTAATTAGTAATAGCAAATTTTTGATAACCAGAGGCTTAACCAAAACACTAGTTGCACCATGAGCTAAACTATCTTGTTCGACAACACGATTGTACTGAGGAGTAAAAGTTAAAAAAGGTATATTTGCTGTTTGAAGTTGCTCGCAATAACTCCAAATATGGCGATCGCACCCTGCGAGATCGATTAGTCCCAAACTTACAGTAATAGAATTGGATAAGGCTCGTTTTAACTCAGTATAGTTACTGGCGGCAATAATTTGATAATTGGCTCGTTCTAACACCTGGGTGAGAAGTTCCAAATTGCGACGATTAAAGCTTAGTACCAGCAGTACGGTTGGTTCTGACATTCAAGTATCAATAAGTTCTTAACCATTACTTGTCCCCTATTGCCTGTTTTTTATTCCCTATTGCCTGTTCCCTATTCCCTATTCGCGATCGATCCATTCTGGTATGCCGCTAAGAATTCCCCGCAACTGTGTTAAAGGCTCTCCTACTTTGATACCGTATTTAGTAATGGTAAACTCCCGTAAGGTACGCTCAAAATCCGATACTCTCTTCTTGAGTACGCCGATCGCTTTGCGTATTTGTCCATCTAATTCTAAATAACGCAAAAAAATTAAATTGTCTGCTAAATAAGAAAGTCCGATTTCGGTAACGCTAAACTCTCCCCCGGCAATAGCATGGATTTCGTTGACCAAAATAACCGTTACCCCCATATTTTTGAGATACTGACATACAGAGTGTAACTGACGCACTAAATCTTCTTGCTGTATCGACAACTTGTAACCCGATGTGCTATCGATCATGATTATTGTGGCGTTGTTTTGCTCTACTTCCTGACGCACTAAATGTGCAAACTGGTTAGAAGTGTACCTGAGTGGTTCAACCGAAACTATTGATAGAGTACCGCGTTCGAGCATCACGCGAACGGGAATGTTAACTGCTTCGCAACGTTTTAAGATAGTTTCTATTCCCTCTTCAAAAGCATAAAGTACCGAACGTTCTCCCCTACCCGCCGCTTCTTTCATAAATTGAATTCCAAAGGTAGATTTACCTACCCCACTCGGACCACTAATAATTGTCGTCGTACCTCGTTCGATACCGCCGTGAAGCAGTTCGTCAATTTCAGGAATACCAGAAGAAATCGCTTCAGATTTAAACTCTCGCTGATAAGTTTCAGCAATTAAAACAGGAAAAATTTCCATCCCGCGATCGCAAAGGTGCAAATCGTGATAACCTCCAGTAAAACCCGAACCGCGAAATTTAGTCACTTGAACGGTGCGTCTTCCTGCGGTCATATGTAGCTGAATTACGCCATCGCTCATAAATTGCAGGTCGTCATCGGGCTGGCGATCGCTTCCTTCGGAGGTGAATAATAAAGTTATCTCGCGATCGAGCATGAAGCGTAAAAAAGATTGCACCTGTTTGCGAAACTGAAAGGAGTCTTGCGCCAAAAAGCGAAATTGAGTTATGGCATCTAAAAATATACGTTGAGGCTTAATATCATCGATTGTGTCGATAATTTTTTGGGTGATTGGCGCTTTTTCGACCTCAGCAGGGGAAAAAATATCGTAAGATTGGTCTTCGTAAAAGAAATCTGCTGTAGGACTGAGATCGAGAAAATCAACTTTATCTAGATCTATGCCAATTAGCTTGGCATTGCGACGCAGCCTATTTTCTAACTCACCAAAACTAATCAATAAAGTTTTCTCTCCTTGAGACACGCCAGCATTAAGGAAATGAAATCCTAAAGTAGTCTTACCGCTACCTGGCTGACCTTTAATTAGATAAGCTTGATGAGCAATTAATCCTCCAGATAAAATTTCGTCTAAACCTATGATTCCAGTAGAAATACGATTTACAGTCATTTAGATACTTCAGCTCATTAAAAATATATGGCAACCGTTGGCGATCGCAGCATTACTTCTTTACTTTCTGGATAGACAAAATCAATTCAATCGCTTCTCACCCAAAACTAACAATATCTCATCTCTCAAAGCTTGACAAAATTTTTCTAATTCTCAAGTTGCTGACTCAAACTCCTGTTTATTTAAATTCAGATCTTGCACTATTCTCAATAACCGCCTGAAGGGGTTTGGCATTGCCAAACCCCTACTCCAGGCTAATAGTGTAAGTCATCTTTAGATGACTATGATACTTAATCCAGTCGTATGAAGACGACTTTATGTATGAGGCGGCGATTTAAACCCTCGTTTCGGTTGATGACAATGGTGCAAGATCTCAGTTTAAATCTACTCTATTAAGATAAAAATTAGGTTCGATCGCGCTAACACGATCGCTAAATACTAAATTCAATAAATATGCAAATAGTTTTTTTGGGAACACCTCAATTCGCCGTAGCTACTTTAGAACGTTTAATCGCCGATTCAGAATTTAATGTCGTCGCCGTCGTCACTCAACCAGACAAAAAACGCGGACGGGGTAACGATTTAATCCCTTCACCAGTCAAACAAATCGCCCTGCAACACGATATTCCCGTCTGGCAACCCCGACGCATCAAAAAAGATTCAGAAACACTCGCAAAACTGAAAGAAACTGCTGCCGATGCCTTTGTCGTCGTCGCTTACGGACAGATTTTGTCCAAAGAAATACTAGAAATGCCCAAACTCGGATGCATCAACGTTCACGGCTCTATTCTACCCAAATACCGAGGTGCTGCGCCAATTCAATGGAGTATTTACAATGGCGATCGCGAAACTGGTATTACCACCATGTTAATGAATGAAGGCATGGATACGGGCGATATGCTGTTGAAAGCTTACACCCCGATCGAACTTCTCGATAATGCCCAGCAAATAGCGGCTAAACTTGCTAATTTGGGCGCAGATTTGTTGGCAGAAACTCTACAAAAACTAAACGCTAAAAAAATTCGTTCTATTCCGCAAAACGATAGCGATGCAACTTACGCTCGTTTGATTCACAAATTCGATTATGTCATTGATTGGTCGCGTCCTGCCATTGAAATACATAACCGAGTCCGAGGTTTTTTCCCTAATTGCTTGACTAGTTTTCAAGGAAAAACACTCAAAATTATGGCAACCGTACCCCTTGGGGAGGCATATTTTTCAGAATTACCCCCAGAATTGCAAAAAATTGAAAACCACTGGCAAGAATTAGCTTCACTTTCGGGAAAACCAGGAGAAGTAATTAGTACTCTTAAAAATTTTGGCGCGATCGTGCAAACTGGGGAAGGATTATTATTACTAAAAGAAGTTCAACTTGCAGGAAAACGCCCTCAATCTGGTTGGGATTTTGTCAATGGCACGCGTTTATCAGTAGGGGAAATATTCAACAATCCCGAATTAAGTCAATCTTAAAACTAAGCGAGTAGTTTTCGATTTGAAATGGGTAATTTGAGGTTATCGATTAGCATCAAGCTAAACGAAAAAGGAGTATTAAATGTCTGCCGAACAAAATCTTTTTACTCGATTTCGGGCGAGATACATCATTGTTGATTATTTTCTTATAGCTATTTTACTAGGTATTGTAGTAGGTTTTATTCAAGCAATATTTGGGATAAAAATAAATTTTAATTCTAAAGAACCAGTATTTTTAGCAAGCCTTTATGCATTCATAATGATATCGATCTGTTTTACTAGTTGGTGGAGGCTAAAAAAACTTCAGATCGAGCCTTTGCAATTAATTGGAAAACGATCGCTAAAAAATGTTTCTTGGTTGTATCTGCTAATTGTTTTTTATGCCGATCGAAATCTTGCAACTGGCATTAACAGACTTGCCATGTTTTTTATTCATCTAATTTCCCCCGATCTTGTCGAAATACAAATCGACAAAATGAGTTTAGGTCTAGATCCCAATTCTTCAAATTTTCCTAGTATAGCTCTTATTCTTTTTGTAGTAATTATAGTCGCTCCCATTACAGAAGAGTTTCTATTTAGAGGTATACTGTTGCATCGCTGGTCGGCTAAATGGGGCAAAACTCCAGCAATATTAATTTCTTCAATACTTTTTGGATTAGCTCATATGGACATGTTCTTTTTGTCCAGAATCTTCTCTGGTACAATTTTAAGCTTGCTATATCTAGAAACTAAAACTTTACTAGTACCGATCGCGCTACACTCAGCAAATAATTTGATTTTTTGTATTTCTAAACTTGTCGAAGCTTTTTCCTCTACAAATAAAAATTTAGAAATTAACTATAGTACTCTTTGGTACGGATTGCTAAATATTGCTCTTGTTTTACCCGTTTTAGTATATTTTATCAAATGGTCTAAAAACTCCGAGCCTTTACCCTATAATGCAAATCAAAAATCTTAGAGGTTGTAGGGTTAATCGTACTATTTCTGCGATCTCATGAACGGTCGTGCTTCGCAATCGCCAAAATTTCAAACTATTGATAATAATTTTTGATAGCTTGCAAATTTTTTTTTATTTTTGCCCTGTTATCCCCTCCAGGGGGAACGTAAATTGAACCGATGCGGTAAAATAGTTTTAGAAATATCCTGTTGCGATCGAGAAAATAATCGATCGTAATTTCCCACATAGTACATTCAAAAAACGTTGTCTCACAGGCATAATCGAAATGAACTTATTGCAAATTATTACCAAAAAAATTCAAGCTTGCTTTCCCGCCCCCGAAGTTAGCGCCCATTGCGATGGCCCTTGTGGAGTTTACGATCCTGCTGCTGCGCGTATTACAGCCGAAGCAGTATTATCGATGACCAAAAAAATTCTCGATTTGCAACCACCTGCGCCCAATGACGCTAAAGCGATGGCTGCTTATAATAATACAATGTCTCGCTACATTACAATCAAAGAAGAACAAGCACAAAAAACTAAAGAAGAAATTCTCATTTTGTGGACTGACTATTTCAAACCCCAACATCTCGAACAATATCCCAACCTACACGATACTTTTTGGAAAGCAGCTAAGTTATGTTCTGCTTGTAAAGTAGAAGTTAGCGTTCAACATGCTACCGAATTAATCGATGCGATTCAACAAATCCATCAAATGTTCTGGGCGACCAAAAATCGCGAAGACGTACAATGGTATAAAGCTAGTTAGATTGAATTTTAAATTCAATTTAACTAATAAATTCAGTGCAAATTCCAGAAATTAGTTTTTTTGAATTCTCACTTTGGTTGTTGCAACGGAGATGGCGCTTTCGAATTAAAGGAAAGTCAATGTTGCCGTTGTTGCAACCAGGAGATGAAGTTTTAGTAAACATATCAGCATATAAAAGATCGTTACCTCAAATAGGCGATCTCATTGTCCTTCGACATCCAGATCGATCGCATTTACAGATTCTCAAACGAATTGCCTCGATCGAAGAAGACAGATTTTATTTTGTGGTTGGCGATAATTTAGCAGAAAGTACCGACAGTCGAACTTTTGGATTGATATCTGCCGAACTTATAATTGGGAAAGTTACTAGTAGGTTTGCAGGGGATAGGAAATAGGGGATAGGGGATAGGGGATAGGGGTTAGGGAACAGTAATGAGTAATGAGTAATGAGTAATGAGTTAACAGCCAATATTTACTTACTACTTGTTACTTACTACTTGTTACTTACTACTTACTACTTACTACTTACTACTTGCTACTTGCTATTTCTCTGCTATCCTCACCATAAAACCCGAATGAAAACCAGCCTATCTATTCCCAACCTTCCCAATCTAAGTCTAGTTGCATTTTATGGCAATAAATCACCCGAACTTGCATCCTTGCTTTTAGAATTACAGCAAAGCATCACTAACATTATTGGCGACAAATTTAAACCCTATTGTCTCGAACAGATACATGCAACTCTTTTAGGACTAGAAGGAAGAAAAGACGATCGAGGAATCATCAATAAATGGTTTCTGCACCACCGAGGCGAAACTCGCTACGTTGATTTTAAAAACTTCCTTGACTATCTTCGTTATAGCGGACGCTTACCGATCGTCGTCAGAATTGGCGGATACGATCGGGCCATAGATTATGGTTTTGTTAGTCGCGATCGCCATCCCTACGAGCGCTCTTTCAATCTTCAAAATAACATAGCTATCCTCATCGGTTGGTCTTGTCGTGGCAAAAATTTTCCCATGGATCTCGATCGCCTGCGTTTAGAAGGTCAAAATTTTAATATTCTCCACAAATATTACAACTCGATCGATCGAGTCGATAACGATTTATATATGCGATTGGGTATGTTTGTTAGAGAATTAACTAGCGAAGAAATCGAAAAAATAGAAACTAAGGGACGCGAATTTCTCCAGGCGCGATCGCCCCTTTATTTATCGATCGATGCAAACAGTATTTTCTTTACTTACTATCAAGACGAATTTTTGACTCCTGCAACAACTCGCGTCATCCCTCTATCAGAAGCAACCTCAAAACAACTAGAAAATATTTATTAACTATCGATTTTTTCTGTTGTTATTTTCCTCGCATAGCGATCGCGGCAAGGACTACCCCAAGCTACAGTAGCTTCGGAAATATCACGAAAAACGCTACTGCGTGCGCCGATGACACTGTTAGCACCAATATTAACTCCAGGCGCGATAAAGCAATCAGAGGCAATCCAGACACCATTGCCGATCGCGATCGGTGCGGCGATTAATTTAAAATTAGCATCTTGCAGATCGTGGCTACCAGTACAAAGATAGGATTCTTGAGAGATGACGCAATGGCTACCAACATAAATGCGATCGATGCTGTAAAAGACAACGTCATCACCAATCCAACTATAATCGCCAATTTCTACTTTCCAGGGATATGTAAAACGTGCCGTGGGACGAATAATTACTCCTTTGCCAATTTTTGCACCAAATAAACGCAGTAACCCACAACGCAGAAAATGAAAATTATGAAGAGTAACAGGAAAGACGATCGCCTGTACGAACCACCAAAATAAAATAAACCAGCTTGGTTTACCGCGATCGAACCAAGATTGATCGTATTTTCTCAAATCGATCCAGGCTTCGTCATCCAAACGCGGTGTCGATCGCTTTTGAATATCTATTTCCAATTGTTCTTTAGTCATTACTTTAGGGAATAGGGAATAGTAGTAAGTAGTAAGTAGTAAGTAGCAAGCAACAAGTTACTTTTGACTTTTGAATGAGTGACTTTGCCCAATGCCCAATGCCCGTTGCCCGTTGCCCGTTGCCCTATGCCCATTGCCCCTAAATCGGAAAACGTTTCATAGCGGCGATCGCACTTCGGGCATTTCGTTCCAAAACCATTGAAATGTTGGGAATTTGAGGAATTTGCCAAAGTACATCGATCGTACGACGCAACATTCTGACTAAGTCGCCTTCGTCGAGATTGGTATTCTGACAAAGTTCGTTCCATTCCACTCCTAGCGCCCATTGTTCGCTCAAACCCACTAATTCGTATTCGCGCCAAATTGGCATCGATAAGCCATAACGATGCTGGGTTTGAAATAGGTGCGGTCTGATTTCTCTTAATACTGAAGTTTGCATTCCTTTTTCAGATTTGCGTTTTTTGATGCCTAGAGCCTCTAATACTTCCTCTGGGGGTGGATATTCACACCAACTATCAGAACGCGGTGTTTCCGTGATTAAAGCGCAAAGAGCGGCGGCTAAATGTTGGGGTTCTAGAGAATCTAATTCGCCCGACATTAAAGCCAGTGCCAACCACAATTCATTATCGCTACGAATTGTAGCTGCTGCTTGTCCTAATTTGGTAGGATGAAAGCCTTCTAACGCCTGAAATTCTTGCAATACTTTGATTAAATTGAGAAAATCATCCCAATAATAAGATTGATTGGATTTTTGTTTTTGATATTTGATTTGAGATTTATGCAGTTTTTCTCGCAAAGCTAAACGATGCTTGTGACGCTTGACTAATTGAGCTGGATTTTCTCGTTGTTGTAAGGGATGATTTTCTAAAAGAGTTTGAACCAGCGCTACTTTTTCTGCTTGTTCGATAACTTCGGGAATTTGCTTGATTGAAGATTGGTATTTAGCGAGGCTGTCGCTCAACTTGGCGCTTTGTTCGTCGCCTTTGCGTCCGCGTCCTAATTTATAATTTTCAAAATCTGGAAGTGTTAGCTGGGCTATTTCTGATGTGGAAATAAATTCGCGATCGATGTCGGTTACGTCGGCGTTACTGACTACATACCAACGATTATCTTGCGCCAAACAAACTAGATCGTAGGCTTGTCCCGAACCTGGTATTTTATTGACTAGTACGGCAGTTAAAGGCTGTACCACTTGTACGTGTTTGCCTTTGAGGTACAAAATATTACCTTCACCGAGTTCGGGAAACAAAGGAGCGATTTCTTTCTTTCTGTTGACTTCTGCTTGAAGTTGTAGAGTTTCAAAGAGACGATTTTCTTCTCTAAGACGTTCTCTGAGTTTTTCATAACTAGCAAAATGACTCCAGTCGATACTGGCTAGTTCGACATCCAAGCGAGCCAATTCTGTGGTTAGTTCGGCGATCGCGTGCTGTTCGGGAGCGAGTTTAATTTGCGCTAAATACTCGGCAAAGCTTTTTTCTAATAAATCTTTGGCTTCTTCGAGAGTGTGTTTTTGCAGTAAATTTAGTACCATTCCATAGGAAGGAGTAAACCAACTGCGTAAGGGATCTGGTTGTGCGGTGGCTAAATAAGCAGCTTCTTTTGCTCCTTCAAAAGGACTTTGCAATGTCACAACGTGACCGACGATATCTTTGCCTCTCCTTCCCGCACGCCCCGCAATCTGCAAGAATTCCGACGGAGTCAGCATACTATGTCCGTCATCGGTGCGTTTGGAAAGCGCCGAAATGACTGTAGTGCGGGCAGGCATATTAATTCCCGCTGCCAAAGTTGCCGTGGCAAATACGACTTTAACCAATCCTATCTCAAACAATTGTTCGACTAGCTCTTTCCAACCTGGTAGCAATCCTGCGTGGTGAGTGGCAATACCGCGTGTCAGTGGCTCGATTTGTTCGATTCTGGCTACATGAGAAGTAGTCGCCAAAAAGTTCCAGAGTAAATATTTTTCCTCTGGATACTGTTGTAGGTATTCGTACAATTCTGTTTTAGAGTTTGGATTGTCTGCAATCCAATCGATTAGCTTGCTTTGGAGGGTAGGACTTTCTTGCAAACAAAACGCCAATAGTGCCTGTTGCAAGCCTGGGTTATCCCTCAAAAAGAATTCAAGCAGATAATTGTGTAAAGTTCGCGCTTCGCCTTCGTTGAGTAAGTAAAAATCTTGTAGGCGTTCGGCGGCTTCATCGCAACCACGACGACTGAAGATAATATAAATAGCTGGCAGCATATCGCGATCGCGCAATTGTGCGATGATATCGGCGATACTGGGACAATCGGAACGCTTGATTCGTTGCTTGGGCGCACCTTTTTTATTTTTCGCTTTCAGGTGGGGATTAATCGCCGTTTGATTGTTATTCAATAGCGGAATGATGCCACTTTTAGTACTGAAATGAAATTGTAAAGGAACGGGACGAAAATCTGAATTAATTAATTCGCAACGACGATCGAGTTGTGAGCTATTTTTCTTTTTGCGATCGACAGTACGCACGTGATTAATCCAGTCGGTTAATTCTTCGGGATTGCCGATCGTCGCCGAGAGAGCAACCAATTGAATTTGCGGCGGACAGTAAATAATCGACTCTTCCCAAACCGTTCCCCTGGCGCGATCGTTGAGATAGTGACACTCGTCGAGAATGACGGCTTCTACACCTTCTAAGGATGTTCCCACCTGACCGATCGGCGTTTCGTAAAGCATGTTCCGAAAAATTTCGGTAGTCATGACAATGACTGGTGCTTCGGGATTGATGATAATGTCGCCCGTAATCAAACCCACTTGATTGGGGAACTGCTCTTGAAAATCGCGAAACTTTTGATTTGATAACGCTTTAAGGGGAGTTGTATAAAAAACTCGCTTGTCTTGCGATCGCGCCCGATAAATCGCATATTCTCCAATTATCGTCTTTCCCGAACCAGTAGGAGCGCAGACAACCACCGATTTACCAGCAGCGAGTGCGGCGATCGCCTCCTTTTGAAAGTTATCTAGTTCAAAGGAAAACAGTTGTTTGATAGTTACTTCTAACGCAGCAGAATTAGTTTTCACAAAAGAATGTTTGCTTAATCAGCCCTAGCCAAATTTATAGTGATTGGCTTTATTCTATGCTATTTTAATTTAGCTCGCGTTGCTTAGTTAGTAACTAACTCATACTCTCGTACCCTTAACCCCCTACAAACTCCTAAACACCTAATTCTTGACGCAAGCGATAAATAATTGTATTTGGCTCAATTTCGGAGATAATTTCTTTAATGACGGTGCTAGCTCCCAAATTTCCCCAAGAACATCCATTCTCTAAATATTCTTGGGCGACTCGTCCGACAGCATAAGCGCCATAACCAGCGATCGCCCCTTGCAAACCAGCCGCCGTTGCATAGCTAGTCAAAAAGGCAGGATTTTCCAATCCGTTCGCTACGGCAGCAGTAGTTTTACCAAAACCTAAAATCATGCTGCTACCAACTTCGCTCAAAAGCAAACCACCCGAACTAGCAAGTATTTTGCGCCAGAGTTTACTAGCTTCGTAACTAGTAATGGGCAAACCATATAATTTTGCCAGCGATCGAATTAAGGCTAAATCGGCAACAACACCGCCGCACAAATCCAAAAGTGCGATCGGGTTGATACCGACAACGATCGCTTTGTATTTGGCATATTTCCAAATCAAGTCTGTTGCTTCAGATCGACGTATTTCTAGGGTTTTTCTGGCAATATTTCGTTGTGCATCTCTAGCTTGTACCAAAGCATTAATTGCTAACAAAGATCTGCCTTCTCGATTCAATATTTCGAGAATTTTTTGTCTGAGTTCGTCTACTTGTGGCGGTGGTGTTTCCCATTCTTCGGTTGTCGTACCGTCTTGCCATTCAACTCTAACAGAAATTGGTTGCGGCTCGGCAGCTACCATGACAATTTCATTGCTAGATAAAATTTGTTCTGGATCTTTACTACCAGAAGCTAATTGTTGTAATTGCTTATAAATTTTCTGTCGATCGCGATCGGGATAGAGGTCGATTTTATTAAAAACGAGAATTAGCGGTTTTTGAGTTTGTCTTAGTCCGCATAAAGCTCGATATTCGGTGCGGGTAATATCTCCCGATACTACGAATAAAATCAAATCTGACTGATAGGCTACTTCAGTTGCCATTTGCGCTCTGGTTTCGCCCTCAATCTCGTCCAAACCAGGGGTATCGATCAATTCGACTTGTACTTTGCCGCTAGGAGGTGTCCATCGCACCGATTTCGGCCACTGCGTCACCCCATGCAACGGCCCTGTAGTTAAAATTTTCTGTCCTAGCAAGGCATTGACAACTGCTGATTTGCCGCGACTGACTAAACCAAAAGTAGCAATTCTAATTACTTTTTGGTCGAGTTTGTCAAGAGCGGCTTTAAGATTTTGCAGATCGTTTTTAACGGCTGCTTGTAGTTCTAAATTAGGAGGATAATTCCAATGACGGCGAAAACTAGCGTACCAAGATATCGCTTGTTGTAAGCTGGCGCGAGCGCGATCGCAATGATTTTCTTGTTGGGATGAAGTTTGAGTCATGAATTTTTTTTTCTTCTACTTATAATTTTAGCGATTGCGCGAACCGCCATCGCCATCGCCTAAGTAACAACTAAACAGTTTTAGAAAATTAAAAATTGAGCTGAACCGCAAACAGCCCCACGCTCTACGCGATAGCGTCTTGGTCGGGAGTATGTCACAAAGTCCACCAGCTAAGCATCTTTTTAGCTAGTCTGGCATTCATCCAGCACCATACCGATAGGTTGGTGTCCGATCGAGATGCCAGTCAGGGTTTAAGTCGGAGAGTTTTGATTTTCTATATATTTCTTCAGCACAGATATTGTAACTCCACCACAAGAAGCAATAAAATAAGACTCGTTCCAAAGTACTTTTTTCCCATACATTTTATTTATTTGTTCGGGGAATTCTTGTCTCAATCGCCTACTGGTAACTGACTTAATATTGCCTATGAATTTGGGTAGTTCCATTTGTGGGTAGTACTGAAATAACAAATGTATATGATTGTCTTCTCCATTGAATTCAATCACTTTGCAATCCCATTTTTCACACAAATCAATTATCACGTCTCTGAGCCTACTAATCATTTCACCAGTCAGCACTTTGCGTCTGTATTTGGTTGTGAGAACCAAATGAGCTTTCATGTCCGATACAGATCTGGCACTAGAGATAAAATCATTTTTCATTATTTATATGTTACAATCAGTGTAGTCTATTTTAACAACGTTGATTGTGCTGTACAACTATCAATACCGACTAAATCCAACTACAGAGCAAAAGCTAGTACTCAATGACTGGCTTCGGATTTGTCAGTACTGGTACAACCGTCAACTAGGGGAGAGGTTTGACTGGTGGGAACATAATCGCAGCTACACTGATAGATGTCCTTTGGTATGTCATTTACCAGAGTTGAAAGACATACCAGAGTTTTACGGGCAAAAAAAACAGTTACCTATAATTAAACAAGATTTGGTTTCTGTTGGTTGGAGTGGTGAATTGCTGGACTTTAACTCTGTTCCCTCGCAGACCCTACAAGAGGTATGTCAACGAGTAAAACTGGCATTTACAAGGTTTGTTGCTGGCGACTCAAAAGGTAAACGCAGTGGAAAACCAAGATATAAAAACACAGCCCGTTTCAGATCGATGGTGCTTGAAGGTGCAAAGCTTCACTCTTGCTCGATTGGCGGTAAATGGTTGTATGTATCATTGCCCAAAATTGGCATAATTAATTTACGTCATCATCGATTTTTACCCTGTGGTGCAGTATTAAAACAGGTTCAAATAATCAAAAAAACTGACGGATGGTACATAAACTTAAGACTTCAAGACGACTCTGTACCAGATTTTCAAGCTAATATTACTCCTACTTGGGACAACTCACTAGGAATGGATGCAGTACTTCATGAGGATGATTATCTGGCTGTATCATGCGGTTTTAAGTTGCCTAGTCTCAAGTCATTCAGAAAGTCTCAAGGCAAGCTGGCGCGTATATCGAAGCGTAAGTCAGGGGCGAAAAAAGGCAGTAAATCAAGACGTAAACTAGCTAAATGCGAAGCAAAGCTACATCAACAGATAGCTCGTGCTAGAAAAGATCATTCCTACAATACTGCCCATGCGCTACTAAAAACGGGCAAAAAAGTTTTCTTTCATGAAAAACTTAACCTTGCTGGGTTGAGCCGAAGGAATAAAGTAAAACAGGATGACGATGGAAAATACTTACCTAATGGACAGTCGGCTAAATCAGGATTAAACAAGTCGTGGGCTGATGCTGCTTTTGGTCAGTTTTTCAACATACTGAAGTTCAAAGCTGAAAAAGCTGGGGCTTTGGTAATTCCTGTTAATCCACAATACACTTCTCAATTGCTGCCGTACAAAGACGAATTTGTCTTTACTGATTGCGATGTCAGAGAATATTGGGATGAAGAATATCAACTCTTGATTGACCGCGACATATCAGCAGGATTAAACGTCAAGAGGGTCGGGCTGGACTTGTTCCCGACCATAAAACGCCGTAAGGGGAAAACTGTTATAGGTAGTTCTGTAACTAATAGTACCCTGAAGGAAGTTCTGACTGCCTTGCGAGGTTTTCAGAAGCCCGCACCGTACCGTCAGGTCGGTGTCGGGTAAGTCACGGTAGATCGAGAACTCAATCGTCCAAGGTGCGATCGATCTGGTTGTTACAATGCTAGTATTTAATGAAAATCATCCATAAATTCATCATTAATTAAAGTAAATGTTTTAAATTGTCAATATTAATTATTATATTTTTTTTATTTAAAAATACTTTAAGAAAATTAATTACAACAGTTTCGCTCGCTAACAAATAAGAGAAAAATTAAGCAAGTTTATATTTAAACAAATAATGCTAAAACTTATTACTTTAAGTTAAACCAAACAAAATCTGATTTCATGAAAAAAAACATACTAGTTACAGGTGGTGCGGGGTATATAGGTTCTCACGTTGTCAAACAATTAGGTAAGGCTGGCTACAACCTTGTCATTTATGACAATC
Organism: Xenococcaceae cyanobacterium; assembly: GCA_051657945.1. Classification (GTDB taxonomy): domain Bacteria; phylum Cyanobacteriota; class Cyanobacteriia; order Cyanobacteriales; family Xenococcaceae; genus CAZJTL01. The sequence goes on along the minus strand of JBOFLQ010000312.1, from coordinate 1,898 downwards.
TTTCTAGCGGTCTTTTGTCGTCGGTACTTTACGGCGAATTAATCGTAGGCGACCTCAAAGATAAAGCGTTTTTAACTAAAGTATTCAGAGAACATCAATTCGATGCTGTTTTGCATTTTGCTGCCCACATTTCCGTGCCAGAATCGATCGCTAATCCATTAAAATATTATGCTAATAATACACGCAATACTTTAAATTTATTAGAGTGCTGTCAGGAATTTTCAGTTAATAAATTTGTATTTTCAAGTACTGCTGCGGTTTACGGCGAACCACAAGAAAATCCAGTTAAAGAATCTTTGCCGACTTTACCAGTAAATCCCTATGGTCGCTCAAAATTGATGAGCGAAAACATTATTCAAGATTATAGTAAAGCTTCTTCATTTAAATATGTAATTTTACGCTATTTTAATGTAGCAGGAGCGGATAATTCCGGACAAATCGGACAATCTGGCAAAAAAGCAGCTCATTTGATTAAACTAGCTTGCGATGCTGCTTTAGGAAATCGCTCGTCTGTGGAAATCTATGGTACAGACTACCCAACACCAGATGGCACTGGAATTCGTGATTATATTCATGTAGAAGATTTGGCAATGGCGCATGTCGATGCTTTGCGCTATCTTGAAACAGAGAGTGACAGTCAAATTCTCAATTGCGGTTACGGACAAGGTTACAGCGTTCGCGAAGTAATTGAAAAAGTTAAACAAATTGCTGGGGTAGATTTTCGGGCGATCGAATCGCCAAGAAGACTTGGAGATCCTGCTTGTGTAATTGCTGCTGCCGATCGCATTCGTCAGGTGCTTAATTGGCAACCTCAATACAATTGTTTGGATACGATCGTTGAAAGTACTTTAGCTTGGGAAAAGAAATTAAAAACCTTTAATGAATTAGGCGATCGATTGCAAAAACAACATGTTCTTACAAATCGTCGGCTGGTTTCCAATGAAAATGCTTAAAGTTTTAAAAATGAATTTGGCTTAAAATATAGCGCAGGCGATCGTAGTCATCTTTAAGCAAAATACTTAAAGTTCTGCCGACTTTTACCAACCAATCTCGATTTGCCTGACGCAAGCGAAAAATCTCTCGAACCGAAGCTGCAACTAAAGATTCTACGGGAATATCTTTGACTTGTAGTAAGGTATGCAAAAAGTCTAGTTGTTCGCTAAAGTGAATTACTTCTGTCGAGTCACAACGATGGACGGGTTGGTGAATTTGTGGCGGACGCGGCGGCAAATATTGATATACTTTTCCAAAGACGGCATGTTTGCCATTACCATTACCATTGCTATTGTTGTTGCCGTTGTGAGAACCTGAAGTAGAAGTTTCAAAACCAACGATCGCCGCACGAAATTCGGTTTTGAGCATGGCAAATATTTGCGGTTGTTGTTCTTGTAATTCTGAAAGCGATAAACCTAAAGCTCTAGCTCGATGCACCGAATCGATCGGAGTGGTGGTAACGTAGGTAACTACTGCCAAAATTTTGTTTCCCGACTCTTCATCTGTCGATTTAATCCAGCTACCAAAAGGAGGCATGACGGGAAAGCTTAAGTCTTCTGGTTCTAAACATTGTGCCAAAAAACCTGTCGTCGAGGTTTCAATTACCTCGGCAATATGATTGGGATTTCGATTATCGGCGGTGAATTGGGGTAAAGGAAGGCGCATCTTTGGTTGTTAATATTTGGTATTGGGCAATGGCTATTAGGCATAAAATATAGCTTAATTATTGCTTGTTTTTGCCATCGCCCCCATCACCCAGTACCAATTAACTACTTTTTCCCTTTAGTCAACTCGACTGTTTCTATTTCTGATAATTGAAAAGTTACCAATTTATCCCAATTACCATTCTCAAATAGTACGGCTGCTTTACCGTCGCTGATTCTTTGCACCAATCCTTCAAAACA
>JBOFLQ010000311.1:0-23046 GCA_051657945.1 Xenococcaceae cyanobacterium | reverse complement strand
CGCTCGATTCCTGCTAAATCTGAAAAAATTTGAATGCGATGGTAGCTTTTTTGTTCTTCTAATAATTTGCTGACAATTTCTGCTTGTCCTGCCATTGTTTCGATCGACCAAATTCCACCCGACACTAAATAGGCAGGTGAATTCTCTACTAAATAGCGAATGCAATCGAGACCATCAAAACCACCATCTAAAGCTAAGTGAGGTTCGTGGTTGACTACTTCTGGCTCAAGCAGAGCGATCGCCTGTGTGGGTATGTATGGTGGATTGGAAACCATGCCGCTAACTTTACCTTCAAGCGCTGCTAGCGGTTTCCACCAATTGCCTTGGTAAAATTTTATCCGCTCTTTCATACCCAATCGTTCCGCATTTTCGCGGGCGATCGCCAAGGCTACTTCACTCTTATCGACAGCATGAATTGTTGCCGATGGTAAACTATCTGCCAATCCAAGCGCGATCGCGCCACTTCCAGTCCCTAAATCTACCCAATTTCCATTAGCTAATTCGCTAATGGAGCTTTCTTTAACTGCTTTAAGAGCTAAATCGATTAATAATTCTGTCTCTGGACGTGGTATCAAAACCCCAGACGCAACTTTTAACTGAAAATTGCGCCAAGGTGTCGTACCTGATAGATACTGGATGGGAACTTTTTGTTGCAAACGACGCTGCCACAGGCGATCGAGTTGCTCTAAAGATTGTTTTAAACGAATTTCCTCTCTATTTTTATAAGATTGCAAACGCAAAGCCAGATTGTCCAAGTCAGTCATTTCCCTCAGTAGCCAATCTATTTCTACTGTTGGAATGCCAGCCGCACTCGCGGCTTGCATTGCTTGGGATCGCCACAAAAAGAGTTCTTCTCCCGATACCACGAACGGCATATCAATCTAGTTGGATTTATTTTTTAGGTGCTGGTGCTGGCGTTTTAGCTCCTGGTGCTGGTGCTGCTTGGTTGGGACTTTGTTGCAAGCTTTGACGAACGAAGTCGATCGAATCTTTGGGTGGTACTAATAAAATTTTGTTAAGAGTGCCATCTTCACTTTTTTGCAAATTGGCAATAACTACTTCTAAAGGTACGACTTCAACGGCAATTGTACTAGCTAAGTCGGGTTTTTGTTTTTTAAAAGTAGCAACCATTTCTTCAAGTTGGCTTTTTTCAAAAAACATGGGAATTAACTGCTGTTTGTCTTTTTCTACAGTTAAATATCCTTGCTGTTTTCCAGCCTTAGCCATAAACAGAGGAACTCCTCCTTGATATTTTTGACCACCTTGAGCGGGTACAGTTTTCGCTATTTCAACTTCGCTTTGTTTTGGTACGTATTGAAAATTCAGTCCGTTAGCTTGCTTCTGACTATCTTGAGATAGTTTGTAAACCTCTCCCAAAGATACGGGAATTACTCGAACTTTAGAACCAATATCTGGTTTTTGTTTTTGTAGTTGACTGACAAAATTTTGCGCGTCTTGTTGGCTGATAAATACTCCTGCAACTTTGGCATTATTTTCGCCTGAAGCTACCAAAGGAGCGCCTTGTTGGTCGGTAATTGTAAAAACTGGTACTGGTTTCAATTTTTGCAAAATTTGCTCTTGTGGTAAAGCCAGCGCTTTGAGATCTAAACTTCCCCAAGCCCCCAAAAATGTACTACCAACCAACCCTAAAGTTGCACCAAACCGAATAAAAGACTTCATCATTGTTTTTCTCAAGAGTTTTGTTTCAATATTATTTCTTACTTAGAAAAGGTCAAGCTTATAATCTATAAAACTTTATTAGTTTATCTTAATTAATATTTTTTTATAGTTTTTGCACTTTATTTTTTACGAAGTCAAAGCAAGCATTAATTGTCGATCGCTATTTTAGAGATACGCCTGCACTTTTGATAAACTTAAGCTTATCTTAATTGTAGATAGGTTAAATTATCGATAAAGTCGGTTGCAGTGCTTTGCTCGAACCTCTTTGACAGGCGATAAATTAAACGCCCTCCATGCTTAGCACGGCGATGCGATCGAACTGGATCGAACACTTGAAAAAAAAGCAATTAAAATAATTTGCGCTCATTTTTTGTACACTGTAGTTAGATATACTTGTTTAGCAGTGCGTTCGAGTCTTCCCCTAACAACTAACTAATGAAAGTAGCAATTACTGGAGCAACTGGATTTGTCGGCAGTCGTTTGGTCGAAAAACTGAACGAACAAAAACATCAAATTGTCGTGTTAACTCGATCGCTCGATCGCGCCAAACGTTTGTTTCCTAATGAAGCGTTTGCCAATCTAGAAATTATCGATGCTAATTTGAAAGAAGCGGGTAATTGGCGATCGGCTATTTCTGGCTGCGATGCCGTTATAAATTTGGCTGGAGAACCGATCGCCGAACGCTGGACGACTCAACACAAGCAAGAAATTGTTGCCAGCAGACAATTAACAACGAGAAACCTTGTCGAAGCTATTAAACAAGCTAATCCCAAACCGAGTGTATTAATTAATGCTTCGGCGATCGGCTATTACGGAACTAGCGAAACTGCAACTTTTGAAGAAACTAGTGCAGCGGGAAATGATTTTCTTGCCGAAGTTTGTAAAACCTGGGAAACAGAAGCTCAAAAAGTAAAAGAAGCAGGAGTTCGTTTAGTAATTTTACGTATTGGTATTGTTTTGGGCAATGGTGGCGCATTAGGCAAAATGCTCGCGCCTTTTAAAATGTATGCAGGAGGACCGATCGGAAGTGGTCGTCAGTGGTTTTCTTGGATTCATCGCGAAGATTTGGTAAGTCTGATTATCGAAGCAATTCAACGTCGGGATTTAGAAGGTGTTTTTAACGCCACTGCACCCAATCCCGTCCGTATGAACGAACTTTGTCAGACTTTGGCAGAGGTAATGAATCGTCCGAATTGGTTACCCGTTCCCGACTTCGCTTTAGAATTAATGTTAGGAGATGGGGCAATTGTGGTTTTAGAAGGGCAACAAGTCCTGCCCAAACAAACTCAGGCGATCGGCTTTCAATATAAATATCCAACCTTAAAACCAGCATTAGCAGAGATAGTTAGTAGTATTTGAGATCGATACTAATTGCTAGCGCGATCGGATTTTATAGCAATCGAACTATAGGTTAAGACACTCTAAACCTCTCTGTATCTCCGCGCCTCTGTGTCTCTGCGCGAAACTATTTTATTTTTATCGTCCTAATCTCTGATTCGACTGCTATACCAACAATAATTAATAAACCTAAAAAAATAAAAAGCCCCCACCATTTGGCAGGGGCTTTAATTTAATTATCTCCGAGTAAATTTGGTTTAACCGAACTTACCAGCAGTAGAAGCAATTAAGAAAGCTGCGTAGGTAAGGACATAGCCGACAGTGAAGTGAGCTAAACCGACTACACGAGCTTGAACGATAGAAAGAGCAACGGGCTTATCTTTCCAGCGAATCAAATTCGCTAGAGGAGTGCGCTCGTGCGCCCAAACGATCGTTTCAATCAACTCTTGCCAATAACCGCGCCAAGAGATGAGGAACATGAAACCAGTCGCCCAAACAAGGTGTCCGAACAGGAACATCCAAGCCCAAACAGAAAGGTTATTTGTTCCATAAGGGTTATAACCGTTGATTAACTGAGCGGAGTTAGCCCAGAGGTAATCGCGGAACCAACCCATTAAATAGGTAGAGTTTTCGTTGAACTGAGCAACGTTACCTTGCCATACTGCCAGGTGTTTCCAGTGCCAGTAGAAGGTCAACCAACCCAAGGTGTTGAGCATCCAGAACATCGCGAGGTAGAAGGAATCCCAAGCAGAGATGTCGCAAGTACCGCCACGACCGGGACCGTCGCAAGGGAAGGCAAAACCGAAGTCTTTTTTATCTGGCATTAGTTTGGAGCCACGAGCGTCCAAAGCACCTTTAACCAGAATCAAGGTGGTGGTGTGTAAGCCGAGCGCGATCGCGTGGTGTACCAAGAAATCGCCAGGGCCGATGGTTAAGAACAGGGAGTTAGTACCGCTGTTGATCGCATCCAACCAACCGCCTAACCAAACGTTACCGTGGTTGGGGAAAGCTGTATAAGCGACGCTGTCGGGATTGGACAACAAGGTGTCAAAGCCATAGAGAGCTTTACCATGAGCTGCTTGAATCCACTGAGCGAAGACGGGTTCGATCAAGATTTGCTTCTCAGGAGTACCGAAGGCAACCACTACGTCATTGTGAACGTACAGACCTAATGTGTGGAAACCAAGGAACAAAGATACCCAACTTAAGTGGGAAATAATTGCTTCTTTATGCTCCAACATCCTCGCTAACACGTTATTTTTATTAGCTTCGGGGTCATAGTCACGTACCCAGAAGATCGCACCGTGAGCAAACGCACCAACCATCAGGAATCCAGCAATGTACTGGTGATGGGTATAAAGAGCTGCTTGCGTGGTGTAATCCTTTGCGATGAACGCATAGGGAGGCATGGCATACATGTGTTGGGCAACCAAGGAGGTAACAACACCCAAACTAGCCAGTGCCAAACCTAATTGGAAGTGGAGAGAGTTGTTAACAGTGTCATAAAGACCTCTGTGACCTTCTCCCAACTTACCACTTGGGGGCTTGTGAGTATCGAGGATTTCTTTCATGCTGTGACCGATACCAAAGTTGGTGCGGTACATGTGACCAGCAATGATGAAGATTACCGCGATCGCCAAGTGGTGGTGAGCGATGTCAGTCAACCACAAGGACTCGGTTTGGGGATGGAAACCACCTAAAAAGGTCAGAATTGCAGTTCCTGCGCCTTGAGAAGTACCAAACACATGACCGGCAGTGTCGGGATTATCGGCATATACACCCCAATTACCGCTGAAGAATGGCGCTAAGCCTGCGGGGTGGGGAGGGGTGGACAGGAAGTTATCCCAGCCAACGTGCTGACCGCGAGATTCGGGGATAGCGACGTGAACTAAGTGACCCGTCCAAGCCAATGAACTGACACCAAACAAACCAGCCAAGTGGTGGTTGAGGCGAGATTCAGCATTCTTGAACCATGCCAAGCTGGGGCGGAACTTGGGCTGTAGGTGTAACCAACCTGCAAACAAGAACAGGGAAGATAGGATCAATAAGAAGATCGAACCTTGATAGAGTTCTCGGTTGCTGGTCATACCAATGGTGTAGAACCAGTGATAAACCCCAGAATAAGCGATATTAACTGGATAAGAAGCTCCTCCTTGGGTAAATGCATCTACTGCTGGTTTACCGAAGTGAGGATCCCAAATTGCATGGGCGATCGGACGGATGTTAAGGGGATCTTTAATCCACTGCTCGAAATTACCTTGCCAGGCTACGTGGAACAGGGTGCCGGATGTCCACAAAAAGATGATTGCAAGATGGCCGAAGTGTGAAGCAAAAATCTTTTGGTAAAGATTTTCTTCGGTCATGCCATCGTGTAATTCAAAATCGTGGGCGGTTGCAATCCCGTACCAGATCCGACGTGTAGTTGGATCTTGTGCTAGGTCCTGGCTAAATTTTGGAAATTTAGTTGCCATAGGTCTTTAGCAAATTCTCCTCTCTGAAAAAATGAGGTTACTGCAACAAAAAGTTACTCATTTTTTAGTTGGGTGAACCTCTAGATAGTTTTACCTAGATGGTATGTATTTTATAACGGTTTCCAATCGGGTTTGATAACCTTGGTTTATGTCGTCTTCTCTTAACTTTTTATCTTACATTTTTAGGTAGGGCTTTTGTAAGCTGCCAATCTCGATCGGAAAACTTCAGACAGTTTGCCTTTACTCTCACGACAAGATTGGCAAGCTAGGAAAACGACAGTAAAACTTCAGTTACTGAATTGACAGTGTCCTTGCCAGGAAGAATGCCCATGTGGTCACAATTCCTCCTAACAAATAGTGAGCGACACCAACTGCACGACCCTGAGTAATACTTAGAGCGCGAGGTTGGATTGCTGGAGCTACTCTCAATTTGTTGTGCGCCCAAACAATCGACTCAATCAGTTCCTGCCAATAGCCGCGTCCGCTGAAGAGGAACATCAAGCTGAAGGCGAAAACGAAGTGTCCTGCTAGGAACATGATGCCGTATGCCGATAGAGCGGAACCATAAGTGTTGATTACGTTAGCAGCTTGCGCCCACAAGAAGTCGCGCAACCAGCCATTGATCGTAATCGCACTTTGAGCGAAGTTACCGCCGGTAATGTGAGATACAGTACCGTCAGGCGATACAGTTCCCCATACATCAGATTGCATCTTCCAACTGAAGTGGAAAATTACAACAGAGATGGAGTTGTACATCCAGAATAGACCCAAGAAGACGTGATCCCAGGCAGATACTTGACAAGTACCGCCACGACCGGGACCGTCGCAAGGGAAGCGGAAGCCCAAGCTCATCTTATCGGGAACCAGGCGAGAGCTACGAGCGTAGAGAACGCCTTTGAGCAGAATCAACACGGTGACGTGAATGGTGAACGCATGAATGTGATGCACCATGAAATCTGCCGTACCGAGCGCGATCGGCATCATTGCTACTTTGCCAGCAACGGATATTACTTCACCACCAAAAGCATAGCTTGCAGGAGCGATCGCGCTAGGAGCGGTAGCACCAGGAGCTAAGGTATGGATGTTTTGTACCCACTGAGCAAAAATAGGCTGTAGTTGAATCGCCGTATCCGAGAACATATCTTGAGGACGACCCAAAGCGCGCATTGTATCGTTATGAATATACAAACCGAAGCTATGGAAGCCGAGGAAGATACATACCCAGTTTAGGTGGGAGATGATGGCATCTCTGTGACGCAAAACTCTGTCTAAGAGGTTATCTACGTTCTTGGCTGGGTCATAGTCGCGAATCATAAAGATCGCGCCGTGAGCGCCAGCACCCACAATCAGGAAGCCACCAATCCACATATGATGTGTGAACAACGATAGCTGGGTAGCATAATCAGTTGCCTGATAGGGGTAGGGAGGCATCGCGTACATGTGGTGAGCCACAATGATGGTCAGCGAACCCAACAGAGCGAGGTTGATTGCTAGTTGTGCGTGCCAAGAGGTGGTCAAAATTTCGTAGAGACCTTTATGACCTTCACCAGTGAAAGGCCCTCTGTGGTTCTCTAGAATTTCTTTCATGCTGTGACCGATACCCCAGTTGGTACGGTACATGTGACCGGCAATGATGAACAAGACAGCGATCGCCAGGTGATGGTGAGCGCTATCGGACAACCACAAGCCGCCCGTAACGGGGTTTAAGCCGCCCTTGAAGGTCAAGAAGTCGGAGTATACGCCCCAGTTTAGGGTAAAGAAGGGTTTTAAACCTTCAGCAAAACTGGGATACAACTCTGCCATCTTGCTGCTGTTGAGAATAAACTCGTGGGGTAGCGGAATATCTTGGGGAGCTACTCCAGCATCCAGAAGCTTATTGACGGGAAGAGATACGTGGATCTGGTGTCCCGCCCAGCTTAGGGAGCCTAAACCCAGCAAGCCAGCTAAGTGGTGGTTCATCATTGATTCCGCATTCTGAAACCACTCCAACTTGGGAGCGGCTTTGTGATAGTGGAACCAACCGGCAAACAGCATCAACCCAGCCATAACTAAGCCACCGATCGCGGTGCAGTATAGCTGATAGCTGTTGGTGAAACCAGAAGCTCGCCACAGATAGAAGAATCCAGAGGTAATCTGGATACCGTGGAAGCCGCCACCAACGTCGCCATTAAGAATACCTTGACCGACGATCGGCCAAACTACTTGAGCGCTGGGCTTGATGTGTGTGGGATCGCTCAACCAACCTTCATAGTTGGAAAAGCGAGCGCCATGGAAATACATGCCACTCAGCCAGACGAAAACGACGGCTAAGTGACCGAAGTGCGCGCTGAAGATTTTGCGCGAAACATCTTCTAAATCGCTAGTATGACTGTCAAAATCGTGTGCATCGGCGTGGAGGTTCCAAATCCAAGTTGTGGTTTTTGGACCTTTAGCTAGGGTGCGATCGAAGTGACCGGGCTTACCCCATTTCTCGAAAGAAGTGGGTACTGGATCTCTATCTACTGCTACCTTGACTTTCGCCTCTCTTTCAGGAGGACTAATTGTCATGAGGGTGTCTCCTCTCTCGACAACAAACTTAAATAATAATTCCCAAAGGGAAGTTGTATTTTTTGGTGAACTAATTGGTAAATATTTGCATTTACCATTCCAGTTGACTCAGTAAGTAACTTTCAGAACTAAGCTGTTAGTTGCATAGCGAAGTCTTGACTGGCAGTCATCTTAGTTCTGCGGACGACCCTTTAAATTAATCGCTTGCTGCAAAAAATTACAGCTAGTTAATTTGTCTATTAAACTAACACTTTTTTCAAAGTGCTTCATCCTGACGGATTTGTTTTTTATTACTAAAGTTATAACCAGATTTAATGTTTTACACTCCGCTTTTTCTCGATTAGACAAGAAGTATTGAGCGTAAGACCGAGCGGTTGAGAATCAGACTAGGGCTAGATGACCTTTTCTCTAACTTGCTTGATTATTCTGAAATAACTTCAGCCTCTCTGAATATAAAAGCTATAAAAGAGAGAATTTAATCGTTCGACTTAACAAACACTATCCGACCTAAAGGAAAGAAGTGTTAGTTGTCGATCGCAGTTAGCCCTTAAGTAATTTAGGTTTTAGGCAAAACCATTAATGTAGATAATAAGGCTTAGGTTTGACTAATGTTGGTTCGACTTAACAATATTTAAACTTGCTCAATTGTCGAGTTTGTCGGGCTTGTGAGCAAAAATGAATGGTTCGAAAGTCAAGAAAAACCAATTTTTCTTTACAAACCACAACAATGAATTCAGTTCAAACCTTTGATATAGCGTATTTTTGAGGCTTTAATCGGCTTAAATTGGAGTTTTTTATGAAAAAGATTGGGATTTGTCTATTAATATTGATGCTCGGCTTGAATTTAGTAAGTTGTAGCAATATGCCCTTCGCCGATCGCATCGACGCAGCACAGCCCGATAATTTTAATAACCAAACTCAACTAATAGTTAAGGGAAATTTATCGGAAGTAGCAACACCTCCTTTAATTCAGGAACTTAATAAAAGTTTTCAGCAATATAATCCACAAGTAAGTATACTCAGTCCAAAATCTGACCAAGTATTTTCTGACGATCGAGTCAGCGTTAAACTTCAGGTTAAAGATTTACCTATTTTTAAACATCCAGAATTGGCAATGGGGCCACACCTACACCTAATTCTCGATAACGAACCGTATCGCCCAGTCTACGATACAAATAAACCAGTAGTTTTGGAAAATTTAGCACCTGGAACCCATACTCTTAGGGCGTTTGCTTCTCGTCCTTGGCATGAAAGTTTTAAAAATGAAGGTGCTTACGCGCAAACAACTTTTCATATCCTAACCAAGACTAAAGATAATAATCCCGATCCTTCTCTACCTTTGTTAACATACAGCCGTCCCAACGGTACTTATGGAGCGGAGCCAATTATGCTCGATTTTTATTTAACTAATGCTCCTTTACATTTAGTCGCCCAAGAAAATCCAGAGTATAAAGACTGGCGCATTCGCGTCACAATTAATGGTGAAAGTTTTGTACTCGACAATTGGCAATCAATTTATCTTAAAGGTTTTGAGAAAGGCAAAAATTGGGTACAGCTAGAATTTATTGATGAGGACGGAAACGTTGTCAAAAATGTTTTTAACGATACGGTAAGACTGATTGATTACGATCCCAAACAAAAAGATACTTTGGCTCAATTAGTACAGGGTAAATTGTCACTGGAAGTTGCTCGCGCGATCGTCGAACCAAATTACCAAGCTAAACCGATTCCTACTCCTAAAATAGAAGAAACTCCCGAATCAAAACCAGAAATTCCCGCAGCAAAACCGAGCGAAGAAGCACCATCAGCAGAAATTCCGATCGCGCCTCCAGAAATAGAAAAACCTCAAGAAACTCCTACATCTGAAATTCCGATCGCGCCGCCAGAAATTACCGTCCCAGAAACGCTCGATCGACCAAAAGCTGAAGTTCCGATCGCTCCAAAATCTTCAACTCCAGAAGTTAAAGAACCAGTAATAAATGAAGAAGAAATTAATACTTCGGAAACGGAAAATAAAGTAGAAGAAATACCATCTGTCGAACCAGAAAAAACGGCGACAGAAAAACCTCAATGGCTATTGGGATTACAAAATCGTTGGCAACAAGTTAAAGAATCTGTTTCTAAATCTGTATCTAAGATAAAACTTCCCAAATCAAAAGTAAAAACTACTGCGCCATCGGAATCTAAAACAGCTATTGAAGAGGAATCAAAGGCGATCGAGAAAACTGAAATACCTGAAGAAAAAATACCTGTTGAGAATGAGATAAATTCAGAATCATAAATATTTTATTGTAAGTTTTATTGTAGGGACGTTCCATGGAATTTCCCTACAAAAGATCGATCTCAAATATGTCCGCAGATAAACAAGGCGTGCAGCGGACAAGATGGCGAGGTTTCCTCGCCATAACCGCCTTGCAAATTGGGAGGCGGCAAAATAGTACGGTTTCCTCAGATTTGTTTAGCCGCCGTTCCGAAAAGTTCACCTGCCGTTCCGATTTGCTTAGCACGCCGTACAGATAAACGCGGATGGGATATGTGTAGGATTTTGTATTAGTTACTAAGACTACAAAATAAAACTATGAATTCAAAGGAATTAAGACGACGCTACGAAGCAGGTGAAAGGAATTTTTCCAATCTCGATCTCAAACAAATAAGTTTTACTTTTGCCGATCTTAGCTATTCTAATTTTAGCGGCTGTAATCTTATCGGTGCAGACTTGAGATGGACTAATCTAACAGGGGTTAATTTTGAAAGTGCATTTTTAAATGGTGCTAATTTGCTAGAAGCTAATTTAAGCGATGCTAATTTCGCTCGGGCTAATTTGCATTGCACTAATTTAGAAAATATTTTTTGTACAGATAAAACAATTTTTCCAGAGAATATTTCTTTAGATAAATATTATTTACTTGCTCCTGGTGTTAATCTCATTGGTCTACAACCTAAGTTATGCTAATCTAAGTAACTTTAGTGGTATTCAATCATCAGTCGGTGGTTGTAACTTTACAGGAGCTAATCTAGATAATCTAATAATAGGTGAAGGAGGTTTATCCGCTTGTAATTTAACAGACGCAAATCTTACTAATGCTTGTCTGGAATACAGAGAACGTTGTATTTTATGTAACACAATCTTGGAAGATGGCAGTATCAGTAATGATGGTTGTGAACTCAAAGATAATTGGCAGCAATTTATTCAAGAATATACTGAAGGTAAAAAAGATTTCAGAGGAATAGATATAAGATTTATCTATTTAAACAATATTGATTTACAAGAAGTAAATTTACAACAAGCTAATTTGGAAGGAGCTACAATAATATCTTCTAATTTAACCGATTGCAATTTCAGTAATTCTAATTTGTGTGGTGTCGATTTTACTGATTCAAATCTAGCTAATAGTGATTTAAGTAACTCTAATTTGAGTGGTGTTTATTTTACTAATTCAAATTTAACTAGAGTAAATTTTACTAATTCTCAAATGCAATGTTGTACTTTGGTTGGGGCTACACTTTGCAATACTATTATGTCAGATGGCAACATTAGAAATGATAATTGTTAATTGCGATCGCTAGTGGTTAGATGGACAATGCATGCGCTTCATTTATGAATGCGATAATACAATATTTAAGTTACGGAACGAATTATTTTTCTGTCTTAAATAGTAGAACTTGAATTTAAAATTTGAAAGCCATTTAAGAAAAAATTAAGCAAAGTAAGCCAAAAAACCGAACCAATCGGCATATTGTCTAATTTTGTTCGGTAGATTAGCTTATAGTTTAAATTACTTTAGCGTGATAACTTAAACAAAAAAATACGTCCACAGATAAACGCAGATAAAATATGTGTAGAGACGTTTCATAAAACGTTTTTACCAAAGCCGATCGTAAAAATAATGCACTATTTATAAAATTGTCATGCCTATATATTAATTATTTGATTTTTATTTCTATCTAAAGAAGTAGCAATTATTGTTGAGGATGTAACTTTTGTCAGAAGAAATTTATAAATTCTATCTCTAAGCTTTAAGTGTTAACAAATAGTGCCATCGTATTTTTATTGCGTGGCTGAAAAAATGATAAAAGTAAAAGACATTCTCAAAAACTTACAGCTCCAGAAAGTTTTCACGGCTTTTTTACTACTAACAGTTTTATTAATAACCACGGCTTGTAATAGTGGCGACGAATTTGGTGCGCGTCCTGATAATCTTCCCGTTCAAATGGGTGGAAACAACAATCCTCACAAAGGTGGAGATGGCTACACACAGTATAAAGTAGATACCGATCCTAGATTGCAAAAAAATGGTGATAACGCAAGTTTGATGCAATTTTTCGATCGCGCGATCGCGGCTCAACCTCCTAATAAAACAGCACCACAAAAGAAAGAAGGTATACTTTACCCAGGAGATTCTGGTCAACCTGATTCATTGAGAAACAAAGATGATTTTTACAGTGCTAAAGAACAAAAAGAATTAATGAATCCAAGTCAGTTTCCTGAAAAGCAACAAACTCAACTTAATCGCGCCGATCCAGATGCGAAAATTTTAGAGAAAACAGGAGAAGCGGTTAAGGACGCTTCCAAGTTTTTGGGCGATTCTAAATAGTAACTAAATTGTACCTCTAAACAATTTATTTTCTAACCAATTAAAGTTAGGAGAAATGCCAACAAAATTAGAATATTCGTAGTATTCACCATACCACTCGTATCTAAATTGATACAGCCCATCTGACTTCAACAAAAATACCTTATATTTTAGAGATTCTAAAAATTTGATGGCATTGTAAAGAGTGCTACCAGCATCTAGCCAATTTCTATTGTACTCAAACTGTAGCACTCCAATATTTTGTTGAGATAGTAAACCTTGAGCGCCTTTTAAAACATTAAGATCGTAACCTTCTGTATCAATTTTGAGAAAATCTATTTTAGTTAAGCCATGTTTTTGAGATTCAGAATCTAAAGTTGTTACTTCAACAATTTTTTCAATTACATCTGCATAGTTTTTTGAAACTAAAGAAGAAAGATTGCTTGCTTTGCGGCTTTCATAAAAAATTTTTTCACATATATTTTCGCCGAGCGCCATATTTTTAATATTCAACCCTTCTATATGGATAAATCGATCGACTAATTTTGCGTAAGCGAAACTATTGGGTTCGTAAAGTAAACCGCTTCCTACTTTTTTGAGATTTGGCAAGACAATTTCTACCCATTCACCTTTGTTTGCGCCTACATCGATAAAAGAATTGACGTGTGGAGCAATAGTTGTTGCTAAAAGTGCTTCTCCATTAGATGCGATCGCTTCTCCATCCATGAAGCGATCTTTAAAAAGTTTTCGACAATGAAAACTTTAACTTACAGCAAATCTTATTAAAAGACTGTTTTTTCCCAATAAAACGATGAAGGCGATCGACTAGTTTTGTGTTCGACATAAGAACTGACTGAAACATAATTTGCTTGTAGTTAATTGTTCGATCGAAAAATAACAATTTTTATTTTTTACAAAATCTTTGAAAATTTTTCATTGATTTGCTGCCAAATTGTTTTTTTGGAATTCGATAATTCATTTTTGACTGGTATTGAAGAATTTAAATCGCGATAATGCTTCCAAATATCCCAATAGGGGCAATTAGGTTGAATGGCAAAACCAGCCCAATGTAAATATTGAAGTGGTAAATTTAAATTAGGATCGATAAGAATATTTCCCTGTCGTTTAAAATGAGGACTACCCGCCCAACTACCAGGTGCTTTCCCTTGACGACGCACGATATTAAAGCGGCGTTTTATTCGCTTTAAAACCATGTAATTTAGGATTGGTTGATCGGTTGTTTTCTGGGAAAAATCAAAGTATTCGGGATGGGCGGCACATTCGGCAAAGGTTTCGTAGAGTTCTTGTTCGGAAAATAAATTCTTTTTAGAACACCAAAAACCACTATTAAAAGTATCTTGAAGTTCTGTTTCGTTAAAAATATTTTCTTCAACTACTTTGGAATTAAAAATATTTTTGATTCCAACTTTATATTGATAGTCGCAACAAAGAAAATCATAATCTTGAAGATATTTAAGATTGTCGATAATTTTTTCAAAAACAATTACATCAACATCAATATAAAGAAATTCGTCGAGTTCGCCAAACCAACAAGCTTCTTTTCGTAAATGATTGGGATTGGCAAAAAAACCTTCGCCAAAAATATTGTAGAGATTTTGCGATAGGCGTTCCAAAAAATCTAAATTCTCGTAAATTTTTACGCCATATTGTTCGCTTAATAATTGCCCGATCGCCTGATATTGTTCGTTATAGGGAATCATGATTACAGACACATCAGGATCGTATAATCTAATGCTATTGAGAAGGGCGATCGCTTCTTCGGTGACGCGATCGTTAGCAACAATATAAATACCACGTTTCATAGTTATCCTTTTAAATTTTTATTCCTAGTTTTTTAAATGCTTTTTCAACAAAATTGGGCGATAAAGTTTCTTGTTGAGGTTTGCCAATTAATTGCGGTTTGTGTTCTGGTTCGTACAAATAACGATAGTGTAAAAATAAATCTCGATAGGGAAAATCAATATTTTTACCAGCACATAATTCTGTAAAAGATTTAGAAGGAATACCAATATAATGCAAATAAGTTAAACGTTTTCCTTTGTCGTAAAGAATGTAATCTCGTTCTTGAAAATGACTAGAAGTAACACAACAACCCGTTTTCTCTTCTTTAGTTAACTGCAAAGCAAAATTATAAATAGAACAACCAGAACGCATCATCATATAATTAACAATCGTCTGATCTGGTGCCATCGGATAGAGAATTTCCGCTTCTCCTTCTCGCGATCGATCGATTAACCAATCTCTTTTTGCGCGATCGAACAAATCTTTTTTTGAAGCATAAAAACCCGAACAAAATATTTCCGTTTTAATTCTTTCCTGAGAAAATACTTTGGTTAATTGAGGCGAATTAACTTCGTAAACATGAGTCGGATCTTTGTATTGAAAATCGTAGACAACGCAATCGTAACTATCTAATTTTTCAAAAATTTCATCGACGGGATTTAATAATAAAGTATCCGCATCCATATAAAGAAAGCGATCGAACGGCGCACTGAAAGCACCATAACGTCGATGCGTGCCAAAACGATGATAGCCATTACTTCCCGCCCTTAACCATCTTTCCTTTGCCGTGGGGTGAGTATCCCACATAGCACGGACAAAACTATCCCATTCTTCAATAACATCGCGATTGCTAAATAATTGTACGTTGGGACGTTTGCTAATTTCTGCCGCAATTTTTTCTGTATTGTCATCGTAAGGATAAACACAAACTGGTGTGTCTTTTCCCTGTATCGCCTCAATACTATTCAGTAAAGCAATTAATTGATCGTAAACGCGATCGTTGGCTAAAGTACAAATTCCATTCATTAATTACTAACCCCTAATCCCTTTTTTCGTCTCCAGCTTAACCTTGAGGTTATTCTGAGTGTCAAGAAAACTTTTCCACAAAATTAGATAACCATTCGAGTAAATTTAGTTTGTGTAAAATAATCTGTCTTGCTTCGGCGATTTTATCTTTTGCTTCGTACCAAGCATCGAGATTGGATGTTACTTCTCGAACGTATGCCAATCCCTTTTCATCCATACTCGGTAATCTTAAAAAACTTCCTTCTGGTAATAACTTGTCGGCGGCAACTCCTCCGTAATAAATCGGCAAACACCAACATAAAAGCGCATCCCAAAGTTTTTCGCTGGCATATAATTCGTTGTCAGCATAATTTTCGATCGCCAAATTGTAATAATAGGGTGCCATGGCGTACCATTTATTATTAACCGTGCCTAAAGATTTCGACCAACTGGGTAAACGACGACCGTATAAATCGAAGTCTAAATCGCTATTTTGAAGCATTTTGAGAAAATCTAAGCGTTTGCGATGGTTGGCAGTGCGATCGATTCCCGAAGTAATCCAACAGCAAGGTCTATTTTTTTCTGGTACTCCCATCTCGTTTAACTCACGAAAAGTATTATCGACATACCAAATTGCTGGCATATATTCGGGATGTGGTGCAAAATTGTCTGGGCCAGAAATATATCCGCAATAGTTACTAGCTGCTTCGTAATTAGCTTTGTTAACTTGAGTAATTTCTTCTAAAGGAGGTTCGCGCAGCAAATAAATAATACGTTCTTTGGGAACATCTCCAAACAAAGAACAAGGATCTATTTGAGTCTGTTTGTGTTTTCTACATAATTTTTCTAACCAAGAAGTCGATCGATTTGGTTGGGGGAAATCAAACTGATAGAGCAGTAAAAAATCTGGTTTTTCGGCAGTAGCTAACATTTGCATGCTTCCCCAAACTCCAAAGGGATGAGGCGTTTGTTTCCAAAGCCAATCTCTTCGATCTAAACCTTTGTAGCTGCTAACCATTCCTACGGTTTTTCGATCCACATTTCTACCTCAAGTTTAATTTCGTTTCTATTTAAACCTGAGTTTTGGTTGAGCGAAAGGGAGTCGTCACTAGAAACAAGTTTAGTCAATAGAAGCGATTCTCTATTCGATAGCTTCGCTTCACGCTTGCTTGAAAAAAAAGATTCCCTCTTCGCAACAGTTGTTAAGTAAACTCATAACGACTCCAATATAAACTGGTAACTTATTAATTCGACGAAGGAAATAAAAACATGTCGCTCAAATAAAAGCGAGCGCTTACTTGAAAAAAGATTCCCTCTTCGCAACAGTTATTAGAGTAAAGTCATAACGACTCCAATATAAACTGGTAATTTATTTATTTGAGGAAAGAAATAGAAACATGTTGCTCAAATAAAAGCGATTCTCTACTCGATAGCTTCGCTTCACGCTTGTTTGAAAAAAGATTCCCTCTTCGCAACAGTTATTAGAGTAAAGTCATAATGACTCCAATATAAACTGGTAACTTATTTATTTGAACAAGGAAATAGAAACATCTCGCTCAAATAAAAGCGATTTTTTAGCCCTTAGCTTCGCTTCACGCTTGCTTGAAAAAAGATTTCCTCTTCGCAACAGTTGTTAAGTAAACTCATAACGACTCCAATATAAACTGATAACTTATTTATTTGAGAAAGGAAATAGAAACAAGCCTAGTCAATAGAAGCGATTTTTTAGCCCTTAGCTTCGCTTCACGCAAGCGATCGAAAAAACAATTCGCAATCGCAACAGTTATTAAAGTAAACTCATAACGACTCCAATATAAACTGGTAACTTATTTATTTGAGAAAGGAAATAAAAAGATGAATCGATCGCTCGATCGCCAAATAAAAAAAAAGCAATCCTTTTGGATTGCTCTTGAAACAATAATGTATTAATTTAATTTATTGAGCGCTAGAAGATGGATATAATTCTGAAGGATAATCTTCTGCTCTAATGCAAGTTTTCATTGCGTCATCAGGAGATGTGCCTTGCACGTTATTGTTGACAGCAATGACACATTCTGAGAAACGCACTGGTAGAAGACTGCGACGACAAGTTTCCAGAGCAAGAGCGCCGCTTGCTTCTGAAGTAGCAGAAGTTTCATTAGTGGGTTGGGGTGTTTCGGTTGGTGCTGCTTCTGGTTGCGTGGGTGCGGGAGTTGTTGGCGCTTCTTCTGGTTGCGCTGGTTCTAAAGTAGGAGTTGTGGGTGCGGGTGCAGTAGGTTCGGTGGGAGCTTGAGAAAATATTTTTTCGCTATCTTTAGAAAGAGATTTATTTTGCGTACCCGATGGTTCTTCTGTTGGTTTCGTTGCGTAAGTTTTTGTGGCTTTGTCTTGAATATTTGTAACGCAACTAGCCAAATCTAAAGGTCGTCTAACTCTAAAACAAGCTTTGAGTGCATCTTCAGCAGGAATCGAGCCTTTAGCGCTGATTCGTTCGGTACAAGTAGATAAAGTATCGGGTTCAAATGCTTCTGCACAAGCGATACTAGCTTGTTCTCCAGAAATATTTTTTCCTTGAAGTTCTCTAAGGCAACTATCAAAGCTGCTAGCAATGGCAGGACGACTAGGAATAGTAGCGGCGAATAATCCTACTGGAAAGGAAACCAACGCTAACAAACGAACGGTGCGATTCAGTAGATTTTGCATGATTTTTTAATAAAAAATAGATTAGCACGATCGAAATCAACCGATCTTACAGCAATTTACTATTAAATGCACTATACCAGTACCAGTGTTCGATATTCAGCGCCCAGCTATTAATGAATTAATTGTTTCTGGTATTTATTGCCTACTCTCCTTTACTCCAATGACTGTATGGATACTTAATTAAGTTGGCATTAAAATACTTTGGATCGGATACTTCGCGATCGATCCAGTCTGGTAAATTAATAATTTGATTTTCGTCATCGAGTTCGACTTCGGCAATGACTAAACCTTGATTTTCACCTAGGAATTCATCTACTTCCCAAATCAAATTTTTGTAAGGAATTTTGTAGCGATATTTTTCAATCAACGGGCGATCGCATAAATTATCGAGCATTTCTTTGGCATCGTTGACAGGAATAGTATATTCATATTCCAAGCGCGATAAGCCCGTTGTCGTTCCTTTACCTTTAATAGTTAAATAGGCGCGATCGCCTGCTAAACGAACACGAACAGTTACTTCAGGCTGACTGAAAATATAACCTTGACGATACAAAATTCCTTGTCCGAGAGATTTCCAAGTATCGTTTTTGACTAAAAATTTGCGTTCTATTTCAATTGCCATAAAAAAGTGGTTAGGGGATAGGGGATAGGGGAAGTCTAAAGTAAAAAAACTTCAGACTTCAGACTTTAAAAAGCTTATTGCCCGATTCCCTAGTCCCTAATTTTATCGATCGACCGAACCCATGATAATATCAATGCTGCCTAAGATTGCCATAATATCGGCAACTTTTACCCCTTTAAGGATATGAGGCAAGATTTGTAAGTTATTAAAATCGGCTGCTCTAATTTTCCAACGCCAGGGGAAGACATTATCGTTACCAACAATAAAAATACCCAACTCTCCTTTGCCACTCTCCAAACGAACGTAATGTTCGCCCGCAGGAATTTTAAAAGTTGGCGCTACTTTTTTGCCGATGTATTGATATTCAAAGTCATTCCACTTTGATTTTTTGCCTTCTGCCATTCGTTTGGCTTCAAGATTTTCGTAAGGGCCACCAGGTAAACCTTCGATCGCTTGACGAATAATTTTGACCGATTCGCGCATTTCGCGAATGCGTACTATATAACGAGCAAAGCAGTCGCCAGCAGTTTCCCACTGAACATCCCAATCGAAATCATCGTAGCATTCGTAGTGGTCTACTTTACGCAAATCCCACTTTACTCCAGAACCCCGTAACATTGGGCCAGAAAGCCCCCAGTTAATCGCCTCATCGCGAGTTACCGTGCCAACCCCTTCAACGCGACGGCGGAAAATAGGGTTGTCTGTAATCAGTTTTTCGTATTCGTCTACCTTGGGTTCGAAGTAATCACAAAAATCTACGCACTTATCAATCCAACCATAGGGTAAATCTACGGCAACGCCACCAATGCGAAAATAGTTATTATTTACCAAACGGTAGCCTGTTGCTGCTTCCCAAAGGTCGTAAATTAGTTCCCGTTCGCGGAAAATGTAGAAAAAGGGAGTTTGCGCGCCAACATCAGCCATAAATGGCCCCAACCACAACAGGTGATTGGCGATGCGGTTTAACTCTAGCATGATGACGCGAATGTACTGGGCGCGTCTGGGAACCTCAATATTCGCTAATTTTTCTGGTGCATTGACCGTAATTGCCTCGTTAAACATTCCTGCTGCATAGTCCCAACGACTGACATAGGGAACGTACATGATGCTGGTACGACTCTCGGCAATCTTTTCCATACCTCGATGCAAATAGCCGATTACGGGTTCGCAATCGATTACATCTTCACCATCAAGAGTAACAATCAGGCGTAAAACGCCGTGCATTGAAGGATGGTGAGGCCCCATGTTGAGTACCATGGGTTCTGTTCTGGTTTCAATTCTAGACATAGATAAACAGCTTTTCCCTTGTCAATAACTCAATAGGTGCTGGTTGTTTTTTGTGCGCTGTAAAATTATGTTGCACCCAAACGTTAGCTTAATTGAATTTTTATTTCGCTTATTGTAAATTATATCGATTTGGTGACCGTGAAAAGCTTTTACTTTGAAACGATCGGGATTCTTGTTCGCCATTGATAGTTAATGATTCATTTTTTTCTATGTTGAAATTTGCCTTCGTTTTGGCGATTCAATTTTGCTAATTTTCGTTGTGTCTGGCGAAACAATTTATTTTGCTTTTTTTCTAAGCGATCGATTCTTAAATGCAATCGCTCGCTTTGCCTGAACAGCGGCTTGAATTTTCTTGGCGAACTTTGTCTTACTATTTGAGATTGGGAGGGACTTTTCGCGATCGTTATTGCTGGAATTTTATACGCTGAAGAATATCTAGAGCGAAAAAGTAACGGTTTGTTAGTCAGCTTTAATTTTTTCGGAAGCGACAAAGAAGAACTTGTATTGTCTTGGCGTGATGTGCGATCGAAAAGCACAGGTTTTCTTGGCGCAACAATTTTTTTACTTTGAATCGTTGTCGCTTGATTTGAGATAGGTTTTATTCGTGGAATAGAAATTTTTTGAAGAGAAGATAATCTTTTAGTATCGATCGAAGGTTGGAGTAATTTTTTCTCGATCGCAGGTAAGGCTTGAATTTGTAGATTTGAATTTGGCGGTTCGAATTTTTCTTGACGCGCGATCGCCCAGGGCAACCAACCAACTGCAAAAGCCCCTATCCCCAACATCATTTTTCCTGTTAACGTAACAGTTTTTTTGAATAAATTATTCGCTCGTGCGCTCTTAATAGATAAATTTTCAATTGCAGTAACTTGTCGAGTCGCAGTTGAAACAACAATTGATGTGGACATTGGTTCGATCGCTTCGATCGAGTTGCTACTATTTTCAAAGGGCAGTAAAGTCAACCATTCAGCCACGCTAGCAGGGCGATGTTGTGCTTCTAATGCCATTCCGTACATTATGGCATCGTTGAGGCGATCGCTAATCTCGGGGCGAATTTGCTGGGGAGAATCGAGGAGATTATGATAGCGCGATACCGAAGAAGGGGGAATTTTACCAGTCAACAGCGTGTAAAGAGTAGCAGCTAAAGCGTAAATGTCAGTAGCGGGAGTCAATTCGGCTTCGGGAAGATACTGCTCGATCGGCGCATAGCCATCTGAAACGAGATTGGTTGCCAATTCCAATTTATTTGGTGCAAAAGTTCTGGCACTGCCAAAATCGAGAGCAATAATTTGCTTGCGATCGCGATCGAGAATTAAATTTTTTGGCTTGATGTCTCTATGTACCAAACCTTGATTGTGAACTGCTTGCAAAGCTGCTCCAATCTGTCGAATATATTCGATTGCTGTTGTTTCTGGCAATGGTCGATCGGGCAAAACAATTCGATCTAAAGTTTGTCCTGGAATGTAATCCATAACAATGTACGGAAGTCGATTTTCGATGAAAAAATCTTTAACACCAATAATATTAGGGTGAGAAAACTTTGCTAGTACGATCGCTTCAGTGTAAAACTGACGTACAAAATGATGAAAATTGGGGTGTTGTCGTAAAGGAAGATCGAGAGTTTTAATAGCTACCGATCGTCTCAGAGTGCGATCGACAGCTAGATAGATAATGCCGAAGCTTCCTTTTCCTATTTCCTGCTTCAGAACATACTTATTATTACGCAAGCGTTGACCGACAAAATATGTCATGGCGATCGCAAAATAGTCATTCAATTGTTCTACCAATTATTATTTGGCATTATTAAATTAATTAATAGTGCGTTTTGCGTTCTTTACGAAGAATTTACAGTCTCCGTCAGAAAAAATGATAGACTTCTTGGTCTAGCAGTAGTTGAGAGCGATCGAAATGTCTCATTTAAAAAATCTTCGCATTATTCTAGTCGAACCAGCAGGCGCTCTTAATGTTGGTTCGATCGCTAGAATTATGAAAAATATGGCGCTAGATACATTAGTGCTAGTCAATCCTCACTGCGAATTTTTAGGTGATGAAGCGCGACGCATGGCAGTACACGGAGTTGATGTTTTAGAAAAGGCTCGAATTGTCAATACTTTGCCAGAAGCTTTAGAAGGCTGTCAACGAGCAATCGCAACTACCGCTCGATCGCGCAATTTACCTACAGAATTAGAACATCCGCGAGTTGCTTTGCCTTGGTTATTAGAAGCAAATATTACATCTGCACTTATTTTTGGTGCTGAAGATCGCGGACTTAGCAATACAGAATTAAATCACGCGCAAAGATTTATCGGTATTCCCGCCAACTCTGAATATCCTTCCCTCAATCTCGCTCAAGCTGTTGCTGTTTGCGCCTACGAACTTTACCAAGCCTCATTAACTATCGACGATCGCTTACTAAAATCGGAAGTACCGATCGCGATCGATAGTGTTTCTCTAGAAATTTTAGAAGGATATTTTCAACACTTAGAAGAAATATTACTCAAGATTGGTTATCTTTATCCTCACACCGCAACAGCAAGAATGGAAAAATTCCGACGTTTATACAACCGCACTAATCTAAGTAACGAAGAAGTCGCCATGTTAAGAGGAATTCTCAGACAAATAGACTGGAAAATTTCAAACCAAAAAACGTGAGGAAGAAGAATAATTTTTATTGCACGTTGCGCTCGTAGCGACAGATAAACAAGTTCAAATTTTTGAAAGATTCGATGGTGCGTTGCTGAAAGGTTAACGCACCCGATAAATTAACGGTCTAGATTGGAGTCGTTATGAGTTTAATTTAAAACTATTGCGCCAAAAAAATAAATTTTTGGTGGCGTTGCTGAAAGGTTAACGCACCGAATAAATTAACAGTCTAGATTGGAGTCGTTATGAGTTTACTTGAAAAACTGTTGTGTTAAAAAAATAGATTTTCTGTGGCGTTGCTGAAAAATTAACGCACCGAATAAATTAACAGTCTAGATTGGAGTCGTTATGAGTTTACTTAGAAAACTATTGCGATCGAAGAAGGAATTTTTGG
>JBOFLQ010000310.1:0-102241 GCA_051657945.1 Xenococcaceae cyanobacterium | reverse complement strand
GATCGCACACAAGAATATTTAATTTTCTTTCATGACTAGATAAATTTTTAATCTGTTCGTTTGCAGCTTCAAAAGTTGAATTAAACAGACAAGATCGATCCCCAATAAGCCAATCTTCGTTAAGGCGTTGTTGAAACTGTTCTAAGATTTTATTCACTAAACCTCTTGTATAAGTCCATCACATCTAATACAAATTTAAATGGTGTTGACGACAGATCGATCGCGCGTGGTAAGGCGCAAGGCGCCTTACCCCCTACACAGATAATGTGTCGCATTCTTGTTTTAAATTGGTATAAGACGCACTCAAAACACAAAATCTGGATGTTGACGGATCGATCGAACCCAATACTTCATTAGTGACGGGATTCGTACCTCGATAAATTTCCTGACAATCAGCTTAACATTAATATATCCACTGGTTGAGAGAGACAAACTGATTGTTAAGGGGAATTTTAGTGGTTTCTAAATTAGCGATCGCACGGACTATATCCTTAAAATTCATATTTTTTGAACGATTAGAACTACGATAAATCGCTAAAATACCTGAATGAATTAAATTAGCTTCATGTAGAGCTTGAAAATCATCACAGTTATAAGTGAGCAATACACGATTGTTTGTCTTAGCATAATCAAAAACAATCTTGTCTGGTTGAGATGTTAACCCTGCTTCGTTAACTGTGATAACATCATGAGCCGCTTCTCTTAACAGCTTAACTAAGAGCCTATCCTGCGAATCTTCATCTATTAATAGCTTTAGGCTCAACGCTAATTCCCTTTGCTTCTAATATATTCTTTTCTTCTTCAGCTTCTTTTTCTAGCAACGCTTGATTAGTTTCACAATACAATATTGCTTCTTCTACAGCAGCTATGGGTAACTCTTTGTTTTCTGCTACATCATGGGGAGTTAGTTCATTAACCAGCATATCCATCCAAACGGTGAAAGCTCTGAGCTTTCTCCCTTTGATGTAAAGCTGTTTTCTCCAAGGATGAGGACGAGATTCTAAATATTGCCATTGGGTTTTTGAAGAGTTGATGGTCATAAGTCTTAAAAAGCTCTTTTGTTGAAGCAAACATATCTAATCAAGATAAAGTTAACTCACTTTATCTAGCTGTATGCTATCGAGATATTGTTCGATCGCCTGTCTTTATTCTCTCTTATTTCACAACAGGTCTATTACTCATTATCTTCTATTTTCTGTGGCTCCCACGATGAAGCATCGGTTAAATCGATGGGAAACTTAAGATTTTCCCCGTCTCTAAACCGAAAAATCAATTCTGTTAACTTAATTCCTCTTTCAACTGGTCGATCTGCAACTTTTTCCAATTTGGCGGGAATTTGTAGTCCTCCGAGCAAACCACCATATGGAATTATGTATAAATGTTCTTCTTCCTCAACTAGCAGTTTAACTTCAACTTTTTGAAGTTCTTTAAAATGCTTCATGTTTAGAACAATAAAACTATTACTCATCATCGGCATTGCTCAATTGAAGAATGATTCACCTGAAATGCGATCGCGAGAAAACGAGAATATTGATAAGCATAGGGAACTGAAACGTCCCAGAATTTGAGAAGCGTGAACTCGCCGAGCGAATAGAGTAAAGTTTAACTCGATCGCGATCTAAGTTACGAGCGATTAACAAGAGGTTTCAAGCGCACATGAATGATAATCATATTGTGACGTACTCCCAACGCTAATTGAAGTCCGCAATATAGCGTGGGCTTCTAACATCGCTGCTAGAAATTGGTGTCTCATCGGGACTCTATTGAGTCTTCCTCCACACCCAGCTTGACCGCTAGACCTTCGACGGCTGCAATACCTTTATTCACTATGATTTTCCCACTAGCCACATCGCGAGGCATGACGACATGACATTCTGGACAACTATGTATCCTGACACTCAAATCTTTAGGCACATCAGCCCCACATTCGGGGCAAAGTTGACTGCTACCAAAAGCATCAACTTTTTGATGATAAGTCCCAGTCTTGCGACAAACCCAGTCCAAGATGCTCAAGAATTGCCCAGGCGCACCATCCAGAACGTGCTTGGCAAGCATCCCTCTACTCAACCCCAAGATATTCAAGTCTTCAGCAAATATCATTCCAGCAGTACGACAAAGATGATGACTGGTTTTGTAGTGGAAATCTTTTCGTTGATTACTGATTTTTTCGTGCAGCAAAGCTATCTTTTTTGCCAATGCCTGATAAGACTTACTTCCCTTCTGTTTCTTACTCAATCTACGTTGCAGCCATTTAAGCTTGCCTTGAGACTGGATATAGAACCGAGGATTATCTATCAATTCACCTTGACTGGTAGCGACAAAACTGGAAATACCCCAATCAATTCCCAGTGGTTCACCATGAGGTATTGCTTCGGAAATAGAGATATCAGACTGCAAAATCAGTTGAGCATACCAACCCGAAGCTTTTATCAAAACTCGAACCTGTTTGACAACGAAGCCTTCAGGGATGGCTCGATGCAAAACAATCGGCAGCGTACCAATCTTGGTACGCTTTATTTGCCAACCAGTAATTGGATTAGATTTGAACTAGCGATCGATTCAATTTTTAACTTTCAGCTAATACCCAGTTAACTAAAGTTCTAACGGGGAAACCAGTTGCACCTGAATTGTTAACGCCGTTTTGCTTGTCCGTCCAAACCGGTCCTGCAACATCGAGATGCGCCCAGGGAGTATCTTTAATAAATTGTTTGAGGAACAAAGCAGCAGTAATCGAACCGCCGCCGCGAGGGCCAGTATTTTTCAGATCGGCGATGGGGGATTTTAAGCCCTCAAAATATTTTTCTTCCATAGGCATTTCCCAGAATTTTTCGCCCGCCGTTTCTGCGGCATTCTCAATCTGCTTCGCTAATTGTTCGTCAGTACTCCACAAACCACCAATTTCATCGCCCAAGGCAACAATACAAGCACCAGTAAGGGTAGCTAAATCGACGATCGCGTCTACTTCTAATTTTTCGGCAAAAACTAGTGCATCTGCGAGGGTTAATCTTCCTTCGGCATCAGTATTGTTGACTTCGATCGTTTTGCCGTTAGAAGCGGTGAGAATGTCGCCTGGGTGCATGGCACGTCCGCTAATCATGTTTTCGGTAGCAGCACAGATAAAATGCACCTCAACATCGGGTTTGAGTTGACCGATAACTTTGGCAGCGCCCAAGGTTGCAGCACCACCACCCATATCCATCTTCATGGTTTCAATACCGCTACCAGTTACTTTAATATTTAAACCGCCAGAGTCAAACGTTAAACTCTTACCGACGATCGCCACTTTACGTTTGGGAGTACCTTCGGGTTTGTAGGTTATATGAATAAATTTGGGTGGTAATTCGGAAGCTTTAGCTACGCCTAAAAACGCTCCCATTCCCAGTTTTTCACATTCTTCTTGTTCGAGAATTTCGATCGCCATACCGTAATCTGAGGCAAGTTGTTGGGCGGTTTCTGCCATAGTCACAGGCGTTACCGAATTGGCAGGCGCGGCAACTAATTCTCTAGCTAAAATTACCCCTGAAGTTACTTGTTCGCCACGGGCAACTGCTGTATCTTGCCCGCCTAGACCTAATAAATCGACTGTTTCTAGTTTTGCGCCTTTATCTTCGGGGTCGGATTTAAAGCGATTGTCTTGATGGAGTGCCAGCAAAATCCCTTCTGTAATAATTTGTGCTGTAGCTGCTGCATCGCCATTAACTACAGGCAAACTAATACCCAGGGTTTTACTTTTTTCGATTTTGGCAGCGCGGGCGATCGCGGCGGCGGCTGTTCGTACTGAATGTAACTTGAGGTTGTCTGGTTTACCCAAACCTACCAAAATAATTTTACGAATGGGACTATTGCCACCAACGCGAGTTACTGCGGTACTGTTTGCTTTGCCCTTAAATTCTGCTTCGGCAATTAGTTCGGCGATCGTACCCGCTAATTTTTCGTCTAATTGCGCTAACTCGCCTGTTACTTCAATGGCATCCTCAAATAAACTAACAGCGAGGATATCTCCACTCCAATTTAAATATGATGTATCGGTCGCTCGAATCTGCATTCTAATTTGTTCTTTATTTGCAATGTCTACCAAATATCAGTTTAGCGATTGTTGGGTATCGATCGCGATTTAAAGCGATCGCGCTGTCTACTTGTATACTTATAAAATAAGTAATTTTATACCGTAACAGTTTTTATGTTAGTCAATACAACGCAAGCAGCAAGCATACTTGGAGTATCAACGACAAGAGTAAGAATACTTTTAAATCAGGGTAGAATTGTCGGAGCTTACAAATTAGGAAAATTTTGGATAATTCCTCTAACCGACGGGATGCCGATAGTTAGAAAAGGTAGGAGAGGGCCGTCTCTTTCTTTTAAATCCGCACGCTCTTGTGCAAAGAGTATTATTCACATTAATCGGCAAGAAATTGCTCGAAACCACAAACAAGGTAAATCTGAGCCTGTAATTACCGTAAAAAAAGGAAATAGTAATACTTACGGGCATTCCGTCGAGATTAATGGGCCATGTCGAATTGTTTATGGTGAGGACAAAACTTTATTTGGTGCTAGGGTTTGGATTGAAACTTTTTCAAAAGTAGATGTTTTTTGTAAAAAATTTATTCCACTTCCCAAAGCTATTTAATTAAGTCATTACTCAAAAATAAATAAATCTTCCTACGCACGAGGTTTTCTATCTGGATCGATTAAAAAATTTAGTAATTAAATATTAGTTATCCAGTTAGCTCGATCGCCAACATATAGAACCTATTTGGTATCTGTAAAATACGTCGTAAGTATTTTTATTATCGAATCTCCGCGCGATTGGCTTCGCACTGCCGTAGGCAGCTCGCTCCTGCTGCAACGCGATCGCGCAATCGCCGTTTAAATCTCAATCACTTATTTTAAATACGATACGTCGTAGGTAATTGATTATCTCTATTCCTTTTAGTTGTAAGGCGCGTCAATAATGATGTTGCCTCCAAATTGCCTTGGCGCGCCGTATTTTAAAACTTAAGTTGCCTTCAAAAAATGTCTCGAGCCAACTGATGCTTCAAAGATGGGCAACTGGTTAGAGAGCTAGTGACATCCTCCCGACAGCAAATCAAAGATTATGCTGCGGGCTTCCATACCTCGCGATATGGCATTCCTAGTTGTTTCCATTGGTGAGGCACGGACGCGGAATTCCCATGCGCGTATTGAGTGCCGTGGTTTTTCGTCTCTTATCTAGAACAGCCCCGTGGCTTATTCCCCGACAGACCGACTGCATAGGCATTTTCGATTCCCGCAAGTCCTGCGGTACTCTTTCTGTTTTTGGCTCAGATTCCATTGGTACTCCGATTTATGTTCACAGACAGTGTAGATATGGCTACAACCCAGACGGCTGGTTCACTCGTGTATTCCCTTTGGCTCGGTTTATATTCTGAGTTGGGAGTATTATACAACACCTCAAACCCTCATCAAAATAAAGATTATGTGTCGAATTTGTAAACCCAGACGAGACGCGCGTACCGACACTGACACTACGTTTACCATAAGGGACTTCCCGTCGAGAAAGTTAAACGGGTTCTATACAATAAAGGCGATCGCCTTGGCTTCTGTTGAGTAGTTACCATATTTAATAGCTACCCACTAGGAGAAGTTGTTTTGAAATTACCAAACGGCCCTCACAATCGTCTTTATATCTTTCCGTTTCCTTTATTGCGATCGCTGCGTTTTATTTTTCGTCCTCTGGAAACTTTGGACATGTTTCACCAGCAATACGGCGATTGTTTTAGTTTTATTCCGCCCAAGGGGTCGCCCTTAGTCTATATCACCAATCCAGAGGGAATACGCCAAATTTATAGCGCACCTGCTGAAACCTTTGATACTGCTAGCAGTGGCAGAATGTTAGAATTTTTGCTGGGTGAAAATTCTTTGTTAATGTTGTCAGGCGATCGCCATCAGCGTCAAAGAAAGTTATTGATGCCTCCTTTTCATGGGGCGCGCATGCAAACTTATGGCAAATTAATTCAGGAAATTACTCAACAGGCGATCGATCGCCTTGAGATAGGTAAACCTTTTTCAGTTCGTTCGACTATGCAAGAGATTTCCTTGCAGGTTATTCTTAACGTCGTATTTGGTTTGCATTCTGGCAATCGATACCAACAATTGCAAACTGTACTTTCCGAGATGCTAGAAACTATCGGTTCGCCGCTAAGTTCTACATTAATCTTTTTCCGCAGCTTACAAAAAGATTTGGGTAAATGGAGTCCTTGGGGTCGTTTTCTGCGAATGAGAGGAGAGATCGATCGTCTATTGTTTGCAGAAATTGAAGAACGTCGCAACTCTAAAGATACCGAGCGAGATGACATTCTTTCGATGTTATTAGCTGCTAGAGATGAAAATGGTCAACCGATGACCGATGCCGAATTAAAAGATCAATTATTAACTTTACTATTTGCGGGACACGAAACCACTGCCTCAGCTTTAGCATGGTCTTTATATTGGCTCGATCGCTTACCTGAAGTACGCCACAAACTCTTACAAGAATTAAAAACTATAGAAGTTACAGATGACGTAATCGCAGCAACCAAACTTCCTTATTTAACTGCTATCTCTCAAGAATCTCTTCGTATCTACCCGATCGCTATTAATGGTTTTCCTCGTATCGTCCAAAAGCCGATCGAAATAATGGGGTATAAATTTGAACCTGGGACGGCATTAATTCCATCAATTTATTTACTTCACCAAAAAGAATATCTTTATCCAGAACCAAAAAAATTTAAACCAGAAAGATTTTTAGAAAGACAATTTTCCCAGTACGAATATATACCCTTTGGCGGTGGCGATCGTTTCTGTATTGGCTATGCTTTTGCTCAATTCGAAATGAAAATCGTTTTAGCAACTATTTTTTCACAATGCGAACTCACTCTAGTCAATAAACGTCCCGTTAAACCATCTCGTCGCGGACTTACCCTAGCCCCACCAGGAAGCATGAAAATGATGCTTTGTGGAGGGGATAGGGGTTAAAAAAGTCAAAAATCACGCATTAAAAAGTAACTCCCTGTTCCCTATTCCCTATCCCCTATTCCCTGTTCCCTATCCCCTATTCCCTATCCCCTATTCTTAAAATTTGAGATTTTTTTGTACTTCTGCGATCGCGCGATTTAGTTCTAAGACAATTAGTCCTTGCTGTACTGATAAACTGGTTAAAATTAACAGAACTACGCTTTCGCTACACTTTGCTATAAAAGCATAGCCGTTGTCACCTTTGACGCAAACATAAGTAAGATTGCCTCTGTCTAATTCAAAACCAATTCTTTCGGCTAAAGACAGCATTTCGACAGATACTGCTGAAATTTCTTCTTCGTCTAAACTCTCAGAAAACATTGCCGCTAGTGGCAAACCTCGATCTGAAATTAAAGCCGTTCCCTGAATTTCTCGATTGTCTGTCATTAATTCTTGCAGAATCTGCTGCAAATCTTTATTACCGACAATTTCTGTAGGCTGAATTTGACCGAGCAATTGCGAATGTTCTACGGCTAACGATAATTGCGTAGCGATTCGAGATACAAATTTAATTTCAGTTTCCGACCAATTGCGGGGATGGGTACATTGATGAACGCAAAACAAACCCCACAAACGGTCTTTATCGATCAAAGGTACGACCAAATGCGCTTTAACTTGGAATAGTTCTAAAAGTGTCCGATGACAATCTTCAATTTGCGCGCGATCGATATTCTCTATGACATGAAACTTTCCTTTGCTGTAGCAATCTACATAAAGTTCGCCAAAACAATGATTTTGGACTTTTACCGCCATGGCAGAAGGAAAACCGAGTACGTCTTCAGCAATGAATTCACCTTCGTTGTACTGCGAATCCGAGTTAAAACGATAGATACCAACTCGATCGGCTTTGAGAAAGCGTCTTAATTGTTCGCACGCATAGTTAAAAATAGCGATCGCGTCGATTCCTGCTTTGGTTTTCGCAACAATTTCTAAAAGAATTTGCTGCTGTATTTCTGCTACTTGAAGTTCGATCTCCCTCTGTTGAACTTGTGTTTTTAGAAGTGTTTGAAGTTGTTGGTTTACTCGATCCTGTTGAATGGCACTAATGAGGTGAGATTTTAACGATCGACACAATTGAATCTCATCTTCCGTCCACTGACGCGCCTGATGCTGGTTGAATTCTCGCCAAACTTCAAACGACAGTCGAGGATACTGTTGTCTTCGATCGCTGTCATGTTGACCTGCCCACAAAGTTTCTGTTTCCATTTCGTCTCTGAAAATGCTCAGATAACCAAAAATTTGTCGGCGATAATGCAAAGGCAATATTAAAATACTACGAATTTTGGTCGATTGAAAAGTCGGCTGGACAACCCTCAATTGCGATTTTTGATAGAGGTCGTCAATTGCCCAAATATCTCGTTCGTCTTCCTCAAAATATGTATGCCAGACACTGTATTGCTCGATCGCGCTATATTGTGCATTCTCTGGCATTCTCGGCTGCATACCACAAGTGTATAGTTCGAGTGTAATACGGTTAGGCACTTCTAACCTATTGGTCAAATTGGGGATCGAATCGTTTTCGATCCCTAAAATTTGGGGTTGTAGATAAAGCCGACCACCAGAACCTTCAAGAACATTAACAATCTTTTCTAAGGCTGTTTGCAGTTTAATTGTCGATCCTGAATACAGTGAAGTTGTAATGCTATTGACAAACTCTTCTCTTTGCGATTTGACACGAGCTCGATCGAGTAAATTTGTTTGCTCGATGGCCGCTACTAGCTGTTTGTTGACTAATTGTACCGTATCTAGTTGTTCTTCAGTAAATACGAGGGATTGGGAGTGATGAGCAACCAATAATCCCCAAAGATGTTCTCGATTGCAAATCGCAACTACCATTGAGGACATTACCCCCATCGCATTTAAATACTCGGCGTGACAGGGGTCTAAGTTACGATATTGAATTTTCTCAAATTCTGCATCGAGTTTGAAACTTTGTCCGATCTGTTTGGTTTCAACATTGACGATCGATCGCATTTGAGCTTTGACAAACATGGAGCGAGCTTCTTGGGGAATGTCGCTAGCAGGAAAATTTAGCCCCAACACTGAAGGCAATCGATTGTTATCTATTGATTCAGCTACGACTCGACCGCAACCATTATCGTGAAACTTATAAATTTTCACTCTGTCAGTCCCTAAAAAGACACGTAATTCTTTAGTTATTGCATTTAAAATTTCTTGAAGTTCGGAAGCTTGATAAATACAATCTGCAATCTCTCGCAGTAAACTATCTCTATCTAGCTTGATTCTTTGATTATGAGGAGATGAAATATTCATGAGCTGTCTTAACTAGCTTTAAAATATAGTTTCTCACGGGTTTACGATTTCAAACTGCTTAACTTTAGACAAATTAGTCTGCTTCAGAAGATAGCGTAAGTTTTTTATTTTTCTTGGGTCAAACATCTCGCACTTGCGATCGACTAAGCTAATAGGTATTTACCTTACATTCATTGACAATCTAGCTCGCTTAATTCAACCGTAATTTGCAGTTTCAAATTTTGAATTAATATTATCGATGCTTTCTCAAATTAAAGAATTAGCAGAAACACTCGCACCCAGACTAATTGAAATCCGCCGTCACCTACACGCCAATCCAGAACTGAGCGGACAGGAATATCAAACGGCTGCCTATGTGGCGGGAGTTCTTTCATCCTGCGGTTTGCAGGTAAAAGAAGCAGTCGGCAAAACTGGCGTAATTGGAGAACTAGCAGGAGGGAACAGCGATAAGCGCATTCTGGCAATTCGTACCGACATGGATGCTTTGCCAATCGACGAACGCACTCATTTAGATTTTGCTTCTCGCAAACCAGGCATTATGCACGCTTGCGGACATGACGTTCACACTACAGTCGGTTTGGGAACGGCAATGGTACTATCGCAATTAAAAGAACTTTTGCCAGGAAAAACGAGATTTATCTTCCAACCTGCCGAAGAAATTGCCCAAGGTGCTGGCTGGATGGTGAAAGACGGGGCGATGAACGAAGTCAATGCCATTTTTGGAGTACATGTTTTTCCTTCGATTCCCGCCCGTACCGTGGGCATTCGCTACGGCGCTCTAACCGCAGCAGCAGACGACTTGGAAATTTTTATTCAAGGTGAATCGGGACACGGTGCGCGTCCCCACGAAGCGATCGACGCGATTTGGATTGCCGCTCAAGTGATTACATCTCTACAACAGGCAATTAGTCGCACTCAAAATCCTTTACGTCCAATTGTCCTAACTCTAGGCAAAATTAGCGGCGGTAGAGCGCCTAATGTTATTGCCGATCGAGTTCACATGCAAGGAACGGTGCGATCGCTTCATCCCGATACCCATGCCAATTTACCAAACTGGATTGAAAATATCGTCGCTAGCGTTTGTAAAACTTATGGTGCGAAGTACGAAGTAAATTATCGTCGCGGCGTGCCTTCAGTACAAAACGATCTTGCTTTAACCCATATTATGGAAGAAGCCAGTCGCGAAGCCTGGGGTAGCGATCGCGTTTTAATTATTTCCGAACCTTCTCTCGGTGCTGAAGATTTCTCTGTCTATCTCGAACAAGCACCTGGTTGTATGTTTCGTCTCGGTGTCGGCTCATCCGAACGACTCAACTATCCCCTCCACCATCCTCAATTTGAAATCGACGAGTCAGCAATTGTTACAGGTGTAGTCACGCTGGCATATTCGGCTTATAAGTATTGGAGTAGGGAGTAGAGGATAGGGATTAGGGATTAGGGATTAGGGATTAGGGAATAAAAAGTTTTTACTTATTACTTTTGCCCGTTGCCAAGGCACGGATTCCGAGGTTTCCTCGGAATACAGAGTGCCGCCGTTGCCCGTTGCCCGTTGCCCGTTGCCCAATGCCCAATGCCCAATGCCCGTTGCCCGTTTTTAACGAATTCTCACTAAACCAGTTTCTTCTATTAATTGTTGTCCTTCTTCACTTAAAAGTAAATTTACATAAGAAATACCTGCTTGTTCGTCAATAGTGCTATCTCGTTTGATGACTACAAATAATCTTCTGGTAATTGGATAAAAGTTGTTGGCGATCGCCAGTTGATTTACTTGCTTAGCTTGGCAAGGATTGACAAAATTTTGTTGTGTTTGTTTGGCAATTGCCAAAGATTTAATAATGCTTTGATTGCAAACTTCCGCAGCAGTAGCATAGCCGATCGCACCAGGAGTATCAGCTACTTTTCTAATTAGATCGGTAGTATCTCTAGCATAAGTTTTTATCGATTTGGCAAACTGTTGGCGATCGAGTACGGTTTCTTGAAAATATTCTGGAGTACCTCCACTTTTGGGATTGCGACTGACAAGACTAATTGCCAGATCTAAACCGCCTACTTGCTCCCAATTAGTTATTTTACCCGTATAAATATCTTTTAGTTGAGATAAACTCAATCCAGGCAAGGACAACTGAGGATTGACAACAACTGCAATACCGTCGATTGCCACAGCTTTTTGTTCTAGGGAAAAACCTCTATTTTTGGCAGCATTGTATTCTTCTTCTTGCAAAGGTCGAGAAGATTGGGCAAAACTCAATTGACCGTCTAGCAACATTTTAATACCGCTACTCGAACCAGGTTTTTGTCCGTTAGAAGGTTCGACATAGATTAATTCAAACCCAGGTTGCGCCATAGCAATAAGTCCAACAATCCGATCTGTTCTCAACGGCGCAAAGCTAGTCG
This sequence comes from Xenococcaceae cyanobacterium, assembly GCA_051657945.1. Classification (GTDB taxonomy): domain Bacteria; phylum Cyanobacteriota; class Cyanobacteriia; order Cyanobacteriales; family Xenococcaceae; genus CAZJTL01. Next base: position 90,541 of record JBOFLQ010000310.1, on the reverse strand, counting down.
AACCTCCATATCTAGCTTTCATGGTCGGTACGTTAGTTACTGCTGCTAAGGTGGGAATTATAGCGATCGAAGTTGCAGAGTTTAAATTTGATGGTGACGATCGCTCGAAATTATTTGGTTTATTGCTTTCTAGCGAACGAGAATTAACGGCAATACATTTACCATTAATTCTCGTTTGTCCGTAGAAACAAGTTGTGGGACGAATCAAATAACCGATCGCGAGAACTGATAAGGCAACGATCGCGCCGGTTAAAAGTGCAATTTGTGCGCCCAAGGGGCGTTTGTCGTTACCTTCATCGATTTTTATTACCGACTCTTTTGGCAATCCACAAATTTCACAATGCGTTCCATAATTGAGATATGATTCGTGATCTTGTTTGGAATTTAGACTAAAGGATCGATCGCCATTTTTCGGCACGCCATTACAAATCCAACCTGCCACTGTCCTAAATTTCCTTGGTTAAAAATAATTTTAAATAAATTTATCGAGCGAGTTTGAGCTGACAAAAATCGCTCTTTTAGTCGATAAAATCCTTACCATATAGTAAACTTATGTGTCCGATCGACACAGCCGCTTTTTGGCTTAGCACTTTTCGGCAATTTAATAATATTTTGAGATTGACCCACTAATTTATTTTAAAAATCGTTATGATATGATATTGAGTTTATATTGCTATTGGTAGAGGTAATTGTTACTGCCCTCTACACGCAGAACAGTTATTATTTATGCATTTCTTCTTTTAATTCTTGTAAATGTACGCGATCTACCGTAGGTAGTGCGAAGCAATCGCTCGCATCTCTACACTGTTTACTTTTATACAGACGCGATCTTGCTTTTTTTAAAAAAGCTTCGCTTACACGTCTCTACGACTTTTGACTTCTGACTTTTGACTTTTGACTTAAAATCATGCCTCTACCAATTGTTGCTGTTATTGGACGACCTAATGTCGGTAAATCTACTCTGGTCAATCGTTTGGCGGGCGACCAACAGGCGATCGTTCACGATGAACCAGGAATTACACGCGATCGAACTTATCGCCCTGCTTTTTGGCGCGATCGTGATTTTCAAGTAGTCGATACGGGTGGATTAGTTTTCGATGATGATACAGAATTTTTGCCTCTGATTCGCGAACAAGCATTTGCCGCCCTTGCTGAAGCTAGTGCTGCTATATTTGTCGTAGATGGGCAAGCAGGGCCAAATGAGAGCGATCGCGAGATCGCTCACTGGTTGCGACTGCAAAAAGTTCCTATTTTTCTTGCCGTCAACAAATGTGAATCGGTGGAACACGGATTGATTCAATCTGCCGAATTTTGGGAATTTGGTTTGGGCGAACCTTATCCCGTGTCTGCTATTCACGGTAATGGTACGGGAGAATTACTCGACGAATTAATTACTCATCTACCTCCTGCTGATTCCCTTCCAGATACAGAAGAAATCAAAGTAGCAATTATCGGTCGTCCCAATGTGGGTAAATCTAGTTTGTTAAATGCTTTAACTGGAGAACAACGCGCCATCGTCAGTCCAATTTCGGGAACGACTAGAGACGCGATCGATATGGTAGTCGAACGGAATGGCAAGATTTATCGTCTCATCGATACGGCTGGGATTCGCAAAAAGAAAAGTGTCGAATACGGAGCTGAATTTTTTAGCATCAATCGAGCATTTAAAGCGATTCGTCGTTCGGATGTAGTGTTATTTGTCATTGACGCGATCGATGGTGTTACCGAGCAGGATTTAAAACTGACTGGACGCATTATCGAAGAAGGACGCGCAGCTATTTTAATCGTTAATAAATGGGATGCTATAGAAAAAGATTCCAATACTATTTATGAATATGAAAAACAAATAGATAGCCGTCTTTATTATATGGACTGGATCGAAAAGATTTTTACTAGTGCTGTTACCGGTCAAAGAGTAGATAAAATTTTGGATTTGGTCGATAAGGCTGCTGAATCGCATCGTCGTCGCGTCAGTACATCTGTCATCAACGAAGTCATTCAAGAAGCGATTAGCTGGCATTCGCCTCCAGTTACTCGTCAAGGCAAACAAGGAAAAATTTACTACGGTACGCAGGTTAGTTCTCAACCGCCAACAATTACTTTATTCGTCAACGATCCCAGTCGTTTTAACGATAACTATAAACGCTATATCGATCGCCAGTTTCGCCAACAGTTGGGTTTTACGGGTACGCCAATTCGTTTGTTCTGGAGAGGTAAAAGCGCTCGCGAAATCGAACGCAGCAGTAATAGAGCGACTAGGGTATAAAATTTTGAGATCTTTGTAAAAAAAAAATGGCAAAAAATTATTTCGTAGCGCTCAGTTTTACACAGAGACAAAATTAACTAGATAGTCGATCGAATCACGGCGATCGACCGGTACTGAGATATTTTCAGTAATCAGTAGAAATAAAAATTGTTTACTGTTTAGACTGGTGGGTAAAACTGTTGCGTTAAAAATATCGTTTTGATTACAACTTTCGATCGCTTTGGTAACAAGTACGACTTCTATAAATAGGCTTTAGACGACACGTGACGGGCAGTATAAGTATTTAATTTGAATAAAAGATTGGCGATCGTGGGTTTGTAATTAATTCAGCGATCGCTTAGCCTGCAAAGAGTACGATCGCTATTTATTATGTGGATAAATTTAAATACTTATCAATTTTTTTTAAGTTTTGATGAAACCATTTTTAAGTTTTCAAAAATATATTTACTTTAAAAAATAGATTATTTTAAAATTTGCCTAATGATTATATGAGGGGAATAACGATAATGCTTCAAATTATTTTGTTGCTTTTATTTTCTGGTTTAATTGGCACTATGTTATTAGTCTTTTCAATCGCTCAAACAGACATTGACTATTAAAAGATTAATTTGTTTATCGATCGCGCAGCCTGTACGGAGACGGGGCGCATCTGTTGGCGACACGAGTGCTTCTTTCAGGAGGCGCGGATACGTCCGTTACCTCCGAATACTTAGCGCCGTAAGAACTAGCCTAACGGCACGGGAGGAGGAGAGAAATGATGTTTCCTCAGATCTTTTAGCCTCCGTCTATCGCCTACGTTTACGCCAATCAGCCCCTCTGCAATCGCGATCGATAATTGTCTTATTATGATATTTCAAACTTCTAATAAAAATGCTATGCGATCGATTTAACTATCGCGAGAATCATTACTACCTGCCGAGTTTGCTAGATTTTAAGTATCTGTCATTGGTCTAAAATGTTGGCTCTATCTTTTATCAGATTGTTTCTCAGTAGCCAATTGTTAACTTGTTCTAAGCAAGAAATAACAACATGTTCTTGTTTTATTAAAGCAATCGATGATTTTATGACATACACAGCTAACGAGACTACAAAACGAGCCTTAGATATTTTTCAAAATTACGATGCAGATACTAAACTTGCTCTGCTTTGGTACGGTTATCTAGATATTAAAGACAATCTCAATCCTGGCCCTCCAAATTCAGTAGAAGTAGTTGGTGCGGCGGTTTTTCACGAAATTCAGGCTTTGTCTCCTGAAGAACAACTGCAAGCTCAACGAGATATAGTTAATGGTGCAGCGACGGATATCGGTCGAGCCTATCTCGCTCTCGATCCTAGCGCAAGAATGGAAGTCTGGTTGATGTTAGCTCAAGGGATGGAAAACGGAACAGTGATTCAAGTTCCTTCTGATTACGAATTACCCGCTCAAACTAACGAATTTACCGATTTAATTACCGATCTAGATTTTGAAGAACGCATCAATTTTATGCGTAGTGCAGTTTTTGACATGGGAAAAACTGCTTAGACTAATTGTTTAGTTATTTTTTCTTTTTGTAGGGACTACGCCAAACTTGAGGCGGCGGACTCTTTGGTGGCGAGGAAACCTCGCCTCAAGTTTGGCTTGTTCCATGCAACGTACCTACATTATGATTAATTCAGTCCAAAAACTTAATCTGTAAAAAAATACTTTAGTAAAACTTTGTTTTTAAAATTGATTTATTATTTCATATTTTTGAGAATTTTTATCAGAGTTTGATTTGTAATGATATTTATTTAAGTATTGGCGATCGGGATCGAAACCTTCAAAATTCTTAATTTATAATAGTAATATTGAAAAATGAATTAAACATTTGGAGCATGCGATCGAAATTTTTTGAAAAACTATCGATAGCATACGCAAGGAGTGCTAATAATGATAGTCGATCTTAATGTATTAGAGAAAGCTTCACATATAATATTTGAATATTGGCAAAAAGAAGGTATTCAAAAAATTGAAGTTGAGGAAGATTTTTATTGGAATATTTCTACAAAAGAAAGATACGATCCTTATAAAGAACCACAGGATTTAGATTTAGGTCAGCTTTCAGATGACTGGTCAGAAATTGAAAAAATCGCTTCTGGAAAAACTGAACCTATTATTTATGCATTAGTTTGGCTTGCTTCAATATACAAAATTTTGGGAGAAAAAAATCTAAATTAATTTTTTAATCACAAAAATATCATCGAAATTATAACCGTCAAAAATTAAGTTTTGACAATAATCGAGACATTGCCTTTAATGCTCTGCGACAGCACGCATCCCTACAATTGCGATTGCACGCTCCGTGCAGGCTGCGCGATCTGCCGTAGGCGAGGAGCGCAAATCTGAGGCGGCGATCGGCTGAGGATACCTCAGATTTGTCTTGCCGCCGTGAGGTCTCCTCAGATTTGCCATCGGCGCTCCGCAGTGCTACGCAATCGCCAATCTTATTTTTTTCTGTAGAAAATATATTTAAAAATGTTGCCTTGTAAAGCTTGCACATCACATCTGGCAACAAATCTTATTTTTAAAAGCTCTCCCTGATTCTGTTGTATTCTGATCTATCCAGTCGGAAAAAGATTATTAAATAAATAATATAAATGAACTATCTAAATGAATGGCAAGCAAGTGGTGTTGATGAAGAATTAACGCAACTAAATGTAATTGCTTTAGAAGGCTCTTCTCCGTCTGAATATTTGCTGTATTCTGATGATATCCCCAGGCGCAATGATGGCAGGGTGAGCGATGGATTTCTCAAGCGTTACGCTCATACTGAAGATGGGGGTTGGTGGTGTTCGGGAATCGATCTACTTACAGGAGAAGAGGATTTATGGGGCTGTTTTAAACCCGATCGCCCTCGTTGCAACGAACAAAAAGGTAAACCGATTAAATACGAACATCCGCCTAAAGTACCGACTGGAATCTTTGCACTAAAAATTCCCCGTCATATTTGGCAGCGTATCGCCGATCGCTATGGTGTAGAAATTCTTCCTGAAGATCGAAATGACGATTGCACTTATTTTGATTTTTGGCAGTGGTTATTAAAACATCCTTCAATTCCTCTGTGTATTACTGAAGGGGCGAAAAAAGCAGGTGCTTTACTTAGTAGCGGTTATGCAGCGATCGCCTTACCTGGTGTCAATAGCGGTTATCGCACTCCTAAAGATGAGTTTGGTAACAGAATTGGTAAGTCTCGTTTGATTCCGCAATTGGAAAAATTAGTTCGCAAACGGGAAATATATATAGTTTTCGATCGCGATTCGAAACCAAATACTCTTAAAGCGGTTAGTGCTGCGATTCGCAAGATGGGGCATTTACTCAGACAAGTCGATTGTTCGGTGAAAGTGGTTACTTGGAAACCCGAATTAGGTAAAGGCGTAGACGATTTGATTGCCGATCGCGGACAGCAAACCTTTGATGAAGCTTACGCTAAGGCTATGCCTTTGGAAATTTGGAAGGCACAAACTTGGACGCAATTAACTCACACACCTCAAATTAAACTCGATTGTCGTTATTTGCCTGAAGATTTATCTATTCCTGAAACGGCTAAGTTAATTGGTATAAAATCGGCAAAAGGTACGGGTAAAACTAAGTTACTAGAAAAAATTGTCGCGCTTGCTGCGGCGAATGGGCAATGGGTATTAGTTATCGGGCATCGAATTCAGTTAGTGCAGTCTTTATGTCAGCGTTTTGGACTAAAGTATATTACTGAAATTAAAGATAATCCTCACGATGTCGGTGCGGGATTTGGTTTGTGTTTGGATTCATTACATCCAGATTCAAGCGCTCAATTTAAGGCGATCGATTGGTCGAATGGCGTGGTAATTATCGATGAAATCGAACAGGTTTTATGGCACGGTTTGAATTCTACTACTTGTAAAGATCGTCGCGTTGCCATTCTCAAGTCTCTAAAAATTTTAATGCAAAATGTTTTAGGAGATGAAGGGCAAGTATATGCAGCCGATGCCGATTTGAGCGATACTACTTTAGATTATTTGATTTCTTTGGCGGGAATTAATTTAAAACCATTTATTATTCAAAACGATTGGAAGCCAAGCAAAGATGAATGCTGGCAAGTATATAATTACAAAGAAAGTACGCCTAAAAAACTAGTTAAAGATTTAGAAAAACACATTAAAGATGGCGGCAAACCATTTGTTTGTCTGTCGGCGCAAAAGCTTAAAAGTCAATGGGGCACTCGTACTTTAGAAGCTTATCTGAAAAAAAAATTCCCCGAGCGAAAAATTTTACGTATTGATTCCGAATCTCTAGCCGATCCCCAACATCCCGCCTACGGCTGCATTGGCAATCTCGATCGAATTTTGATTAATTACGAAATTGTCCTAGCAAGTCCTTCGATCGAAACGGGAGTAAGTATCGAGATTAAAAATCATTTTACTTCTGTTTGGTGTATCGCTCAGGGCATTCAAGGAGAAAATACCGTCAGGCAAACTTTAGGACGTATCCGTGAAAATATTCCCAGACATATTTGGTGTGCTACCTATGGTTTTAACAGAATTGGCAACGGTTCTACTTCTATTCCCAATTTACTAACTTCGGGACACCGTTTGACTCAGTTAAATATTCGTCTGCTGCAACAATCCGATTTTGATGCGATCGAAGATATAGATACAGAATTTCAAGCCGAATCTCTATTATGTTGGGCAAAAATGGCAGTTCGTTTCAACGCTGCCATGATTAACTATCGAGATGCAATTGTAGCAGGGCTACAAGATGAAGGACATCAAATAAAAGAACCAAAAGTTGCAATCGCTTCTAAAGTTGAGAAGGGAACACAAACAACTAAACCTTCCACCTGGGAAACCACAGGTGGCAGCGGTAAGCTTGCTGAAGTTAAAAGCGAAACTAAATCTTTAACCTGCGCGATCGCCGAAGTAAGAGAACAAAATTATCAAGCAGAATGTGTTGCGATCGAGATCGCCCCAGATTTAAGCACCCAAGAATATTTCTCTCTCAACAAACGTGTAGTGAAAACCAATCTCGAACGTCGTAAGTTGAGAAAATTTGAATTGCACCAACGCTATCAATTGCCTGTTACTGCCAAACTCGTTGCTTTAGATGACGATGGTTGGTATCAACAATTGCGTTTACATTATTTTCTCACCGTAGGTCGTCCTTTTTTGGCACAAAGAGACGCGATCGTCGCCCGAAAAATGCTCGAACGAGGTGATGGAAGTCTATTTTTGCCCGATTTTAACAATTCTCAATTGGGTACGACCATCGGCACGATGGAAACTTTAGGGATTTCGCAATTGCTTGTTAATCCAGTTAGGGAATTGACTAATCTCGATGAAGATTTACAAGTAACGGCTGCGATCGCGATCGCCAATCGTTTGGAAATTAAAACGGCTACAGGTATCGGTATTGCTAAGAATGCCAGTCCGATTACTATTGTCAGATGTTTTATCGATCGCCTGGGTTACGCTTTGCAATGCATTCGTTGCGGGGGCGATCGCCGCAAGCGTATCAGAGTTTATCAAATTGTCGAACCACTCGACGATCGTCAATTAGTGTTTGAAAAATGGTTGGCTCTCGATCGTCAACGCCCTGGTAGTTCGATTCTCTGGCAAAGTTATTTACTCGCCGATGCTAAGAAGGTTTATCTCAAACAAGCTGATGATTGTAAATACACGCAATTAAGTTTGGATTTGTAGGATTTGTCGGATCGGTTTTGCTCATTAACTGGAAAAATGTGTCCGCAGATAAACGCAGATAAACGCAGATGGGTTTTGGGCGATGCCCAGTGCAGCGATGCCCGATGCCCGATGCCCATTGCCCGATGCCCAGTGCAGCGATGCCCGATGCCCATTGCCCAATGCCCGATGCCCAATGCCCATTGCCATTTATAATTTTTCTTCTACTTTAATTCCATCTCGTTTGACAATGTAAGCGGGAATGCCAACGACAACGCAATTGGGGGGAATGTTTTTAACTACTACGGCATTAGCACCGACGGTAACGTTATCGCCAATGGTAATGTTACCAATTACTTTTGCTCCTGCTGTAATTCTGACATTGTTACCGATTTTAGGACGACCTGTGGAATCTCGATGACCGATGGTTACTTGTTGATTTACCCAACAATCATCACCAAGATCTGCCATGATAATCGTACTCAAACCATGTTGGATAAAAAGACCTGCCCCAATGTTACAGGAAGTATCGAGTAAAAAGTAAGGACATTGTGGATAAATTATTTTTAGCAAATACATCCAAACTCTGCCCGTTAAATTGCCTTTAAATAGTCGAAAATAATATAGATTGCGAAATTCTGGGGCTTCTTGCAGCAATCGCAATAATTGTGTTGTCTCGGCGCTTTCATACCATTTAAATATTTTTGCCCATTTGCGAACGTCACTAAGAATGATTTCTCGTTCTGTAGTTAACAAAAAGGGAATTAAAAGTGGATAGGCAAAAATGAGTTTAATACTAAAGAAAAACTGTCTAATAAAACTTTTCATGTCATGTCCTGCTAAACACTTACTTGAGAGTGTGGATAAGGCAGATGGACGGCGGGTAAACAAATTTGAGGAAACCTCAAATTTTCCCGCCTCCAGATGGCAGATGGCAGATGGAAATAATAAGAAAAAAAGAGTTAAGGTTATTACTACTAATTAAAAAGACTCGATCTAGATTGCTAATTAATCAAACATGAAAAATAGACGCGAACATAATAACAAACATTTTTAAGAGCTGCCCATTAGGGCGCGATCGATTATAGTAGCGATCGAAACGAGCGATCGATTTGGTGGCAATTGAGCATGTTAACCAGCCCAGAAAATAGTCAAAGTTTTTTTAGACCCAAAGTATCAGTAATTATACCGATATATAATGGCGAAAGAGATTTGCCAGATTCGATCGATTGCTTGCTCGATTTGACTTACCCGCCACAACAAATCGAATATTTATTAGTAGATAATAACAGTAGCGATCGCACGGCAAATATACTAGCAGAAGCTACAGAAAAAGCGCTAGCGCTAGGTATAACCATGTACCATCTCAGGGAAGATTCGATTCAAAGTGCTTATGCTGCTCGAAATCGAGGAATTCGCCATGCTAGCGGCGAAATTATCGCTTTTACCGATGCTGATTGTCGTCCTCGATCGAATTGGCTCGAAGAATTAATCAAACCTTTTACTAATTCTCAAGTTGGTATAGTTGCAGGTAATTTAATTGCTTTGCCAGGAACAACCATACTGGAAAAGTATGCAGAATATTGTGGCATGATGTCGCCGCAATTTTTATTAGAACATTCTTTTTGTCCCTACGGTCAAACTGCTAATCTAGCGATTAGAAAAGAAATTTTTGCTCGAGTGGGTTTGTTTCGTCCCCATTTAACCACTGGCGGCGATGCCGATATTTGTTGGCGCATTCTCAAACAAACCGATTGGCAACTTAAATTTGCTTCTGAAGCAGTTATTTTACACCGACATCGATCGAGCTTAAAAGAATTAAAAAGTCAGTGGCGCAGATACGGTACTTCCAATCGCTACCTACACGAATTGTATGGCGTAGATTTAATGAGCGAATTGGATGGAGAACAATTTTTTTATCGTCTCAGTCGATGGTTATTAAAGGAATTGCCAGTAAATACCATTAAAGCGATCGCCCGCAAAGTTAACGCGATCGAACCAATTAAAACACCGATCGATCTATTCGTGCTTCACGCCAGAAGTATCGGACAAAAAGAAAGCAAGCTACCAGAATCGGCAAAAGAAATTGAATGGCTTTAGAGGATAGGGGATAGGGAGTAGGGGAGGCGTGGATGGCGTAGGCGAAGCCGTGCCGTTAGGCTGGTTTCCGAGGCGGCGATCGGCTGAGGTTTCCTCAGATTTGTTTAGCCGCCGTTCGCCATAGTGAACGCCGTGCTAGGGGTTAGGGGAAAAGTGTGCCGCGTGTGCTGCGTTATTACTTATTACTTCTGCCCGTTGCCCGTTGCCCGTTGCCCTATTCCCTATAGTTTAAATCCAATCTTCATCATCTTTGTTGTTGGCTTGTGGCTGTTCGTTGTTTTTTGGTGACTGTTGTTTCGTTGGCTGGGTTGGTTGACTGGGTGGTTGATAAGGTGGATTAATCAAACGATAATTAGCATCGTAAACTCGATCGACTTTAGTATCTTTTTCTTGTTCTTGTTGTTTTGATTCGCCCGCTTCGCGAAACTTATAAGAGTAAACCGAGCCAGAGCGTTCGACACTTTTTGGTTGTTGCTTGGTTTCATAGCTATCGGAATCTGACTTTAACTCTTCTTCTCTAAGACTGCGTTCTATGTTTTCACGAGTAGAATTTGTTTGTTTGGGTGGTTCTTCGAGATTCCAGTCATCATCTAATTTATCGTCCCAGCCAGACTGTCGATCGGCATTGCGATCGATCGTTGAATCGGTAGTTCGAGCTTGGACTCGATCGAAAACTTGTTCGACGAAGTTGCGAGGAGATTTTGAAGTCGCGTTGTCTTGTGTATTAAAGCTGGTTTGCGATCGATCGCTACTGGAAAAAGCTTCGGACGAGCGCTGTTGTTGGGGGCGATCGTAGGATTTTTCGCGATCGAATGAAGAACGATCGGGATTTGTATAGTAATTTTCAACCGTTCTCGATCGCGCCCCTTTAGTTAAACTATTTATTGCTTGTAGCAACAGACTGGTAACAATTCCCGCACCAGCAAAAAGTAAAATCCAAGCTGCTGTTGGTAGAGGCGGCGTTTGATACAAACAAGAAGTGTTAACATCAGCACACAATACTTTTAAAGATAGTAATTCCAGATTTTGCACGTAAAACAGGGAAAGCAATCCTAAAGCTAAAAGTATTATTAACAGCTTGAGCCTAAACATAAGTAAATTAGGGAATAGGGATTAGGGGCTAGGGAATAGGGAGTAGGGAACAAGTAGCAAGTAGCGAGTAGCAAATTATTACTTTTGACTTTTGCAACTGTACGCGAAATTTCGCGTCTCTACGACTTTTGACTTTGCCCTTTGCCCTTTGCCCTTTGCCCCTATTCCCTATTATTAATGTCCCTGCCAACGAGCGATCGGGATACAGTCAATGTCTAATTGGTCGAGAGTACGGGCGACGACAAAATCAACTAAATCTTCGATCGTTTTCGGTTGATGATACCAAGCAGGAATAGCAGGTACAATTTTAACTCCTACTTCAGCGAGTGCCGTTAAATTACGTAAATGAATCAAGCTAAAGGGTGTTTCGCGAGGAACGATAACAACACGACGACCTTCTTTAATTTGTACGTCGGCAGCTCTTTCTAAAAGATCCGAGCTTAAACCAGACGCAATTTTAGCAACGGTACTCATACTACAGGGCATAATTACCATTCCCAGAGTTCTAAAAGAGCCAGAGGCGATCGCCGCTCCCACATCTCCCCAACGATGACAGAGTAGTTTGCCGCCTTTTTCTACTCCTGCTTGCTCTCGCCAAAATTCTTCTTGTATTTCTGGTTCTGGAGGCATTTTGATACCATCTTCTGCTTGCCAAACCATATATGCCGCTCGCGAAGCAACCAGCTCGATTTCATAATCGGCTTCGAGCAAATATTTAACAGCGCGTACGGCATAAATTAAACCGGAAGCACCACTCACACCCAAAATTAATGGTTTACTCATAAAGCCTAGCAAACTGCTAAATCAATCCTTCAAATTCTAATTCTTCAATCATTTGCAGCCCGCGAGAATCGCCTACTCTCAATATAGCGCTCTTGGCATCTTCTTTTACGCCAAGGTCTCTATCTTCCACCAAAGCTTCAATTAATGCATCGATCGCCGTGGCATAAACGACATTTGAAGGTAACTCTTTAGACAATTGTCCGATCGACCAAGCGCAGTTGCTTCGTACTGCCGAAATCGGATCGCGTCGCAAACCTTCAATTAATGGCGGTATGGCAGCCAAAACATCTTCATAGTTTAGTTTGGCAATTTGAGCCAAGCCGCTAGCAGCCCACAAACGTACCGCAGAAATATCGGTTTTTAGCGCGCGAATTAAAGGTTTGAGACAGAGGCGATCGCGACTGTTACCCAATGCCCAAACTATACCTTTACGAACGTATCCATTCCAATCATTGTTGAGAAGTTCGATAAGTGGTTCGACAGCTTCATTGCTGGGATTGCGCCCCAAGGCATAAGCTGTGCTGACGCGTACTAAAGGACAATCATCTTTTAGTAATTCAATTAAATAGGGAATTGCCCGTGATTCTTGAAGTTCGCAAAAAGCACGCGCACCTAACATTCGCTGCGGTGCTTCTGCATGAGACAACAGCGCCAACATTTCTTCTCGATCGGGGGCGGTTGCTTCGGCTTCCGCTTCTGAAGGAACAGGTTCGATTTCATCTAAAGGGCTGACGAATTGCTCCTCTGTATCTAATATACTTATGTCGTAATCATCGTGCATAATCGATAAAGATCTTAAGTAGTGTAGTGCTGTATTTTAAGTATTTTCTAAATCACTTTATTTTACAGCGATCGAGCCTTTACCTTCTCTATTCCCTATCCACTAAAAGAAGTCACGCATTCGCTCATTCACGCATTCAAAAGTAACGCAGCACACGCGGCACACTTACTAGTTGCTACTTTCCCCTAACCCCTATTGCCCCCTCAAATCTTTAATCAACACTAAAGACTGTTCTTGAAAACCGAGTTTTTGATAGAGATTTAAAGCGATGCGATTTTGAGTAAATACTTGCAGCCCAATTTGAGGATATCCTTTGGCGATCGCCCAGTTGGTTGCATTTTGCATCATAGCTTTACCGATTCCCAAACGCCGATGTTCGGGACTGACATAAATCAAAAAAATGTAGGCAAAGCGATCGCCACTTGATTGTTCGAGTGCTACTCCCATCCACAAACAAGCGACTGTTTTCAATGCTGATGTTTGGGTCGAACTTTCTCCCATTTCTACCCACCAAATTGGCGTATCTTTACTGAGATATTTTGCTACCGTCTCAGGTAAATGAGTAAAATTTTGTTGGTTGGGAAATAATTCTCGATAAGCCAATTGCATAAAATTATTCAGAAGTCTTTGCTCTTGCCAAGAGCCAAGTCTGAATCGATATTCGCATGGGAGTCCTTTTTCCATTAATTAACGAGTTTTAAGTAACAATTGTGTTTAGAGCGATCGAACTAACACTTTCTACTGGCGCGGGGGCTGCCATATCTGCTGGTAAAAAGATGCGAGCGCTTACTGCTACTAAAGCTAATAAAAATACCAAAAAAATGATTAAAGGGCTAATGTATTGACGAAAAAAATTCATGTTCGTTAGATACCGATTGACTAAAGAGCAAATACTTTAAAATAAACTGAAGAATTCAGGCTCACTTTTTTAAAATGGCAAAGCATTGCGTCTCTGACAAGCCAAAGCGCAAAAAGATTGCATTTAATTTTAACAATTTTTAGACTCTATGAAGTTCAAATTTTGACCTAATAAAAGTAAAATACTCTTAAGTCATTTTTGATTTGCAAAAATTAATTCAAAACTTAAATTAATGCAATCGCATTTAAAAAATAGTTAGCAAGCTTTCGCTACAATTTAAAAACCTCATGCTAAGTCGGCTATGTCGGAACCAGAATACACAGTACCCATTTCCAAAACGTCCGATCGCGATAACGATAATTTAAGAATTGAATATGGATACAAAGTACTTAATTCAGGAGATATAATCGGCGGACGCTATCAAATTATTAAAGAATTAAGAAGTGGAGGATTCGCCACTACATATATAGCTAGAGATTTGGGCGATCGAAACGATCTTAAATGTGTAGTCAAAAAACTTCAACCCAGATTTAATAGCCCCAAAATTTGGCAAAATGCTAAGGAACGCTTCATAACCGAGGCGACGGTTTTACAGTGGTTGGGCAAACACGAACAAATTCCCCAATTATTAGCTCACTTTGAAGAAGAACAACAATTTTATCTCGTACAAGAATTTATTGAAGGAGAGGAATTCGAGCAAGAAGTAAATCGTCGCGAGATCTTAACAGAATCTGAAATCATTCATTTTTTAGACGATGTCTTGCAAATTGTCGATTTTGTTCACAAGCAAGGTGTAATTCATCGCGATATTAAACCCTCCAATTTGATTAGAAGAGCAAGCGATCGAAAAATGGTTTTGATCGATTTTGGAGCGGTTAAAGAAATTACTACCATGTCTTACGATTCCCAAAAACATACAGTAGAAACGCAAATTATCGGTACGCCGGGTTACATGTCTCCCGAACAAAATAATGGGAAACCCGTTTACAGTAGCGATATTTATGCTTTGGGAAGAACCGCTATTTATGCTTTAACTGGACGCTCGCCAGTTGAATTAGAAGATACTCAAGCAGGAGAGACTTTAACCTGGCAAAAATTTGCTAAAGTAAGTCGCAAATTGGTGGCAATTATTAACAAAATGATGAGTTCGCGAATTGCAGAACGTTATGCCAATGCGAATGATGTTTTGTACGACCTTAAACCGCTATTGAGAATTGGGAAAATTGTCAACAACCGCTACAAAATTGTCAGTTATTTAGGAGGAAAAGAGGAAAGTAAAACTTATACTGTTGAAACTATTGATGATGAAGAGCCCAACACATATGTGTTGAAAATCATTCAACTACCAAAAGGCAAAGCTAATAATTTCTTACAAATTAAAAGTAAATTAGATTTAGCTATAGCAGTTTTTAAAAAATTAGAAAATTGCCCATACATTGCTCGATTGTTTGAGTATTTTCAAGAAGAAAACGAGTTATATCTAGTAGAAGAATATATAGAAGGTAGAGATTTAGAACAAGAATTAAAAAAACAGAAATCTCTCAGTCAAGATAAAATTATTGAATTATTAGAAAATGTTTTAGAAACATTAGTTTACATCCACAAACAACAAATCGTACACGGTAATATTAAACCTGCCAACCTCATCCGCAAACAAGTCGATCGCACTTTTGTGCTAACCGACTTTGCTGCACTGACAGAAGTTGTCGATCGCTGGATGGAAATTCAAAAAGGCTACATACCGCCAGAACAAATAGCAGGAAAAACTTATGCTGCCAGCGATATTTATGCATTGGGGATTATTGCGATCGCAGCCTTGATGGGAACTTCGCCCGATCGCCTCAAAAAAAATCCAGCTACGGGAGAGATTATTTGGTCAGAAGCTTTAGAAATCGACCCAAAACTGACGAAAATCCTCGATAAAATGGTTCGTCTCGATTGGCGCAAACGCTATCAGTCAGC
The DNA here is from genome assembly GCA_051657945.1 of Xenococcaceae cyanobacterium. GTDB lineage: Bacteria > Cyanobacteriota > Cyanobacteriia > Cyanobacteriales > Xenococcaceae > CAZJTL01. The sequence continues at coordinate 75,028 of JBOFLQ010000310.1, read as the reverse complement.
CTCAGAAGTATTAAAAGTACTCAAAAAAACCAAACGTCGATCCGCATCAATTCTGACAGAACCTTGGTTTTTGTATCCGTTATCCTTGGGAATACTAGGAATAGTGGGATTTTTTGGTAATTTTTTCTGGGTGCAATATCAGGCATTTCTGTTGTTCGAAAAAGCAGATGTAAGGCTCGAATCGCAACAGTACGAGCGAGCGATTGCCTATTACGATCGCGGGATCGGTATGCTTGGAGGAAGAGTCAAAAACGTCGAACGAGCTTGGTTGGCAAAAGCCAACGCACTAGGCAGCCTCAATCGCTATCAGGAAAGATTAAAAACATGCGACACAGCTTTAAATCAAGTAAACCCAACTAATCCTTACTACATTCATTTTTTAAACTGTGAAGGATTAGCTTTTGATGGATTAAAAGAATACGAGCGAGCGATAAAAATTTTCGATCGAGTAATTCAAAGATCGCCCGAATTTTTCTATGCTTGGCTTAACCGTGGAGAAGCATACCGCAAGTTGGGGCAAGATGAGATGGCGATCGCTGATTTTCAAAAAGCTATAACTCTCGATCGAAATCTAAGTTTTGTTCCTTTAAACAATTTAGGCAACCTGTATTTTCACAATGGAAAATATTCCGAAGCACTCGAAGCTTATAACCAAGCGATCGAGGTAAAAAATAACTATTTACCCGCTTTACTCGGTAAAAGTCATACCTTAAGAGCCTTAAAAAATTATACCGAAGCACTCGCCTCTTACGATCGCGCGATCGCAGTTAATGCTAACTCTTTTGAAGCTTGGTACGGTAAAGGTTTGATTCAAGAAGCGCAAGGTAATTATCGCGAGGCAACTGGATCGTATCGTATGGCAGTCGAAATCAATCCCAAATATCAAGTAGCTATTGATGCTCTTAAAAGAATGGAAAGAAAATAAGCAAGATGAAAAATTGTTTGAAGAAACATCTTTAATAGATCCAGCTAGAGGAAGATAGTTAGAGTGTACCTTTGACCTCTCACTATCGATGCGATGGATAAATTTCGAGTTGAAGTAATTGCAGCCACTCCCAACCCCCAACAGGTAGTTTGGGCGGCGATGCATCAAGATTATTCAGAAGATTTTGTCAGCGATCGACGCGATCGCATCCCCGACGAAGACAAAGCAGGCGAATTAATCGTCAAGCACCTCCTGGCGGGGAATAGAGGGCATTATGGCTGCGTGGAACACCCTCAAATTACCTTTAATGTGGGTTATTTTCCTCATTCGATGATGCAACAAATAAGAACGCATCGTGTCGGAATTTCTTTTGATGTACAATGTCTCGCAGGTGATACAGAAATTACTTTTGTGCGAACTTCTGGAGCTTTGAAAAAAATAAAAATTGCCGAACTCTACGATCTCTGGAGTAACGGAGAAAAAGCTATTCGAGAAAGAAAAATTAATGGACGTAAAGGAGAAGCACCAGGTACATATCGCAGAAATTGCCAAAAAAGATTACAAAAAATGAATCTTCGGGTACTTAATGAAGAAACTGGATTTTTTGAAACGGGACACATAAAAGATGTAATGTGTAGCGGAGTTAATGATGTATATCGAGTTACGCTTGCAGATGGTAAGACAATAGATTGCACAGTCAATCATCGCCTATTTACTTGTCAAGGATGGCAAACCATGGGTGATGCAACGGGATTATTAACTGATGTTGACGGTAAAGTTATTGCTATGACAAAACAATGTTTTGTCATGCGTAATGGTTTTGCAGTTGGAGGTAATGGTTTCTACAGGGATAAAATTTGGTTTCAACAGCAAATAGAACAAGGATTGTTTATAGAAGATATTGCTGAACTATCTAATTGTTCTACCACTAGTATCAGAGATTGGGCAAAAAAACATGGATTAACTCTTAATAAAAAAGATAGTAAATTTTGTCCAAATCAAAAACCTTGGAATTACCTAGCTGATGCGCTTTATCGAGATAAACAATGGTTAATCGATCGCTTAGAAGAAGGTCTTCATGTAGATGAGATGGCAAAGTTAGCCGATTGTTCGATTGAAGCAATCAAAAAATGGATATATGCTTACAAATTAACTCTTAACAAAAGAGCGTCTGGTACTAAAAATCCATGGAATAAAGACAAAAAAGGTTACAAGCTTAATTTATCCGCACAAAGTCAGTTAAAAAGAATTGAAAACGCTAAAAAATACACTAAACGAGGTACAGAATCTAATTTTTGGAAAGGAGGAACATCTACTGAAAGAGAACTAATTGGCGCATGGACGAGACAAATTGCCCCTCAAGTTCATCAAAAATTTAACTATATTTGTCAAAAATGCGGTCAAAGAGGAGAACAACTTCACGCTCATCATTTAGTTCCTGTTTTTGCTGACGAATCTCTAGCTTATAAATTTGATAATTTAGTAAGCGTCTGTAAAACCTGCCATGAAGACATACATCACAACAATCGAGAAATAGAATTTGCTGAAGCTTTTGAACCTATTTTAGAACCAACAAATTGGCGATCGAAACCGAAATCTCCTGGTAACAAATTAAAAGCACATCCAGTTGAGGTGGTTAAAGTTGAATATCTTGGCAAACAGATAACCTATGACTTAGAAGTAGAAGGTAAATGGCATAATTTTGTCGCTAATGGCATTGTCGTTCATAATTCTTTTCGTTATACGGGACAGAGAGTAATTGATGTAGCTGAAGGCAAAAAAGATCTAGAAGATGTTTTTTATCTGCGTCCGATCGCTCACTATGTCGATCGCCAAGGAAAAAAATATTTTTATTCCGAGGAACAAAGAAATAAAGATTTAGAGTGGTGTTTGCAAGCTTGTCAACTTTACCGACAAAGAATTGCTGAAGGACTTTCCGAAGAACATGCTCGCAGTATTATTCCTTTTGATGCCAGACAGCATTTTGTGATGAGTTGCAACGCTCGATCGCTGATGCACCTACTAGATCTGCGTTGGAAGCGCGACGCACAACTAGAAGCTCAGAAATTATGCGAACTGCTCTACGTTCATTTTGAAGCGTGGATGCCTGCTGTCGCCGAGTGGTATAAAGAAAATCGAGCCATGAAAGCAAGATTGTCGCCCTAGGCGATCGTCTATTTAGTTCTATCTTAAGAAAAATTTAAAGCTCCTTATCCTCAAATTAGGTTGCCTAGAGAAACCAAAATGACGTAAAACTTGATTAGGTGTTAGTATTCAGCGATCGCTTTAGTGGTAAAAAAAGGCGATCGCTTTTTTTCTGCCGTGCTGTAACGCCTTTGTATAGTAATGGAAAAATGAAAAATTTTATGCCGAATTAAGTACACAGATTTTAGGTGGAAACTTAAGATTTGTTCGACAATATGTCGAACAAATACCAATTCCTTTTGCTTTCGATTCTGAAAAAGAAGCAATATCTAAATTAGTACAAAAATGCCTCGATGCAAAAGGTTTTAATTGTGAAGAATGGGAAAAAGAAATAGACGATCGCGTCGCTGCACTTTATGGATTATAGGAAAATAGAGAAGACGGCTAATTTTTTAAATTGGGCAAAATCATGCGATCGCCTTTAAACCTTCTTACTGTTGAAGAATACCTTAAATTAGAGCAAGATGGCGAAATACGTCACGAATACGTGGCGGGACAAATCTATGCCATGACTGGAAGTAGCAGAGAACATAATCTTATTACTACTAATATTATTTCCTTACTACGTCCTCATCTACGTGGTAGTTCATGTCGTGCTTTTGTTTCGGATATGAAAGTTAGGATAAAAACTAACAACCAAAAAGCAGATTTTTTCTATTATCCTGATGTAGCAGTTACTTGTAATCTTCAAGATCGAGAACGTTATTTTTTAAATTTTCCTTGTCTAGTTATTGAAATATTATCACCTAGTACACAAGCAACAGATAAACGAGAAAAACGGATTAATTATCAAAATATAGAAAGTCTACAAGAATATATTTTAGTTTCTCAAGACGAAATTTCAATAGAAGTTTATCGCAAAAATAATGAAGGTAATTGGACGGTAGAAACTTTAGATCGAAATGATAATTTACAACTAAGTTCAGTCGGATTGACTTTAACAATGGCAGATATTTACGAAGATGTTTTTAGTCTTTAAATTTTAAACAGTTATTTTATGGAGTTAATTTAATTATGCAACCAGCTTTCCACCTAACAACCAAAGTTTTACCAGGAAACAAAATTGAAATTGAAATCCCAGAAGGAGAAATTGGCGATACCGTCGATGTATTCGTTGTCTTACCAGCAAAACCAACAGAAAAAAAGCGATCTGTATTAGAAATAATCGAACAAAGCCGTAGTAGAAACACTCTTAGAAGTGCTGAAGATATAGATCGACAACTACGAGAGGAAAGAGATTCATGGGACAGTTAGTAATTCCATCTGGTAGCAAGCTTTATGTAGATACGGCGGTTCTTATTTACACTCTTGAGGAAAATAAAGATTATTTTGATTTATTAGAGCCTTTGTGGCTAAAATTTCAAGCCCAAGAAATTGAACTTATCAGCAGTGAACTAATTTTAATGGAAGTGTTAGTTTTACCTCTGCGAAGTAATAATCAATCTTTGGTTTCTGACTACGAACAACTGCTGCTAAATTCGGCAATGCAGCTTATTCCTATCGATCGAGCTATTTTGCGACAAGCAGCTAATTTAAGGGCTAGTAATAATCTCAAAACTCCCGATGCTATTCATGCTGCTACTGCCATATCTGTTAACTGCGATCTATTTATTACTAACGACAAAGGCTTTCGTAATTTATCTAATTTACCTTACGTTATTCTCAGCGAAATTTTAGCTTCTTAATAATTTAATTAATTATTACTTATTACTTATTACTTATTTTTATGCTTAGCCACGACATTATAGATAATCGTAACCAAAAACTAGTAGACAAAATTAACTGTATTCTCGAATCATCTGAAGCAGCGCATTAGCAGCGCATTTTGCTGTCGGTTACTTCTTTATTTCTGGCTTTACGGCGATCGTCTGACTGTAATTGAACGAGCAAAATATAAAGAAAATCTTAAGAATAAGTATTTAATTAAGTTTTCAGGAAAATAATATAAGTATACATAAGTTTATGCTTTGTTACAAAATTTTTAATTATACAAGCGTTTTGAAGAAGATGAATAAAAGCATTGAATGGTCTATATTTGCCATACTCACCACAACCAGCTTAGGATTTATTACCTTTGCCTATTGGTGTACGGGACGTTCCTTATATCCTTAGTAATGCTCCCGTCTGGGTTTATCCAGACGGGAATTGTTATACGATTTATAATTCTTACGCTCTATCGCCCCCCTACCACAACATTTTGAATTCGTAGATGAGGGCCACCAACGCTCACTGCTAGAGGCGATTGACCACCTTTACCACAGCCGCCAAAAGTATAGAGAGTATCATTACCGATCGCGTCGATATCTTTGAGAGTTTGAAAGACGTTACCAGAGAGAGTAACATCGCTGACGGGTTCGGCAATTTTTCCGTTGCGAATCATGTAACCTTCCGCCGCCGCAAAAGTAAACATCTCGCCATTGGTTTGTCCGCCTAGCATTCTTACGGCGTAAACACCTTCGTCGATATTGGCGATCGTGTCCTCAAAAGAAGTATCACCAGGTTCGATCGCGGTGTTAGTCATACGGACGATGGGCGGAAAGCTGGCGCGAATTGCCCTGGCGTTACCTGTAGGCGTTTCTTGCATTTTGCCAGCCGTTTCTCTGGAGTGTAAGCGTTGATTTAAAACGCCATCTTTAATCAAATATTTGCGTTGTCCTAGTACACCTTCGTCGTCGTATTTGATAGTACCAGGCAAACCCGATAACGTTGCGTCGTCAATGACGTTTAGTTTTTCATGGGCGATCGGTTTGCCTAGAGTTAATAATTCTTGCATGCGAGGATTTTCATAGACAAAATCTGCTTCAGAAAGATGACCGAATGCTTCGTGAATGAATACGCCAGCAAGATAGGGATCGAGGACGACTGTATATTGACCTCCTTTAACAGATTTAGCGTCTAATTGTCTGACGGCACGTTCGGCAGCACCTAAAACTCTTTTTTCGATGTCTACTACGGCGTTAAAATCGGAACGAGAATGCACCGACTCAAAACCCTGACGGACAACTCCCCCTTCTCCTCTGGCGATCGCGCCAAAACGCGCAGAGAGATTTAATCTTTCTTGAACGATACAGCTACCGAAAGAATTAACAAAATAGTTAGTCGTGGTGCGATCGCTCAAACTAGCTACAGTGGTTTGGATGCGAGGATCGTATTCGAGTAATAGCTTGTTGTATTGTTCGATTAACTGACGTTTTTCTTGTAGAGAGACACCACGAGGATCGCGTCCCATTTCGAGTTTGACATAATCTTGAATTGGTTCGATCGCCGCCAACAAAGTTTTTTCTTTGCCGACGATTTTAGCTTGACTAATTGCTTCTTCGATGCGATTTTTTAATTCTGCCAAACCGTTAAAAGTGACAAAACTCCAGCCGCCATTATGACAGGCGCGAATACCTCCCGAAAGTCCAAAACCGCGATCGACCGCATCTAGTCTTTCTCCTCGAAAAGCGATCGCCGTGGCTTCGCTTTGTTCTACTCTAACTTCTAAATAATCTACAGAATTTCGATAGGCTGTTACTGTTTGCTGTAATTGTTCGGCGATCGAGTTATTCATATCTATTTAAAAATTGCTCTTCTTTTTCAGTCTAGAACTTATTAGGGAATAGGGAACAAGGTTAAGTCAGAAGTCAGAAGCGAGGGCGTAGTTCTGAGGTTTCCTCAGAACGTAAGACCGCCCTCGAAGAAGTCAGAAGGAAAGATTGACAATGAACAATAAACCATGAACATTAAAAACACCCAGCAATCATTCCAGCTAGTAATATGAATCCAATCCAAACATTTTGACGGAAAATTTGTCCGTAAATGGGTTTGGGAAGATCTTCTCGACGCAATTGGGTGTACTGCCAGATCCAGCCAATAAGTGCGATCGCCCAAGTAAGCCAAAAACCTAGATTTAACTGCATGACAATTGCAACCCAGGCAAGTAAAACCGCAGTACCGACAAAAAAGATGGCGATCGCTTCTGCAACATATTTTCCAAAAAATATAGCGCTAGAATTTATGCCGATTCTCAGGTCATCTTCGCGATCGGACATGGCATAAGCAGTATCAAAACCTAGCGTCCATAAAACAGTTGCACCCCAAAGCAACCAAGTCGATGTTTCTAAATTAGTTGTTACCGCACTCCAGCTAATTAGTACGGCAAAACCCCACGCGATCGATAGAATTAATTGAGGAACGGGAAAAAATCTTTTTGCCAATGGATATAGAACGATGGCGGGAACGGCAGCAGCGGATAGGTAAAAGCTGAGAGTGTTTAAATAAAAAGCTAAAATAGCCGCGCAAATTAGACCAATTAAAGCGATAATAATTCCAGTTTTTACAGACAAAGCGCGAGAAGCAAGCGGGCGATCGCGAGTTCGTTCTACTTCTGGATCGATGTCTTTATCCCACAAATCATTGATGACACAACCAGCACCGCTAGTGGCTAAAGTGCCTAAAATAATTACACCGATTAAGGGTAGAGGAGGAATTCCCCTAGCGGATAAAAACACTGCCCACAGTGCAGGTATCATCAAAATCAATCTTCCTGCGGGTTTATCCCACCTCAGCAAGCGCACAATTGTTAGCCAGGTAGGTTCGATGTTGTTGCGATCGCGAATAGCCGTCATAACGTAAAAATTCTTAAAGGTTTATTGAGTTATTTTTAGTTTATTTTCTTATTTTTCACAGAAAAGCGGAAACTATTATTTGAAGCCCATTAAATAATCATGGTCGGTTTTACTCAAAAGATTCAAGCAGATTCTCAGATAAACTCTCGTTGCAACGAATACATCCTCGCTGCGATCGACATCGGCACTAACTCGATTCACATGGCAGTAGTCAAAATTGATGCGAGTTTGCCTACTTTTAGTATTATTGCTAAAGAAAAAGATACAGTACGCTTGGGCGATCGCGACCCAAAAACGGGTAATCTAACCTCAGAAGCAATGGAAAGGTCGATTTCTACCTTACAGCGTTGCAAAAATTTAGCGATTAGTTTTAATGCTACTGATATCATTGCTGTAGCGACGAGTGCCACCAGAGAAGCGCCTAACGGTCAAGATTTTTTGGATAAAATCGAGTCTGAATTAGGCTTAGTTGTAAACTTGATTTCAGGACAAGAAGAAGCTCGACGTATTTATTTGGGCGTGCTATCGGGAATGGATTTTAGCGATCGCCCCCATGTCATTATCGATATCGGTGGCGGTTCGACAGAATTAATTTTAGCCGATTCTCGAGAAGCAAGAGTTCTCAGCAGTACTAAAGTAGGTGCGGTGCGTTTGACGAGAGATTTTGTCAGCACCGATCCGCTCGAACGTGGTGAATTTCAACACTTGCGGGCATATGTGCGTGGCATGTTAGAACGCCCGATCGAACAAATTTGGGCAAATTTACAACTTTCCGAAGTTCCTCGCTTAGTGGGAACGTCTGGCACTATTCAAACTTTGGCACTCGTCCACGCCCTAGAAAAACAAGGCGTAGAACCCAATCGCTTGCATGGGTATCAAATGAGTCGTCAAGACTTGAAGGATATTGTCAAGCGTTTAGCGGCGATGAATTACGAGCAACGTTTTGCCGTTCCTGGTATTTCCGACAAACGCGCCGAAATTATTATTGCTGGTGCGGTAATTTTGTTGGAAGTGATGAATATGCTCAACATTGACGCGATTACTGTCTGCGAGCGATCGCTCAGGGAAGGTATCATCGTTGATTGGATGCTGACACACGGTTTGATTGAAGATCGTCTGTGCTATCAAAGTGAAGTAAGAGAGCGTAATGTTATTAAAATCGCTCAAAAATATCAAGTCAATCTCGATTTTGGTCGTCGCGTCGCTGATTTTGCTTTAACTATTTTCGATCGAACTAGAGGAATGCTTCATTTTTGGAGCAATAAAGAACGAGAATTGTTATGGGCGGCTGCTGTTCTTCATAATTGTGGAGTTTATATCAGTCACAGTTCGCATCACAAACATTCTTACTATCTAATTCGTAATTCTGAGATGTTAGGTTTTACTGAATTAGAGTTAGAATTAATTGCTAATATTGCTCGCTATCATCGTAAAAATAAGCCTAAAAAAAAGCACGATAACTATAGTAAATTACCTCATAAAGAGTATCTACAAATTGTCAGTCAATTAAGTGCGATACTACGTTTAGCAGTGGCTTTAGATCGAAGGCAAATTGGTGCTGTCGATCGCATAGAGTGTCATTATAATAATACGCACAAAGAGTTATATTTATATCTTTTTCCGAAGCAAGAAGATGATGATTGTGCTTTGGAATTATGGAGTTTAGATTATAAGAAGGGCGTGTTTGAAGAGGAATTTGGAGTTAAGGTTTTGGCTAGTTTGGAGGCTAAATCTTTGGCTGTTACTTGAGCTTGCGATGGCGCGATTCTTAAGGGCGTTTATTCGTGCTGACTGTTGAGGTGTAGGGTGTGTTCTGTTTTAAGAATGGTCGATCGTAGGAGGCTATTTGATGATGGAATACACCATTTTTTTTGTTTCGCGCAGAGAAGTCCTGTGTGCGGAATTTACTTCCGCACTTTAAAGGACGTACGCAGAGAGCGCAGAGAAAGAGTCCACAGATAAACACAGTTTTAAATTATGTTTTTAATAGATTTTTAGAGACAAAAAACGCTATAGTCACCATTTATTTCGGTTATACGACCCTGTTTATCTACTTCCCATATAATTTCCCAGAGAGATATACAAGCAATATTAGATGTTTCAAATATAGCTCTATGTCGATTTTCATAAGACCATCCAGGACTAAATTTTTGGAAATTCAGTTCTCGAATCAATTCCTTTTCTGATAAACCAATAGGAAATTTTTTTTTGACCAATTTGTTGAATTCAATTTTAGATTTTGATATTCGATCGGGCATTTTTTGAGCTAAGTCTGGTCTTTTGAAAAAATTATTTGCACCAAAATATAAATTTATTGAAATCAAAATCAATAAAAAGTTGATAGCCAATGAAAATAATAAAATGGATTTAATAATTTTCATAATTAGATCGTAAAAAATGTGAGTTTTTTTTTAATAGGAGTTGTAGGTTGGGTTGAGGCAGAAAACTCAATAAAGCTTAAATTATAATCCCTTAAATTATCTATGTCAGTCTAGTAAATTTGAGATATTTTTATTATTGACTACCTATTTTACTTTTGACTTTCGATCGATCGAAATTAATTATTTAAGTTGTTTATTTTTAACGACAAGAATATTCTAACGTTATTTAAAATTAAATTAATTCAAGTTCAATCACTTTTAATTGACTATTACAATGACCTATAACGCCAATTTTATAGTTGCCCAGACTGTTAGAACTCCAAATAAAGTAAAACCGATAATTTTTGTCTAGCTTTGGGTATTTATGCGAAGAACTAAAGTCATGAAGAATCAAAAAATCAAAAAGTTTTTGATAGCTTGAACCTAATGGAACATTTTTAATCAAGCAAGGGTAAAATATTTCTCTATTGCTTTTATCACAAATCATATCTCCTACAGGTGATGGGTCTTTATTTACATCCATGCCACAAGCTTTAGATATAAACACGAGAATAATTAACAAATATTCAGATAGTTTATTCATAGTTTTATTTTTTCGATAATTATTAATCTTAGAATAACTAAGTGCTTATGTTATAACTGACTTAAAAATCGAAATAGTAACTCTATATAAAATTAAACTAAAACTTAAATATAAACTTATATTTGTTCTATAACTAAATTGTTTTATCGAGTTTATATGATAGTTAAAAGATCGATTTTAACCATCATCATAGATTTAGATCGCCGAGCGTCTGTGAAAAAAAGAAATACTTGCGATCGTCTAATGATGCAAAAGTTTCTGAAGTCAAAAAATTAATCGATAATTGTCAACCATCTACAAAAATAGATTAATTACTAAAATTTTTAGCTCGATCGCCGCTCTTGTCAATTGGGTTTAAGCATCAAACCCAACCCAAGAAACTTCAATTTATCATCGAACTTTTGCTCGAAGAATTTAATTTAAATATTCGCTCGACCTAGAAAAAATAAATAATTTTATACTTCGAGCGATCGCCTAAATCTATTCAATTGAAATCACTTTTCTAAAAATACTCTATCTTGATTGATTTAAGTCGAAGCGACACCGCCTTGACTCGGCTGTGTTTTGCCAGGCGACAGCGATCTTGTTGGCGAATTGAAATGATTTGCCGAGGTTTGCGATCGACCTCTTTACTGCGGTCAGAATCATATTTTAGTAGGCATTTCTATGGGGTTAGAAAAACCAGCTACAGCAGCAGTTATTAATGGAAAGACTGGAGGTGCGATCGCCTACCGTAGCATTAAACAATTATTGGGAAATAACTATAAACTGCTCGATCGCCAAAAAAGCTCAAGCTGCCAAAGCAGAAATCGCGCTCGAAGAAAGCAAACAGCCAATTCGAGGTAGTCCTTAAGAGAAAGCCTCTTCACGACACATAATTTGCCTCAACGACACTAATCTGTCCCTGGCGACAAATAATTAGTCACTGTACAACAGTACAAATGGCTCGAGCCAGGCTTGAACTGGCGACCTAAGGCTTATGAGTCCTCCGCTCTACCGACTGAGCTATCGAGCCGTTTTTTTGCACGATTTTTATTATATAACAAAAATCTCAAATTTTTTAACTAATTTTTTTGTAAACAGAATTTGGCAATTAATAATAGCTAGTAGGTAGTAGTAAAAAACTATTATTAATTACCCATTACTAGTCTTACTTAAGTTACTGGAACTTTGGTAAATAGGCGATCGGATTAACTGCCTTTCTACCAATCGGATGAATTTCAAAATGTAAGTGAGGGCCAGTACTAAAGCCAGTACTACCCATTTCAGCAATTTGCTCTCCTTGTTCGATGCTTTGACCCGATCGCACTAAAATTCGACTGTTGTGAGCGTACAAAGTCAGACTACCGTCAGGATGCTTGAGCTTGACTAAGTGACCATAACCGCCCGAACTCCATCCCGCACTGACAACTTCTCCCGAAGCTGCCGCGTAAATGGGAGTACCAACTGGCGCAGCGATATCGATACCTTTGTGCATTTTACCCCAACGCCAACCAAAACCAGATGAAAGTTTGCCTTTAGCTGGCCAAATATAACCGTTAAAACGAGTTGGATTGCCTGGTAAATATTGCCCTGGAGGAGACAACGGCGGCAACTCTGGCAAAACATCTGCCCCTTCTGGAAAGTTGAGAGAACGATTGTAGTTTTCTGGTGTAATTGACGCGGAAGTCAATAAATTCTGTGACGATCGAGAGTCGTTAGAAATAACTCGATTGTTGGGCGACACTGGAGTTTGTGGTGGTATAGCTGCGGTAAATTCCCCGCCCACAGGTAGATTTGACGATTGTAGCGAAGAAGAACGAACGAGCAGTTGTGGCGCGATTGCAGGGAGTGCAGGCTGCGCGATCGCATCAGGAAAAGTTGCGACGTTACTGGGTACTTTATTAGGTTGCTCTCGATATTCTTGTTGCAGTTGTACGATATCTTCTTTAAGTCTGGTTAGATAAAGATTGGCTCGATCGCCTCGATCGAAATTGTCTGCTCGATTTGCTAAATTTCTAGATTCGCTACTAGTGATAATCGAGCGATCGCCTGCCCTATACTTTTCTTGTTGTGATTTATTGAGTTGTAGAGAATCTCTTTCAGACTCAACATTATCAGACAAAGCAATATTATCTGACACTCGATTTACTCTGTTAACTACAGGAATTTTTAAGGAAGTGTTAATTTGTAGTAATTTTGGATTGCCGAGTTTGTTGAGTTTGATTATTTCTGGTACAGATACTTGATAGCGACGAGCAATTTTTTCAATCGTATCGCCTGCTTTTACTTCATAAATAACCACCGCAGCAGCAGTTAGTAAAGTTGGGGTAGAAACCTGTAAAGATGATAATGGTAGTGTTTTTGCTTGGTTCTTATTAACTTCTGTATTGCTAACTAAAATCGATCCTAATTGAGCCTGGGAATTTTCTGGCTGGGAAGTTTTTTCTAATTTGAGATCGGCTAACAAAGTCGATTTTAATTGTGGTGAAAAATCTGAACTAAGATAGCTTGGAGTTTTTTCTTGTTTGAGAGTTGCGATCGTATCGATTAATCTCTGTTGTTTTTCTTGTAATTGTTTTAAAGAGGCTTGTTGTCGTTCTTGCCAAAAGCGGTTGAAATTTGCATAGATATAATTGGCTGAAGTTGGCAAAGAATAATTTGTTTCGTCGTTTTGAAGTTGTTGGGTTTGAGGCGATTTAATTTGTTCTAGTTGCGCTTGAGTTACTTGAGACGACTCGTTTTGAATCAAATAAGCTTGTTTTGGGAGGGAATTAGTAAAAGCAATCGCTGGTTGATGAGGAAAAAATATTCCAGCAGTTCCTACTGAGATTGCTAAGCCTAGCATGGTCATAGATCGATTTGATTGCTCTTTATTTTCATTCAGTTTTATTGAGTTTGGTTGTGTATGTGTAAAGTTGTCAGTTGACTTTTCCGAAAATTCCGATGGTGATGGGGAATTGTTTTTGTTTGTTTGCATACGCCTTAATACCTTTTTCTAGGTTCGATTCCCGTTCGAGTTGCACTCAAAAATTAGAAACTGTGAACTATTTTTTACTCGCTGTATATCGCGATCGAAAAGACAACTTAGTACTAAAAGTTTTCGCTAAAAAAAAGTTTAAAGTTAATTTAAAGATTCGTAGGAAAGATTAACCTAAATTTGGTATTTAGACAAGAGTTCTTCTTGAAAAATTTATTTATGTATCGTTTATTTGTCGTCTGGCTTCAAATAAACCAATAGCTACACTAACTGACAGATTTAAGCTGCGTACGAGCGATCGCTCGATCGGAATATAAACGGTCACATCGCAACTGTCGAGCAACTCACGCGGCAATCCTTCGGTTTCGCTACCGAACAAAAGCCAATCATCTTCAAGATATTGACATTGCAGATAATTACATGTACCGGAAGTAGTGTAACCAAGTAACCTGCCGCCTCTAAGTTGGCGCATCGTCAAAAATTCTTTGATGTTGACGTGGTAGTGAAGCTTGACGTGAGGCCAATAATCTAATCCAGCTCGTTTTAGATAGCGATCGCTAATTTCAAATCCCAACGGCCCAACTAGATGCAATTCAGTAGCTGTAGCCGCGCAGGTACGCGCGATATTACCCGTGTTCGGGGGAATTTGTGGTTCGACTAATACCACTTTTGGCATAAAAATTTTAGGGTTTAGGGGAACGGGCAACGGGAAATAGGGTAGTTATTTTTGAATGAGTGAATGAGTGACTTCCCCTAAGCTACTAACGCTGGTTGACAAACTTTTTCTTCTAATTCTCGTTCCTGCTGCTCCATTTTTTGCATTTCTTGCTGAAGAATCGAACGAATATCGAGTCCAGCTTCAAAAAGTTCCATCCACTGCATCGCCATATTTCCCTCACGGAGTAGTTTTTTGAGAGGAGAGAGAAAACAGGTAATGCCGTTTTTGGTGGCGATCGGTAAAACTTCTCGATAAATTTCCTCAATCCAATCACTGGCTAAAATTTCTCTGCCATCTTGCCAATGGTGCAAACGCGCATTGAGACTGGAGATAGCAGCAGCTCTTTCGTTATTTTCACACAAAGCGAGTAATTCCTCTTCTTTGAGTTTGCTTGCCTTTAAGGGATCGAGACTTTCATTTTCGAGCATTTGTAACAAGCGAGTTTCTAAAAATGCCGTTATTGCCAGCAAATGAATCGGGTTGACAACTAAATCGCTGATTCTTAATTCGAGACGATTGAGATTATAAGGACGGCGATCGCCATTCGGTCTGACTGAAGACCAAAGATGACGCACATTTTGCATCGTTCCTTTAGCTAATTGCGCTTCCGTCCAGTCTATGAAATGAGCGTGACTGGCAAACAAAGGAACTTCAGCGGGGGTTTTGGGAAACATTCCCCAACGAGCAGAATGGAAACCAGTAGCCTGTCCGTCTAAAAACGGCGAAGACGCACTCAATGCTAAATACAGAGGTGCTTCTACTCGCAGCAAACGGCAGGCTTGCATTAATTTTTCTGGATCGCTAATGCCAACATTGATGTGAATGCTGGCGGTAACTACTTTCGTACCGTAAGTTTGTTCGATGTAGTCGTGGTAGGGATTATTGGGGTCAGAGCGCCAAAAGCGCTGACTATCTCCCAAAGACAGAGTACTACCAGGAATTATAGTATGATTGTCGAGTTGGTGTAAATAATTTCTCAGTGTGCGGCGGGGTTTTAAAATGGCACAGAGCAGGCGATCGTAACAACAAAATGGTGCGGTGGTGTATTCAACGTTGCGACTATCTGGTTCGCGGACAAATCCGTCTAAATCTCTGACAATGCGATCGGCTAAACCTACGACATCACCTTGCGGCGTGCCAGTATACATTTCGATTTCAAATCCTTTGGAGAGCAGCACAATCTTTCCTTTCTGGGAGTAGTGGATATAACTCGATTAATCATAAATCGATCGAAGCATACTATGAATAGCTGTCATATTTATCTATCTGTGGTCGAAGAGACTTTGTCAAGTTTACTTTTTTACCACTGTTTGTAATACAAGAAAAACTTACTAAAGTTAGTAATTTTAATAAAAAAAAACAATTAGACTTCGGTCGGGGGTATAAAAAATCACCAAATCCATAGCCATTAAAGGTTCTAGGTATTATACAACTGAATGACGGTTGGAAAATCGACACATTGAAGTACAACCATATTTGACTGTTCGAGATATGATTGCTGGATGGTGTGAGTGAGTGAAAAAAATTAACAATTTTATGTCCATTAAAATTCCATCTATTTCAGAAAACTCTAAAATCGATTTGTCCGTAAGCGCACGCCTTTGCAGCAACGCCGAGGAAATTGATTCTTTAAAAGAAAAATTAATGAAAACCTATCAAACAGATCAACAAGTCAAATATCTTCACTTGCAAGCAGAAATAGATCTTCTCCTGCAACAATTGCAAAGTATTCAACAACAAAAACTCTCAACTGAGAATCCCACAACTGAAGAAAAACAAAAACAATCCAATTCTTTGGTAACTGTTTAACTAATCTGACGACGAAAAGTCATCTTTCGCTGTATTGTCCTGAATAAAAAAAATATTTTGCTCCGATCGAACTAGATCCTACAATAGTTGGATCGCTATAAAATAAATTAGATTCGGAGCAATATAGTGTTAAGTACGATCGCAAACTCCAAATTAGAAAAAGCCTTTGCTCGAAAAAAGGCACTCAAAGTCATTAGCGGTTTAAATAATTTTGACTGCGCTAAGGTTACAGCAATAGTAAAAGCCGCAGAAGCTGGCGGTGCAACTTTCGTCGATATAGCTGCCGATCCCAACTTAGTAGCCAATATTCGTCAACTCACCAACTTACCCATTTGTGTATCTGCGGTAGAGCCAGAATTATTTGTCAGTGCGGTTGCTGCTGGTGCTGACTTAATTGAAATTGGCAACTTTGATAGTTTTTATACTCAAGGTAAACAATTTAGTGCGGCAGAAGTACTAGAATTGACTCGCCAAACCAGATCGTTGCTTCCCGAAATCGCTCTTTCTGTTACCGTTCCTCACATTCTCAACTTAGACGAACAGGTACAATTGGCTGAAGAATTGGTAAAAGCTGGTGCAGACATCATTCAAACAGAAGGCGGTACGAGCAGCAATCCCACCCATGCAGGAATTTTAGGCTCGATCGAAAAAGCAGCCCCTACCCTAGCCGCAGCTCATTGTATTTCTCGCGCCGTCTCCGTACCAGTATTGTGTGCTTCTGGTTTATCCAGTGTCACCGTACCACTGGCGATCGCTGCTGGTGCTGCTGGTGTCGGTGTTGGTTCGGCAATTAACAAACTCAATAGCGAAGTAGCTATGGTGGCAGCAGTACGCAGTTTAGTAGAAGCGATCGAAACGAGTAATACTAAAGTAAGTGTTTCATAGGTTTTAGGCTTCAGAAAAACAGCCAAGTTTTGAAGAGTAAAAAGTAGGATGGGCTTTGCCCATCTTATTTTTTTGAACAATCGCTGTACCGATCGCACTGAAATTCCAAGTTTTTGTGCGCCTTCTCTCAAAATTTTTAACACAGTACCAATCTATTAATTTTTGTTGGATTAAACCGCGATCGCGCATTCATCTTTGAGCTAATCGTATAATTGGAATGCTCAATTGTAGCGACCTGCTCAATTAAGCTACTATTTCCTGTGAATACAAATACTGCTGAAACCCGATAAATACTTCACTAATATTCGCAACGCTACCTAGTTGTTCGACCGCATCACGAACAGTATGATATTTTAACTCTAGCAGTTGAGGTAATTTAGCGCGATCGAGTTCTCCTACCCCGACTTTGATATATTGCTCTAGTACAAAGTCGAGAAATTCTTGCTGTTTGCCGATATACTGCGAGAAGATTAAGGACTTGTGAGCAAGGACGCGCTCTCGACGACTGATGGGTGGAGAGGCATAAGCGATATAAGCCAGCACATCATATAAATCGCTTTTCTCAGCATCAATCAGGCGGCTAATTTCTGTAAGTTGTTCCTCCCCGTAGCCCTTCTCTGCCAGTCCTTCTAATAGGGCTTTACGGGTATCGGGGCGACTCCAGATTGCTCTTAATTCGTTTTCATCTTTGAATAGTTCAGGAATCTCACCAAAGAGACGTTCCACAAATTCTGCGGCACTCATAGGTTTACCGTCTGGATTCCAGAAGGTGGTAGACATCTGGTGCTGGAGAGTTCGTTCTTTACCATCAGCGAGTTTGATTTTGATGGTTTTGGGGCGGTCAACTTCTGTACTTTCGTTGCTATTTTTGACACTATCTATTGTAGAGACATTGTATTTCCCCGAACTCTCCTGCACTCTTGAGTCTTTGACCTTTCGGCTACTTCGACTCCGCTCAGTACAAGTTCGCTCAGGGTCAACAAGTAAAGGTTCTTGAGGTTCGCCATCCCATTCAGGATCGTTAAAGTGTTCGTAGGCTTTGACAAAATCATAAATGGTGAAGTAGTCCTTCCCATCAAATAGGCGAGTACCGCGACCGATTATTTGTTTAAATTCAATCATCGAGTTGATGGGGCGCATCAGGACGATGTTACGAACGTTTCGGGCATCAACTCCAGTAGAAAGCTTTTGGGATGTGGTGAGAATGGTGGGAATAGTTTTTTCATTGTCTTGAAAAGTGCTGAGGTGCTGTTCTCCCAGTTTCCCATCATCGGCGGTGACGCGGACACAGTAATTAGGGTTGGTGCTAATCTTCATTTGGTTGATTAAATCTCGCACAGCTAAGGCGTGATCTTGGTTGGCGCAAAACACCAGAGTTTTTTGGTTCTGGTCAATTTCTTCCATGAACAGTTGCACCCGATAACGTTCGCGATCGATAATTTCAATGATGCGGTTGAAGTCAGCTTCAGTATAAATTCGGGCTTCGTCTACTGCACCTTCGATTAGTTCATCTTCGGTGCTGTAAATATATTCATCTAGGTTAGTTTCGATTTGCCTGACTTTAAAGGGAGTAAGATATCCATCGTTAATGCCGTCTTTGAGGGCATAAGTATAGACTGGCTCGCCAAAATAGGCGTAGGTGTTGGCATTGTTGGCACGCTTGGGAGTCGCAGTAAGTCCCAGTTGTACAGATGGGGAGAAATATTCTAAAATACCGCGCCAGGTGCTTTCATCACTGGCTCCACCTCGGTGACACTCATCAATGATAATGAAATCAAAAAAATCGGGGGGATAGTCGCTGAATTTGTATTGTATCGGGTTTCGACTCCGCTCAACCCTCATCTCTTGTGTTGGTTGAGCGACTTGCCCTGAGCTTGCATTGCCGTTCGGCTGAGCGCTCACGTCGAAGCCCTGAGCTGGTCGAAGGGTCGAATGGGAGTCGAAATCAGCAGTTTTGGTCATAAAAGTCTGGAAGATGGTAAAAAAGATACTGCCATTTTTGGGGACTCGACCTCGTTTTTTGATAACTTCGGGATCGATGCGGACGAGAGCATCGTCAGGGAAGGCAGAGAAGGAGTTATAGGCTTGATTGGCTAAAATATTGCGATCTGCTAGAAACAAAATTCGAGGGCGACGGGTTGTCACTGAGCCTTGCCGAAATGTGGGTTTTCGACTAAGATTCCAACGGCTTTGAAAGAGTTTCCAGGCAAGTTGAAAGGCGATGAAGGTTTTACCCGTGCCAGTTGCCATCGTTAACAAAATCCGATCTTGTCCTTGACAGATCGCTTCTAGGACGTGCTTAATGGCATTGTGTTGATAATAACGGGCTTCCCATGTGCCGCTTTTATCTTCAAACGGGATGGCAGCAAAGCGATCGTGAACTTCGACTTCGCTCAGTCCACGATTGCTAAAGATAATTTCCCACAGTCGATCGGGTGTGGGATATCGATCGATGTAGCCTTCTGAACCTGTGTGCATATCTACTTGGTAGATACCGATGCCATTTGTAGAGTAGGCGAATCGAGTTTGCAACTTTTCGGCGTATTTTTTGGCTTGTCCTAAACCTGCGGTGTCGGGTAGGTCGCGTTTTTTGGCTTCGATGACGGCGAGTTTTTCACCACGATAAACCAGCACATAATCGGCGATGTCCGATCGAGCGCGTTTACCATTGCCAATTAAGCGACCAGGGGCAATAACTTCGCGGCGAATGCGACTACCTTCGATAACTCCCCAGCCTGCGGCTTTGAGTGCGGGGTCAATTAGTTCGGCGCGGGTTTCGGCTTCACTCAACCTGCTAGTTTCGGCTTCGTTCATTGTTTTTACTTGAGATCGGGAATTACCTGAATCAATCTAGTCTGGAAAGCTTTGTCATAGGTGATGACGGGTAAACTTTCTATTTCAGCTTGAGCCATAATCATGCGATCGAAAGGATCTCGATGGACAATTGGTAGACTTCCTGCTCTAAGTGCATGGGCTGAGGTAATGGCAAGTTCGATAAATCTAGCCCGATGTAATATCTGTGAATATTGCTCGACGAGTTGTTGTGCTTCAGGTAGTTTACCAATGCGGTATTTGGTAGCAATTTCCCAAGCGGAAACACTGCTAACAAAAATGCGATTATCGGGGTTGCGAATGATGTCTCGGCAAGTTGTGTCGAGTTTTGGATCGTTAAAGAGCCACCACAATAAGATATGTGTGTCGATGAGGTAGCTCATTCCCATTGCTGAAGTTCTTCTTCTGGTAATGGCTCAAAAAAAGCGTCGCTGACTTTTCCAGTTAGTAATCCTGGGGTACGCGGTTCGACTTCTCTGACTGTAAGAGGTTGGGCAGCCTCTCGATCTAAACCTAAGCGAAAGTAGTGAATCAGATCGTAAATTTCTGCTAATTTGTCTTCGGGGATGTTTTGCAGTTCTCGAACAATTTTCTGGATCAACATAAGTCAAACTCCTCGGTGGTTGTTAATCAATAAATTCGGCGAGGGTTTCAGGCTTTCCAAGCCTGTTAGCTAGGTTTGCGTTAAAGCACTTTTATTATTATTCTGTAAGGGTTCTATGTTGTGACGATCGGTCATATCGATTTGCGTTAAAGCACTTTTAGGTACAAGGATAAAGCTACTTTGATATACGGTGCGTTCAATGGTTTCCGCATTGCGGAGACAATCTTTGCTCATGCTGCAATTTCCTTTTTAGCAGTTTTTGGGGTGTCTGCGGTGGTTGGTGAGCTAAGTCGAACCGTAAGTTCGCCAGTGAATGCTTTTTGCAGAATGGATTGTTTGAGTTCTTTGAGGGCGGCGAGTTTTTGGCGGTAGATGATTTCGAGTTGTTGAGTTTCAATCCTTAAATCATCAATTTTGTTTGTTATTCGATTCTGCTCATCTAAGGACGGCATAGCAATCACAAGATCCGAAAGCGATTGATTACTTAAATTTTGCATTGTTGCCCCAGTAGCAAGGCTCTCTAGCTTGTTTCTGTATACTGCTGACCGAAGCAAATTAGCAAGAAATACTGAATCAACATTTTCAAATGGTTTGATAAAGAAAGAACCACTTCCACAAAGCCATCCAGCTTGTTCTTCTCTCACAACTGCACATCTTCCAATCTCCCCTCTTCTACCTACTACGACATCATTTTGTTTTAAGATGTATGCTTGCAGTCGTTTAACTATATCTTGACTAACAGTCTTGTTGAAATTTGGAATGATTTTATCATCTTCAATATTTGCTGGATTGACTATCGGAATCTCATTAGAAATATAGTCAGATTTATGTAAAAGTGAGCCAAATGGCCCTGTAAAAACTTTGCCACCAATTTCACCTAACTTCTTCTCTTTCCACCCGTCGCCTTTCTGGGTGAAGATGGCATTTAGATAGCTTTCAAATAATTCGCGGGAGTTGGCGAGGTTTTTTTCGGTGTTGGCGATCGCTCTATCAATCCCCTCAAACGCCTCATCCAAAATCGCCACAATCCGTTTTTGTTCGGGGAGCGATGGAATTGGTAACGCAATATTTTTTATTTTGGCTAGACTTAGATTTTTCTGTCGTACTCCACGTCTTTGATTAAGTATCTCAAATCTTCTAGAATTAATAGCAAACAAAATAAACTTTAAGTCAATATTTTCATTGGGTTTTACTCCAGCTATTGCCTGATTAAATGCTGCATCTCTATCTAAAATAGACATTTTAAGAGCAGCAGTGTCGTACATTCCAATTAGCAATGAACCCTTTGGAAAAAGTTTTGCGTTAGACTTTTCAAGCCCTTTTGGTGTTATGAGTTCTTTGGATGCCTTAGTGAAAGTGTCATTCAGTTCACCTGATGAATACCAGGGAATATCACCAAACCAATACTCATTGTGTGATTTAAGTGGTGTACCGCCACTTTGAACCTCCGCAATCTCTCCAAGCGTTTTTAGCTTCCAGCCTTGCATCACAAAATCCCTCCAATCCCAGCCAAAATCTCTGCACTCTCCGCATCCAAAGCTGCAATCTCATCCAAAATTTCCTGCGGTTCTCGTAACAGCGATTCCTCAGCTTTATTTGGATTCTTCACCGATAAATCAAACGACTCCCGATCCACATCAGCAATATCCACCAGCCAAGATTTTTCCGTTTCCGCAAACCTAGCCTGTAAATCTACAAACTCTCGCAAATCCTCATCATTTAGAGAATTGGTTTTACCCATATTCCGCCCTGGATCGAGTTGATAATACCAAATTTTCTGCGTCGCCATTCCCTCATTTAAAGGTTTTCCCTGAGAAAATAAAGGCATTCCCGTTCCCTGAGCGGAGTCGAAGGGAACACCTTTCTCAAAAAACAGCACCACCGTTTTTACCCCCGCCCCGATAAAAGTCCCACTGGGACAATCCAAAATTGTGTGCAGATTGCAACTACTCAAAAGCTCTTGACGCAAAGCCCGCGAAGCATTATCCGAATTTGAGAGAAACGTATTTTTTATTACCACCGCCGCCCTACCGCCAACTTTCAGGATTTTGATGAAATGCTGCAAAAACAGAAACGCCGTTTCTCCAGTCTTAATCGGGAAATTCTGCTGTACTTCCTTACGTTCTTTACCCCCGAATGGCGGATTAGCCAAGATGATATCGAAGCGATTTTTGTCCTGAATATCGCTGAGATTTTCCGTCAAAGTATTGGTATGGATTATATTCGGCGCATCAATACCATGCAAAATCATATTCATGATGGCAATCACATACGCCAAACTTTTCTTTTCTTTACCCGTAAACGTATGTTTTTGAAGTATCTCAAGCTCTTTTGTGGTTAGCTTACCGTTCGGTTGAGCGAAGTCGAAGCCCCAACGTAAATAGTCGTAACTCTCACACAAAAACCCCGCCGAACCGCAAGCCCCATCATAAATGCGATCGCCTATCTTCGGCTTCACCACCTGAATCATCGCTCGAATCAAAGGACGTGGCGTATAATATTCTCCACCATTGCGCCCTGCATTACCCATATTTTTGATTTTGGCTTCATAGAGATGGGATAGCTCATGTTTTTCCTGTTGCGATCGAAACCGTAACTCGTCAATAGATTCCAAAGCATCCCGCAAGCTGTAGCCACTTTGGAACTTGTTTTTAATCTCGCTAAAAATTTCCCCAATTTTGTATTCGATTGTGTCTGGACTGGTAGCCCGTTGCTTGAAACTTTGTAAATATGGGAATAACTTGTGATTGACATAATCGATCAGATCGTCGCCAATCAGCGCATTATCGCGATCCATCGTCCCATTGTTACTGAGCGTAGCCGAAGTATTCGCTTTTTTCGGTGCAGCCCAAGATGACCAGCGATGCGCCTCATCAATAATAAATTCGTATGGTTTGTTAACTAACTCCGCCTCTAGCGCCCTTTCCTGTTCCAAATCATCCAAATACTTCAAAAACAGCAGCCAAGAGGTTTGTTCCGTATAATCTAACTCTGTAGTACAACCCGCCTCCTTCCAGAGAACATCATCAATATTCCTAAAAGTTTGCTCGAACATTTAGCTTTACTGTGGGATTTTTAATATTAGAGGGAACTATTATAATTTGTCACCGTACAATAAAATTTAGTTCGTCAGTTTTTCTCGTTCCAACCATGATTGGTAAGTGCGGTTAATACGTGCGCTTGCCATTCTCCATTGAGGAACAAATAATTTGGCGCGTATCCTTCGATCGCAAAGCCCAATCGACGCAATACTCTGGCACTGCGTTGATTATTGGGACTGTAGTTAGCCATAATGCGATGAAAATTCAACAAAAATGGAGGGCTGGATTCCCTATTCTCGCGCTTGGTAGGGAGGAAAGCCCGACCAAAAACAAAACCGAAGCGGTAGCGATACCGCTTAGTATAGCTAGTTGACAGAAAATTTTCATTACTATATAGAATAATTTTATTGTTGATGAAGTTTTCTATGAAGCAAGCAATTACAGCAAAACTAAAGCTGGAGTTGTCTAACAGCCAAAAACAATTGGTTAGACAAACAACTTTGGCTTACCGTGATGCTCTAAATTATGCTTCTCGTATAGCTTTTGAGAACAACAAAATGTCATCTGGAGTAGCTCTACAGAAAAAAGTTTACAATCAGCTTCGTTCTATTTTTGGTTTACCTGCTCAAATGTCTTGTAATGTTCCGAGGCTTGTTGGAGCTACTTATAAGTCTTTGTGGACTAAAGTTAAGCAAAATACAGAAGCTATATCTTCAGGTAGAACTAAGAAAAGATACAAAGGATTGGACTCTGCACCTAAATTTGTTTCTAGAACTTGTGCCTTAAATTACAAAAGAGACTATTCTTTTGTGAAAGACAAGGTGAGCTTAATTACTTTGTCTGGACGAATTAAAATTAATTATTCTGGGTATTCTAAGCACCTAGAATTAATTAAATCTGGTACAGAAATAGGTGGAGCTAAAATTTGGTATGACAAGCCTAAGAAGAATTACTACTTATTAGTAAGTCTTAGTTTAGAAGTACCAGAAATCAAACCTGAAGACATCAAACAAATTAAAGGTGTTGACGTTGGACAACGCTATTTAGCTGTTGCTACAGATACCCAAGATAAAACTCAGTTTTTCTCTGGTAAACAAGTTAGACATAAATCTAACAAATACCATAAAGCCAGAAAAACACTACAGCAAAAAGGCACTCGTTCAGCAAAGAGAAGACTAATTTCTCGAGCTGGTAGAGAGAGACGGTTTACAGAGGGATGTTAATCATTCGATTAGCAAAAAAATAGTTTCTCCTAATACTTTGATTGGATTAGAAAATCTTAAACACATTCGTGAAAGAACTAATCGGAGAAGGAATACTCAAGCTTCTGTTAAACAAAGAAAGGCTAATAGAAATCAGTCTAAATGGGCTTTTGCCGAATTACATTTATATTGTGATTACAAAGCAATATTATCTAATTCTTTAGCGGTAAAAGTACCAGCACAATTAACAAGTCAGTGTTGCCCTAAATGCGGTCATATTTCTAAGGAAAGTAGACCGAATAAAGGATTAACCTTTAGATGCGTTGCTTGTAAGCATGAACTCCATTCCGATCTGGTAGGAGCAAGAAACATAGCACTAAGAACGTTGCTCTTGAGGCAAGACTTTGAGAGTACGGGGCGTATTTCAGCCGTCCCTGATGTGTCGCACGAAGAAACTAAAGCTAATTACCTTACTCGGTTTTTAGAACTGAGGTGGAGTGCAGATGCAATCCCTAACCGATGGCGCAGCGATAGCGGAGTAGGTTAGGGTAGTTGAATTCATCAAAAATATAATCGATGCCAAGATGCAAAGATTCGGTCATCAAACCTCGACCTTGCATTGATTCAGCCAAACCATAACCGAGAATGCAAGCATGAAAAGCGCCGCGAATAAAAGCGAAAAAATTGATAAAACCTAATACTGTTGTTGTGTTAGTGCGATTATCGAAAATAAATAAATTGCAAGAACGATCGCCCGAAAATTCTGCTTGCGAAACTTTAATTTTCTCTGTCCAAAATTCAGACGTGAAAAAAGAAACTGGTTTGGAAGAAGAGACTCGATCGAAGTGTTTTGAATTCTTATGATTTCAGGAATATCTGTTTTTGTTGCCAGTCGCAAACAAACTCGATCGCCAACCAGCAAAGGCAGCGATCTGCCGTAGGCGATGCTCCGCAATCGCAATTTGAGTAAATCTTTAGATCGATTCATGACTAACTTATTCTCCCGTAACCGTTTCCGTCCGAACTGGTTGTTCTGTGAGCGTTTCAGTAGTTGAGGAACAAGCATTATTTTGACACAACTCTTTTTCTCTCTTTCTTTTGAGTAAAAGCTCTTTACGCCTGATTTCTACCTGCACTAATTTTTGTTTTTGTTCTTCTGCAAGTTTTTTGTCGGGTGCAATACCTTCTTTTTGGATGATATTAGCTATGACCGATTTTACTATTGGTGCGGCAACAGTCGAACCAAACGTATATTTACCTTTTGGTTCGTCTACTACGGCAAGAACGGCATATCGAGGAGCATCGGCGGGAAAAATGCCAACAAAACTAGTTATCTTAGCATCTTTCTCATATCCTCCTGCGATTCCTGCTTTTTGTGCCGTTCCCGTTTTACCAGCGATGCGATAACCAAGAATTTCAGCACTAGTTGCGCCTTCTTCAACTACGCTTTGCATCATCTCCATGACTTTTTTGGCAGTCTTTTTGGAGAAAACTTTTTTGGTAGCGTAGTCAGGTTGCCAGTGAACGTATCCTTGAAAATCCGCGAGTCCTCGCACCACATGAGGAGTAACTAATTCTCCGCCGTTGGCGATCGCCCCGTGAAGTTGAATCAATTTAATTGGAGTCAAAGAAAATCCTTGCCCGAAAGCAGCAGTTGCTGCCTCGATCGATTTAACTGTAAATTCAATTCTGCTTTTGAGGTGTCCTGCGGTACTACCTGGAAGATCGAGGGATAATCTCTCATTTAAACCCAACTTGGCGAGGGAATCATAATAATCACTAGCATTGAGTCTGCTCATAATTTTAATCATCCCCACATTGCTGGAATATTGCAAAATCTCAGCGATCGATAGACTTCCACGCGCGCCTACATCTTGAAAATCATGGTTGCTAATCGGCCAAATATCGACTTTCATCGTACCAGAGTCGAAAAATTGACTATCTGGATTAATTACCCCTGCATCGAGCGCGATCGCGACATTAATCGGTTTAAAAGTCGAGCCAGGTTCGTAAAGGTCGGTAATTGTCCAGTTTTTAAAGCGATCGAAGTTATATTCAAAATAGCGATTTGGATCGTAAGTTGGTTCGCCAACCATCGCCAAAATCGATCCGTCTCGCACGTCCATGACAATAACTGCACCGCGTTTGGCTTGATACTGGTCCATTTTTTGTTTGAGGGCGGCGCGGGCAGCTTGTTGCAAGCCCAAATCGAGGGTCATTTGTAGCTGTAAGTTATCCGATTTGAGCAATCTTCCAGGCAAATCTGCTGGCTGAAAAATTTGCTGGGAATTCATGTAACTACGTTTGACTGGAAAACTGGAAACGGGACGCTGTAGCAATCTTTCTTGAGTTAATTCTACTCCTGCTTGAGGACGGCGTTCGCGATCGAGGTAGCCAACCACTTCAGCAACCATGTCGGAATGAGGATAAAAACGAGAGTATTGTTGCTGGGGATCTAAGCCGTTAAGTCTAAAATTAGTTTTTTTATCTTTGATTTTGACAATGCGATTGACAATTGCTTCGGGAATATTATGAGCGATCGCAATGCCGCTTTGTCCTCGATTTAGTTTGGCGAGAATTTGTTCTTTGCTTTGATTGCCTAAAATTGCCGCCAATTCTTCAGCAATTTGTTCTTTGCTGTTGTGGTTGCCAAAAAACTTGGGATGGGCGTAAAGTGTATAGATCGATTCGTCTGTAGCAATAATGCTGCCGTTAGTATCGACAATCTGTCGTCGAGGATTGTAAGGAACAATCTTCGTCCATTGTCTTCTGCTGGCTTCGTCTTTTAAGTTTTTATTATTGACCGATTGAATTACTTGTAGGGTATACAGTCTCACCATCAACCCCAAAGCGCCTAAAACTAAAATCGACCAAACGATCGCCAGCCTCAATGCAGACGATTTTATTTTACTTTTTTTTTCTGGTATTCGCTCTTTTTTTTGACGAACGCTTTTTCTCGTCACCACTTTTTTGACTTTGGAAGTCGTCATCTCCTACTTCCTCTCACTCCTCACTATTGCCTCTAATACCCTAGCGGTACTCGATCGAGCAATTTTGAGAATTCAGATTGTGTTTTTAATGTTGAAGTATTGTTTACCGATGTTTTAGCTGGCGGCATAAAAATTGCCGTAGTTGGGTCGAAATTTTCTAACCCAGCATCTGGATTTTCTGCTTGTTGCGCTAATTGTTTTTTTAACGACTCGTTAATTATAGTCAATTCGCGTTCGTGACGCTGCAATTTTTCTAGTGTTTTGTACTGTTTACTCCAATTCTGCGGTAAACAAAAAGACCAAATATATAAATATAAAGTACTACTTACTAACAGAAATGCAATTAGTGAAGAGCTTTGTTGAAACAACCACAATATTTTTAAATTTACTGGTAATTTATTACCTTTGGGAAAAGTTAATTTCAGTAAATTTTTATTTTTTATTTTAGTAGAAGCTGGCTTTACTAATTCTCGCTTTTCGCGTTTTTTGGGTAAATTATTATTAGTTACATGAGACGGATTAACGGATTTTTGTGAATCGTGACTCTTGGGATTTAAAGATTCGCGAGCGGCAGTCATAGCGATTTTACCCAGCTATAATAGAGATCCAGGCGCATTATAACTATTATTTAAGAAGATGACTACATATTGTTATTGTTGGTTAATCTGACCTATATAAAAGTTAATAATCGATCTAGATTGAAAAAAATAACAAAAAATCTTTACCTGCTTACCAATCCTTTTATCTTTATCGAAAAAAAAAAGGCATCTCGATCGGCATAAAAAGCAAAATCATGCCCGTCAAGATGTCCAGTAACAATTTATTTTACAAAAAGATTGTTTTGACAAGAAACGATTCAATTTCGATTCTTTTGCCACAGCTTCTTATTAATAGTCATTAATATTTGCTAAAACCCAGTAAAAACTAATTTTGGGATCTCAGAAGCTTGAGGCAATTTCTTACCCAAAAAATTGGGTTCTAATGATGATTCTCTTAATTGTAAAAACCAACATAAAGAAATCGTAACAATAGCAGCTAGCAGCAATCTTTCGAGCATCGCAGTATTCCCCAATCGCACCACTATATTAAGTATGGCTCATTTATGTTAAGTCAACCATACTTAAGCATAGTTAAAAATTATTAATATAAAGAAAAATTTTGTATTTATTTTAGTCGATGATGGCAAAAATATGGTTGTCTCAAGAGCTGAAGGTAAAGTTATTGGGGTCGATTTAGGCTTTACTCATTTTTGCATTACCAGCGACAGTAGTTCAAAGTAATAACTGTAATAAAAACGAGCCAACTCCTGAGAAAAACTTTTCTAAAGGAGAATTCCCTGGTACTTTACGTCCATCTGCAAGTTGAATTCCTGTCAAAAACTTTTGTGAGTTTTGATATCCAACCTGATTTTTTTGCATTTGAAAAAGTTTAGCTGCTACTTGTCCATCTCGATCGGCTTCTTGTTGCCGACCGAGGCGATAAAAAGCAAGTCCACGAGCGAGATAGCTAGATGCTAGTTTGGGGTCGAGTTCGAGCGCGCGAGTGTAATGTTCGATGGCTACTTGGTAATGTCCTTGTTCGGCTTCTGATACTCCCCAACCATAAAACTGTTGTGGAGTGCCAGCATACTTACCAATACCTTTAGTTCCTTGAATTTTAGCATTTTCTAAACTAATATTATCCAGGTTGGCATTGTTTAAATAAGCACTCCTAAGATCGGTTCCTTCTAGTTTGGCTCCTTTGAGATTCGCACCAGTCAAATTAGCACCATATAAAGAAGCACCACTTAGATCTGCATTGCTGAGATCGGCATTATTGAGATTTGCTTGTGACAAGTTAGCTTGGCTTAAATTAGCGCCGCTCAATTTCGCTCCTGCTAAATTTGCCATCACTAAACCAGTTCCGCTTAAATCACATTGAGTACATTCTTTTGTGGAAAGTAACTCGTTAAGCTGAGTGAGATTTTCAGCCATAGCTGGAATCTGTGCGATCGCAGTTAAAATAACTGTTGCGGCAATAACTGTTTTTTTATTCATAACCTGGAAAGAGTTTAGGGGTTAGGGGTTAGGGGTTAGGGGTTAGGGGTTAGGGGTTAGGGGTTAGGGGTTCGGGGCAGAGGGGCAGAGGGGCAGAGGGGCAGAGGGGAAAAAGGCAATGAACGATGAATTATTGATGCTATTGGGAAAATAACGAACGCTATTTTAGCTTTTAGTTTGATTTGTGCCAGGAGCGATCGCGCTAGTTATGTAATAATTTTTGCGATCGCGAATATATAAAGACCGATCGGTTAAAGTTAAGAAAGTTTTGAATTGCGATCGCTTTATGGTGTTACTGACAAAGCGTTTGGCTTCGACTTGCGATCTCGTACCAAATTCGATCTTGGCTTTGACTGCTGAAGAACGCACTCGCAGCCGCTATCGCTTAAAATCTTTAGAAGGGCAAGAGTTTGGTTTGCATTTGCCCAGAGGTACGGTTTTGCATGAAGGAGATTTATTAACATCCGATACATCCGAAGCGATCGTTCGAATCGTGGCGCGATCGGAACCAGTAATGACAGTGACAGCCAAACAAAGTTTGGATTTGTTGCGAGCGGCCTATCATTTGGGCAATCGTCATGTACCGTTAGAAATTTCGCTCGATTACTTGCGTTTGTCTCCCGATCCAGTTTTACATTCGATGTTGATTCAGTTAGGAGTTGAAGTAAGCGAAGAAATTGTACCTTTTTATCCAGAATCTGGCGCTTACGGACATCATCATTAAAAAGATAAATATTGCGATCGAAAAGGGCTGTAAGAGTAAACTTACCATTTGATAGAGAGCGCTCAAATAGATAATCTTGTTACTATAAATATAGTTTTCTTGACACATTAATGTAGGCATAAACAAAAATTAAATGTCTATCTCATCACTGTGGAGGTGAGAAAGATGAATAAAACAAACAGAATTCTGAGCGATCGCAATGATGCTGGCAAATTGTTAGCAAAAGAATTGATGGCTTATGCAAATCGCCCCGATGTAATAGTGTTAGGGTTACCTCGTGGTGGGGTGGTAGTAGCGTTTGAAATTGCTAAAGCTCTTAACTTGCGATTAGATGTTTGCGTAGTTAGAAAACTAGGTTTTCCCAAACAACCTGAATTGGCAATGGGAGCGATCGCCATGGGAGGGATCGTAGTACTCAATCAAGATGTACTTGAAAGTGGAAACGTTTCTTCTAGCGTTGTCGAATTAGTCAGCGATCGAGAAAAGCAAGAATTAGAACGACGCGAACATTTATACCGTCGCGATCGAGGGCTACTCGATTTACACGGACGCACTGTAATTTTAGTTGATGACGGAATTGCTACTGGTTCGACATTAAGAGCGGCGATGGCGATCGTAAAAACACAACAGCCAAGTAAAATTGTAGTTGCCGTTCCCGTCGCACCTCGATCGATTTACGAAGAGTTACAAACAGAAGTAGACGAACTAGTTTGTCTGGAAACTCCAGAACCTTTTCATTCGATTAGTCTCTGGTACGATGATTTTACCCAAACCACCGATGAAGAAGTGCGTAGCTTGTTGAAACAAGCGAATAACGGCACTCTGTATTCCGAGGAAACCTAACGGCGCTCAGTATGGCGAAGTAAATTCGCCATCCGCGCCTCCGAAATCCGTGCCTTGGGAATAGGAGATAGCTCGATCGCCAAAGTGTTAATTAATAATTCGAGCTTGTACGAAAATTTTACTTAATTCTCTGACCAAGCGTTGTGCTTGATGTCTGTAAAGAAGTGTGGGTAGGGTTTGCGGCAAACTATCGATTAATTTGCGTGCTAGAGAAAGGCTGCATCCAGAAATCCTTGCGATCGTATTAGCACCTTCAAAGGCAGCATCGGCAGTTGATACTTTTTCAATTCTAACTAATGCCTGTTTTGGATACATGCTAGTCGTTCCGCGTTCGATTCGTTGTAGAGCGTCGCTAGTTGCCAAAACAACTAAACGATCGCCCTCCGCTAAACGACTGTCTTCCGATGGCAAAAAAACAGAAGAATTATTTGGTTTTTGATAGAGAATTGGAATTACTCCATAACCGCAAGCAATCTCAGCAATTAAAAAGCCATTTAGGGTATCGCCAGACTCGACTTTATATTCAGTTACCAAAATCGATCGCTCGTTTAAATGAAAAAGATTGATAATATTTTCACCAAAAGCAGCACCGACGAATACTTCAGCCGCCGTTGCATCGGGAAATAAAACTCTAGCGAAAGGTAAAAGTTGACTGAGGCGATCGTTGAGATGTCGTTGAGCGGTACGAATGACGAGATTGAGATGGGGAGCGATCGATCGCGCCATCAGAGCAACTTCTAAATTTAAAATTTCATCGTCGGTGACAATGACAATGCTTTTGGCAGTAGCTAAATTTGCTTTGGCGAGAGCTTCTTTGACGTTACCAGAGATTAGAGGAACTTGAGGTAAAATTTCGCGATCGAGATTGGTATTGAAGGTAATTGCCACGATCGGCTTTTGAAACTCTTGCAAAAACTTAGCGACGCTTTGTCCTATTCTACCAAAGCCGACAATAACGATGTGGTTTTGTTGGGGAAGTTGCGGACGACGTTTGACTAATTGAAATCGAAACGAAAGCAAAGCTTCTGTGATTAAAGCATACAAAACGCCGACAAAAGCTGTGCCAACTAAAGCCAGTAGAAAACTAAATAACTGCAACCACCAAGGAATTGATGTTGTGGGTGACAAATTGCCGAATAAGTCTCCGTAACCCCCCAACAACAAAATCGCCGTTGCAGAAAAGGCAGCGATTAGGGAAATATCGGGATAGTAACAATAAAAAAGTAATGTTCCGATCGGCAAAAGTAAGAAAAGAATGACACCATAAATGAAAGCAACTCGACGAACTTGTTGTTGAAAATTGAGTTGCCAAAATTTACTTAAAGGTTTTTTGACAAATTTTTCGATCGATCGATAAGTTTTTCGCCATTCGATCGCTCTTTTGGATCGTTTGGGCGCGATTGCGCCTCGATCTGTCTGAGAAACTGACTGTTCGGCTGTTTCTAGATATACTAAAGTATCTCCTAAATCGACTACTCGATCTGATTCCCATCGATAAAAAGAGGTCGAAAGTTTTTCGTCATGGCGAGCGTGTGTCAAGATTTGTCTTCTAGAGCTGTTAAGGTCGTAAATAGGGCGACCTAAATAAGAGGAAGTTGAGGAGCGATCGATGCGGCATTTGACAATCTGCCATTTCTGTCCGTCTAATTTGAAAACGCCCAAGGTTTCCGAACCAAAGGCAGCCAGAGCAAAAGCGGTTGCAGGTAATTGAGTTGATTCGTAAGCAATGAAATTACCTAATTGTTGACTGAGAAGTTGATTTAAATTTTCTTTGGCGGAACGAACCACTAAACGAGTATGTGGGTTTAGTTGACGTATGGCTAAAGCTGTTTCGATATTTATGCTTTCGTTGCTGGTTACTAGCAACGCTGCTCGACACGAATGTATTTTGGCTTGCTCCAAAATAAATGTCTGGGAGCAATCGCCGACGATTAGCTCATCTAATAAATCTGGTAAATTAACAATTTCCCAGCGATCGGGCTGGACTAACTCGATCGCCACTATGCTAACGCCAAATTCTTTAAGAGCGACAACGCAGCACTGTCCTAAGCTTCCCAGTCCACAAACTAAAAACCGATCTAACTTAGTTTGAGAAACACCAACAAGCTTCTCCATATCGATCGCGGTTTTGGAATTGGTTGTGGCTTTGATTATATATTTTTTATTCTCCTTGGGGATACTGATGCCACAAATGAATTAGCGATCGCCTCAAGCTCAAATGATTGCCGTTCCCAAAAATTAAATGATCTAATAAAGGAATGTCTAAATAATTAGCGCCTTTTAATAATTGTTCGGTTAAGTCGATGTCTGCTTCTGAAGGTTCTAAATTACCTGAAGGATGATTGTGAGCGACAATTACTTTAGTTGCTCCTTGTTTGATAGCTTCTCGAAAAATCTCGCGAGGATGAGCCAAGGTTTCAGTGGCAGTACCTACAGTAATTACTTTAGTTCCAATTAAATTATTTTTCACATCGAGCATCAACAAGGCAAAATGTTCTTGTTGCTGCCACATTAAATCGTGACTTAAAGTAGCAACGGCAGCTTCAGGACTATCGATCGAAATTTTTTCGCCCTGTTTGGCGAGAAAAGTTCTTTTGCCCAGTTCGACTGCTGCTAAAATAGTTGTGGCTTTGGCTGGCCCAATCCCTGGAATCGCCATTAATTGTTGAGGATGGATATCGCGCAGTACTTCTAGAGGATCTCGTTTATTTTTTCCTAATTCTTGTAAGATATGTTGCCCCAGTCCGATCGCTGAAAGTTTTCCTTTTCCCTGTCCCGTTCCCAGTAAAATTGCAATTAGTTCGGCAGTTCCCAAATGTTTTGCTCCAATTGCTAACAGTCGCTCGCGAGGACGTTCGCTACAAGGAATATCGGCAATTCTAAGACTGTAGGTCATAAATGCTATTTCTTGACACTTCAGGCAATTTTATAGCCGATTTTTCCGCATAAATAGCAATATGGGAGAAATCTTTTAATGAGCTACTAGTTTTTCTCAGTGCATCCCGATGCATTTAACCAAGGAATGGGTATGGATGAGGTAGGTGGTTGAGCAGTGAGGATGATGCTACCGCGATCGCTGACAAACCAACTTTGAGCGTTAACAAGTTTTTCCTGCTGTTCCCTATTTCCTATTCCCTGTTCCCTATTCCCTGTTCCCTGTTGCCTATTCCCTATTCCCTGTTGCCTATTCCCTATTCCCTGTTGCCTATTCCCTATTCCCTGTTGCCTATTCCCTTTTACAATACTCCAATCTTCCCAAACCGAATCGATTTTGAGGTCGCGATCGGGAGAATCAGGCAACCCACTACGCTTCGTTACTATAAATTGATTTTCTGTATCGATCGCGCACAAGTTTTGACCGACTAATTTAGAGACATCAACAGTTTCTTCAGGGAGAACGATTTTTTCGCGATCGGGACTGACTTCACGCAGAACAATATTAACTAAGCCATCTACACCAAACTCCGAACTGGCGGTAATATCGCTGTTGGGAGTGTTAGTGTTGCGGCGATCGATGCCAAAAATACCAAATGTCTCAATTTGAATATTTCCTCCATTTCCCCGAACGGCGCTAGCATTAATATCGCTATTTTCATTAGGAGGCGCGATTAAAAATTGGCTATTAATATTAATGTTGCCACCGTTGGCATTGTCGATCGCTCTAGCTGAAAGAAGACTGCGATCGCGCAAGAAGACAAAATTTCTTGCGTTTAAATTGAGATTGCCACCAAATCCTGCCGCAGTCGATGCCAAAATTGAAGAATTGCCAGCAAGAGTTAGAGAATCCGTAAAAAGAGCGATCGCGCCGCCATTACCTCGACCTTGGCTATCTACGTCAATTTTCGCACCATTACTCAATTCTATTGTTCCGAGAGAACTAATTCGGATACTACCGCCATCGCCTGTAGCATTGGCAGCCGAGTTGGCAAATAATCCCGTTTCAAGGTCGAGTGTTTTTAAAATTAGTTCCTCAAAAGGAGTACCAACAGTTGCACCTTGACCGTTTAGATTAATGCTATTGGCAATATTTAATTCGATATTACCAGCGTCACCACTATTTTCAGCGGCAGTCAAAATTTTACCGCCACTAGTTAACTGTAAAGTTTCGGCGTTAATTCTAATATCGCCACCTTGACTGTTATTGCCAGTCAATGCATCAATTTGCCCTCCGCCAGCGATAAACACATCTCGAGCATCAATGTTAATTCTTCCAGTTTCGCCAATTGAATTTTCTCTGGTACTGCTAGAGAGTTTGGCAAAATTGGTTAAAGAAATTGAAGGAGCGAAAAGTGTAATTGTTCCCCCATTACCGATAGCTTGAGGTTGTACTTGAGTGAGAATTAAACTTTCACGATCGAGCGAGATGCGATTGCCAGCATCGATAGCAATATTACCTGCATTACCTCGCTCTTTAGTGTCTGCCAGAATAAAAGACTTGTTTGTTAAAAAAAGATTGCCCGTTTTAATATTGACATCTCCTGCATCACCTCGACCACCTGGTTCTACAGTTGCCAGAATTAAACTATTGCGATCGAGGGATATATTGTTTTGAGCTTTAATGAATATATCTCCTGCGTTACCGAATCCTGATGTATTGGCAATTAGTAAAGAGCGATCGAGGGAAAGATTGCCAGTCGTAATCTCAATTTTGCCAGCATCGCCTCTAGCACCATTTGCCACTTGAGAAAGAATTAAACTGTTTCGATCGAGAGAAACGCGATCGGTAGAGTTGATGATAATATCTCCAGCTTTTCCTTCTGTACCAAATTGGATATCGGCAAGTAGGTAACTAATATTGTCTAGAGACAGAGAATTAGTGTTAATGTAAATATTGCCTGAATTGCCGCTAGCTCTATCTTTAAGTCCTTCAAAGTTTGAACCTCTAACTTCGCTGGCGATCGCGCTTCTGAATCCATTAAGAGCTATTTCTTTGGCATTAATATTAATGTTTCCTGCATTTCCCTTGCCAAAAACACTGTTATCAATTTGGGCAACATCAAATATATTTAAAATATTTGTATCGATATTAATATTGCCGCTATTGCCTACTGCCGTGCTGCGATCGGTTTGTGGATTTCTCCGCAAATAAGATAAACCAACATTATTACGAATTGCTGTTGATGTAGATGCTTCTTTTCCCTGTCCGATAATTACTTCTGGTGTTTCTGTAGCTTGATTGGGATTGGGATATAGTGTCGGTTCGCCGCGCAAAGTAACCGAATTAGTTGCATTAATTGTAATGTCGCCAGCTTGTGCTTGAGATGAACCTAGTCCCTCGTCGATTCCAGCAACTAATTCACTCTTGCCCGAAAGCTCTAAATTTCTGGCATCGATGGCGATCGATCCTCCTCCACCAGAGCTAACATCAGCATTGGCACGATTTTTAAGGGTAACATCTGCTCTTTCTACTCCCACAGGAAAAATCCAACTGCCATCGTTTTCTAATTTAATTTCTCCTGGTGCAGACAACCCACCTAACTCAATTCTGCCTCCTTTTGCCTTTAGTGCCGCTCCTTCAAGTATGATATTGCCGCCGAACAATGCTAAGGTTTTTCCCTCTAATACGCTTAAATTAGCTCCACGAGCGTTAATTTGTCCCTTGCCATCCCCCATCTGCAAGCCTAGAGGCATGTTAATAGTCAATAATGGCTGTTGTGAAGAGATTTTACTGTTAAATTCAGTTCCATCGTTAAATTTAATACTTTCTGCCGTACTGGCGACAAACGAACCAGCAACATCGATACTGGCAGAGTCACCAAAAATAATACCGTTAGGATTGATTAAAAACAAATTAGCGTTACCTAACACACCCAACTTGCCCAATATTTCGGAAGGATTATTACCTGTAACGCGCGTCAAAATATTGGTAATACCTGAAGGATTGACAAAATAAACTTGTTGAGATGGTCGAACGGAAAATTCGCTAAAGCTGTGAAAAAGATTACTGTCTCTTATCGCACCTCCTTCGATGCGAGTGTCGTCTGAGGAATTATCTTGTATTACCTGTGAAGATTCTGCTTCGAGACTATTATCGGGAATAATTTGTGCGAGGGTTTGTTGACTGACGCTCAAAAGTCCGATCGCGGTTAACAAACCGATCGCAAATGCTTGAGTAGCAATTGCAGAAGCTTTTAAAGTCATCGTTACAATTTAGTTATTTGGAATTTTAGTTCGTTTAGTTACTTTAAACTGATTTTCTAAGAGCGATTAAAAAATTGTTGGCAACAGATCGAAAGTAAGGGTTTGGCACTGCCAAACCCCTACAAAAATGATGTGTCGTACTTTTTATTAAAATTAAATTATTGCACGATGCCAAATTATGGTCTGTCACATCCTATCAATTGAACTTTTGTTTTATCTTTTTTGAGTAGGTGAAACCTATTCCAGTAGGATTATTATCTGGTGATATATCTCTTTCCATAACCTTTTATCGAAGGATTTGTTACCGCCATTTATTTGTTTTTGTTTTGAGATATTTAATTTAAAAATACGCTCGTAACAATTGTTGTAAGTTAAGTTCAAAATTTGAAGTATTGTCATTTTTAACAATTTTTATAAGTTGTCAAACTTGCGATCGAACGAAACAATTTCTGAAAAATAAATTAAATTATTTGCTTTGATAAACACTGGTTCAAGAAGCTCAATCGAGCTGTTTTGTTACTTAAGCTTTTTAATAAATATAAAAAACATTTGTTGTTAACCAAGTAACCAATAAACTTTGTGGCAACAACGGTCGAAAAGATAATTGATTTTTTACTCAAACGAGTAATTTATATAATCTTGTTATATAGATTCGATCGAAAATAAAAATGGCTAAGGGTTAAAATCAAATTATCTCTTTTTTTACTCGAGTCAAATTAATTAAATCAATCTCGATCGATCGCACTAATTACTAATTAAATCTTGAGTAATAATCTTGACTGTGCTATTTTTTTGATGAAGTTAATTTTGGCAGAATAATACTGCCTTAGTTGATGTTACCAAAAAAATTGTCTGTAGAGAGTCAAGTAGCTCTCAAGGAGGATGAAAGATGCTAATAGTTCCTGTAATGAAATTTTAAGTGTCGAATCTACACTAGTTAAAATAGAAAAGCTTCAGCGCGATCGCAGATACCGCGATGCTTGTAAATTATTTTATATCGAAGGCGTTAAAAACTTCGTACGAGCGATCGATAATAATTTTGAACTTGTAACCATCATTTATAGCGAAAAGTTGCTCACAGCACCACTAGCAAGAAAACTCGTCCGTCAGTCTCGTCGTGCTGGCACTTATACCCTTTCTGTCACTCCCGAACAATTCAGGCGTATTTCTAAAACAGAAAAAGCTTCAGGTATCGGCGCGATCGTTCGTCAACGTTGGTTCGGATTGCATAATGTCTTACCCAATGCTGGTTTGTGTTGGATAGTTCTAGAAACAGTTCGCAATACGGGTAATTTAGGAACTCTAATTCGTACTTCAGAAGCTTTAGGCGGCGCTGGTTTTATCTTGGTTGGCACAAGTATAGATCCTTACGACCCCAATATCGTCAGACCTTCCATGAGTGCAATTTTTCGTCAAAAATTAATTCGCACTAATTTCGATCGACTTCAAAATTGGATGCGCCGTCATCACTGTCAGGCGATCGGTGCTTCAAGTGATGGAACGATCGCGATCGATCGATTTAAATATCCGCAATCTACCATTTTGTTTCTTGGCGAAGAACGTCAAGGATTAACCCAAAAACAGCGAGATTTGTGTCAATCTCTGGTAAAAATTCCCATGATAGGCGAAGCAGATTCTCTCAATTTAGCTGTAGCAGGAAGTTTAATGATGTACGAAGTCTATCGATCGCGAAGAAAGTGAAGAAGGCAGAGGGCAGAGGGCAGAGGGCAGAAGGTTTGCTCTTGCAGTGTAGGTCTGAAGCCTACACTGATTGCAAGACACCAAATTAAAAATTTTGGTGTGGGACTTCAACCCTTACTCCATGATTGTCGTGGCAGAGGACAGGAATCAGAATTCCCGAATGCACCAAATCGCCTCCTGCCCTCTGCCTTTCTTGTTAACTAAAAAAAAAAGGATGACTTCATTCAAGCCATCCTTTTTAAAACTTAATTTTTAACCTGTATTAAAGTTGAGGTACGAATTGTTCTTTTTCTGGTACTTCAGTGTACTCAGCAACAATTTGTCGAAACTCTTCGCCGTCGATGGTTTCTTTATCGATTAATAAATCGACCAAGCGATCGACAACTTCACGATTTTCACGAACGATTTTTCTTGCCAATTCATGACCTTGTTCGGCGAGTTGACGTACTCGATCGTCAATGCGAGAAGCAATTTCTTCAGAATACTCAGAACGAGACATAAAACCCCCACCGAGAAAGACTTCGCCGCCTTGTCCTTCCAGGGCGATAGGTCCGAGATCGCTCATACCGAAACGAGTAACCATTTGTCTTGCCATATCGCTTACTTGTTGTAAGTCGCCACCAGCACCAGTAGTTACTTCATCGTGACCAAAAATTTCTTCTTCAGCCGCACGACCGCCCATAGCACCAGCAATACGAGCCATTAATTGCGCTCTGGTGATCAGTCCTTGTTCTTCATTAGGAATAAACCAAGTTAAACCTTGCGCCTGTCCTCTGGGAATCAGAGTTACTTTTTGAACTGGATCGTGATCTTTTACTAAAGTACCGACGATCGCGTGACCGACTTCGTGATAGGCAATCAAGCGCTTGCTCTTACCATCTACCAACGGAGTACCTTCCATACCAGCAACGACGCGATCGACTGCGTCGTCAATTTCCAACATAGTAATCGCTTCTTTGCGTCTTCTGGCAGTTAAAATTGCCGCTTCGTTGAGCAAGTTAGCCAGATCCGCACCACTAAAACCAGGAGTACGACGCGCGATCGCATCTAAAGATACTTCAGGAGCAAGTTTTTTGTTGCGAGCATGTACGTCGAGAACGCCTAAACGTCCTTTAACATCGGGGTTGTCAACCATAATTTGGCGATCGAAACGACCTGGACGCATCAAAGCCGAATCGAGAACGTCGGGACGGTTGGTTGCAGCGATAATGATAATACCTGTGTTGCCTTCAAAACCATCCATTTCGGTCAGTAACTGGTTGAGGGTTTGTTCCCTCTCGTCGTTACCGCCACCGATGCCAGCACCGCGCTGACGACCGACTGCGTCGATTTCATCGATGAAGATCAAACAAGGGGCATTCTCTTTCGCTTTTTTGAACAAATCGCGAACGCGAGAAGCACCCACACCGACGAACATTTCTACAAATTCCGATCCAGAAATACTAAAGAAAGGAACTCCAGCTTCACCAGCGATCGCTTTTGCTAACAAAGTTTTACCCGTTCCTGGAGGGCCGATCAACAGTACTCCTTTAGGAATGCGCGCGCCTACAGCGGTAAAACGTTCGGGCTGTTTTAGAAAAGTAACTACTTCTTGTAGTTCTTCTTTAGCTTCGTCAATGCCAGCCACATCGTCAAAAACTATCCCCGTTTTAGCTTCCATTTGAAAGCGAGCGCGAGACTTGCCAAAGCTCATTGCTTGACCTGGGCCACCAGGAATATTGCTAGAGCGTCTAAACAAGAAAAATAAAGCGGCAATTAGCAGAATTGGAAAGACGAGATTGCCTAAAAAGCCCCAAAGAGCGCCGTCGTTGTTGATGGGATGAGAATCAAAATTAATATTTGACTCTCTAAGTCTAGTAATCAACTCAGGTGCATTAGCT
This sequence comes from Xenococcaceae cyanobacterium, assembly GCA_051657945.1. Classification (GTDB taxonomy): domain Bacteria; phylum Cyanobacteriota; class Cyanobacteriia; order Cyanobacteriales; family Xenococcaceae; genus CAZJTL01. The sequence goes on along the minus strand of JBOFLQ010000310.1, from coordinate 33,959 downwards.
GGGAGGTCAACTCTAAGTCTTTGTACTCGATTGTCTAAATCTGGATCGATCGCCTGTACGATCGCCGTTCTACCGCCTTCAAATAAATCTACGGAGGATACTCTACCCGCGTCGAGATATTCTAAAAAGCGACCGTAGGTCATACGCGTGCTAGCAGTATTTCCCCCCAAATTATTAGTCGCGGGAGCAAACGTTCCTTGCCAGAGGAAAAAGCCAACGACCAAGATCGGTAATGTCCAAAGTAGTATTGTTCTCCAAGAAACTTTCATAGGCTCATGTTTTATGGGTAAAGTTGATACAAATAGCGTTTGAATTGAATGTTATTTATTCGGGTTGGATCTTTATAGCTTGAGTGACAGCGCAGAGAAAATTAAAATATTTTCTTTTATCTAAATTTTTGCCTATGTCAACTTTCTCATTTAAAGATTCATTAACTTAATTAAATTTAACGTAATTTTCAGTTTTACAGCAATAAATATTGGCGCGCCCACTAGATAACTATTATTTTAGCTACCAGAGTAGACGCGCCAACTTAAGATATATCGGGCTATTCTTAAAATTCCGAATGTTTAACTTCGGATTCTAAATTCAAAATTAGAATTTAGAATTCCGAATTTAGAATTCCGAAATTGATTAGTAGGTTTCAACGTGCCAGCGATGTTGTTGTTTCATCTGCTTGCGGTATTCGTTCCAGTCAGTATCTTGTTTACCTGCTGCGGCAGTTAAAGCTTCGTCAATACCACCTTCCATACCTTTGAGACCGCAGATATAAGTGTGGGTATTGGGTTTTTGCATCAAACTCCACATTTCGTCAGCATGTTCGGCAACTCTGTGCTGAATATACATTTTGCCGCCTTCTGCATTTTTCTGTTCGCGACTAATGGCATAGCTGAGACGGAAATTATCTGGAAATTCTGCCTGGAGCTTTTCTAATTCTTCTTTATAAAGAATATTGGGGCTGGTAGCAACGCCAAAAACTAACCAGGCTAAACCTTTAAATTTGTAATCTTCGTGTTGCTCTTTGAACATGCGCCATAAGAAAGCGCGGAAAGGAGCGATACCCGTACCAGTTGCCATCATAATTACAGTGGCATTTTCATCGTCGGGGAGAAGCATTTCTTTGCCAACAGGGCCAGTAATAGCTATGTCAGCACCAACTTCTAAGTTACACAAATAGCTCGAACAAACGCCTTTAATTAATTCTCCCGTTTCGGGATGCTTGTATTCTAATTCTCTGACGCACAAAGAAATTGTCTTATCATCGACGCGATCGCCGTGACGAGTAGAAGCGATCGAATACAATCTCAGTTTGTGAGGACTTCCATTTTTGTCTGTTCCTGGTGGAATGATACCAATACTTTGACCTTCTAGATAGCGCAGATCGCCACCAGAAATATCAAAAGTGACGTGGGTACACTTACCAATTCCACCTTCACCAACTAGATCGTAATTCTCGATACACTTACCGATATATGGATTTTTAGGACGGTAGATATTAACGGGAATATCCGTTGATTTAGCTTTCGCTTGAGTCATCGACTTACTCTTGTTATTTTGCTGCTGCTGTTGGGATTGACCGTTATTGTTATTATTGTTTAATACTACCGAAGCTTCACCATTCAAAGGTTTGATGCTGACAATTTGACCACCCAAACGAGTAATTCTCCGCATTTCTTGATTCATGCGTTGGTAGGGAACGGTTATAAAAACACTACCACTACGTCGTAAGGGATATGCCAAACTGTCGGTATCGCCATTTTGAGATAGTCCTACCACTTCATAAACAAACAAACGGTTGCTGTATGCTGTATTTGTTGCCGCACTGAGACCGTACATTACTTCAATTCCTCTCCCGAAGTCAGATTTGACAGTGTTAACCAGATAAATATATCTAAAAAATACTACCTGAAAAATGAGGTGAAATTTTTTAGATAAGTTGCTCTATTTAGCCTATCATTGGTAGGCTATACTACTGAACTTAAAGGGAAAGGATTAGAAAATTACGGCGGCTTCAAATTTAGAATATACTAAGTTCGCCCCACAAAAACTGTGACTTTTGCTTCAATTTCACCTTTTTTCAAAACCCAAAAAATTACTAGTATTGCTAAATTATTGATTCAATTGAAGAACGACCTTGTGGTGAAGATTACGTTCTGATAAGATTTTCAGTGTCAGTATCTAGTATAAAATACTTACTGGCTCAAGACTGACTTGGTTCGGGGTAATTTTTCAATCCAAAATAGCATTGATATCTGCCAAGCCAAGCAGTAAAAGCATTTTGGATAGAGCTGTCACAGCGGCAACTACCTTTTTATTAAAATACTTGAGCTTGTTTAGTAATATGAGTTAAAAATAATTTTGCAATAGGGGGAAGTTTATGACTACTAAGATAGACCGCGTGGTGCTTATTGGCGTTGCTGGAGATTCTGGTTGCGGCAAATCGACATTTTTGCGCCGTTTGAGCGATTTGTTTGGGGAAGAGTTTATGACAGTCATCTGTTTGGATGACTATCACAGCTTAGACCGTCAAGGAAGAAAAAAAGCAGGAGTTACCGCACTAAACCCCAAGGCAAATAATTTCGATTTAATGTACGAGCAAATTAAAGCGCTCAAAAATGGTACTGCGATCGACAAACCGATTTACAATCACGAAACTGGAGAAATCGATCCTCCCGAAAGAATCGAACCCAACAAAGTTATTGTAATTGAAGGTCTTCATCCTTTGTACGACGAACGAGTCAGAGAATTGCTCGATTTTAGCGTTTATCTCGACATCAGCGATGAAGTAAAAATCAACTGGAAAATTCAGCGCGACATGGCAGAAAGAGGTCACTCTTATGAAGACGTGCTTGCCTCGATCAACTCCAGAAAGCCAGATTTTACCGCTTATATCGAGCCACAAAAACAACACGCGGATGTAGTCATTCAAGTATTGCCAACTCAATTACTTGAAGACAAAGAAAGCAAGCTACTGCGAGTTCGTTTGATTCAAAAAGAAGGAATCGAAAACCTCGAACCAGTTTATTTGTTCGACGAAGGTTCGACCATCGACTGGAGACCATGCGGACGCAAGCTGACTTGTGCCTATCCCGGTATTAAGATGTACTACGGCCCCGACAACATGTACGGTAACGAAGTGTCCATCTTGGAAGTAGACGGTGAATTCGGTAATCTTGAAGAGATGATTTATATCGAAAGCCATCTGAGCAAAACTTCGACCAAATACTACGGTGAAATGACTGAATTGTTGCTCAAACACAGAGATTATCCCGGTTCTATCAATGGAACTGGTTTATTCCAAGTGTTAGTAGGCTTGAAAATGAGAGAAAGCTATGAAAAACTGACACAATCGGTACCAGTACCTGCTAAAGTTTAAACGATTGCGTTTTAAGAAAACTAGATAAATAAAAGTCGATCGCGGGAGAATTTTTTACTCCCGTTTTCGCATTTTTGAGCTAAGTGAGGCTAAAATTCAGACAATGTTCGTGGTTCATTGCGAACAGCTTAGTTGAAACGAGCGATCGACTTATTATGAAGGTTTGGATTACTACTTTTTGTGTTCTTTTCTTTTTGGCACAGGTGTATGCTTGGGTAAAAGATTTTATCGTACCTCTACCGCTTTCGATTTTAGGCGGGGCTTTTCTGGCGATCGCTTCTAATTATGAAAAAGGAATTTTTCCTGCTTTAATGTCGCGATCGGACAATTCTCAAGAAAATATAGTCTCTCAAACTGCTACCCTTTTAGACCGAATGGGAAACATAGAAGCAAAGTCTACAAATACATCTTCTTTACTTTGCGATGAAAACCTTGCTGAGTAATAAATAGTTAGTTTTTTCTGTTGACGGTACGACAATACGCCTATTAACTATTCCCTATTCCCTCTGTTACAAAGACAAAACATAATAACAATTGCGTCCTTTTTCCTTAGCGGCATAGAGGGCGCGATCGGCAACTGAAACAAGAAAATCTGCTGGAATCTGGCGATCGGGAATTGAGGTGCTGATGCCCAAGCTCAGAGTGATTGAGTCGCTTACTTGCGATCGTAAATGAGAAATAGCAAGTCGTTGGACTTCGAGTTGAATTAAATTAGCCACTCTAACAGCACCTTCAACATTGGTGTTAGGGAGAATAACCGCTAATTCTTCACCGCCATAACGAGCGACTAAATCGGCTGGATATTTAAGAATTCCTGCGATCGCTACTGCGATTTTTTGCAGGCAAATATCTCCTGCTTGATGTCCGTAATAATCAGCGACGATCGCTTTTTCTTGAAATCCTTGAGCTAGGTCTTTAAGCTTATGAGAAAAAGGAGCGTATTTTTCATCTAAGTTTTCTAAATAAGTGGCGCGATCGCGAAGTTTACGCATACTTCCCAACATAGCTAACTCGTATAAAATCTCCATCTCCTCAACGGGAGGAATTTCATAAAACTCGGATAAAGTTAACTCTGTTTTTCTTTCTCTAGCTATATTTGGTTCGGCTTCTTTTTCCTCATAAACCCACTCTAGATGCAAATATTGCGCTAACAAAGCAAGTAATTTCTCTCGCTCGACAGGTTTCGATAAGAAAGCTTCGCAACCTGCCATTTGGGATTTATGCCGATCGAGATCGAGTACGCTAGCAGAAACAGCAATAATTGGTATCTTGGCGATTTCTGGAATTTGGCGAATTTCTCGAACTGCCTCAAAACCGCTTTTAACTGGCATGACTAAATCGGTCAAAATTAAATTGGGAAGGAGTTGTCGAGCTATGTCTACTTCTTGTTGTCCGTTCTCTGCCAGAGTTATTTCAAAACCTAAAGGTTCTAACATATTAAGTAAAACCAAGCGATTTTCTCGTTTGTCGTCAACAACGAGGAGTTTGCATCTTGCTTTGGTGTATCCCTTAATGCGATCGAATTTATTTTCTAGTTGTTCTAGATATCTATCTACTACAGGTAGAGTTACTTCAAACCAGAAACTAGAACCTTTTCCCAATTCACTCTCGACGTGAAGCTTACCTTCCATTAATTCCACCAACTGTTTGGCGATCGCTAAACCCAATCCCGTTCCAGCTTCTCGATGTTGCCGATCGCTAACTTGTTCGAAAGGACGAAAAATTTGCTTTAATTGTTCGGGGCTAATGCCGATACCAGAGTCGATAACTTCAAAACGAATCGTTTGTTGCGGAAAATCTGTAGCATCGAGCGATCGATCTTTTCTTGCAGTAACTCTAAAAATTACACTACCGCGATCGGTAAATTTGACAGCATTACCGAGAAGATTGAGCAAAATTTGTCTCAATCTTTTTTCATCTGCCATAACACCAATTGGTAAATCGCCTTGAGTTTCATATTGAAATAAAATATCTTTCTCAAAGGCTCTCATGCGTACAATCTCTACAACTCCCACTAAAAAAGCCTGAAAATGTAGATCGGTAGTATAAAGTTCTAGTTTGCGAGCCTCAATTTTAGCAAGATCGAGAATGTCATTAATTAAAGTCAATAAATGGTTTCCGCTTTGCTCGATAATTTTTAAACCATCGACTTGACGAGTATTAAGGTTGCGATCGCGTTTGAGAATTTGAGCATAACCCAAAATACCGTTGAGAGGAGTCCGCAATTCGTGACTCATATTCGAGAGAAATTCACTTTTAGCCTGAGATGCAATCTCTGCTTTTTCTTTGGCTTCAGTTAATTGAGAAGTTCGTTGTTCGACTCTAGTTTCTAGAGTAGTAAAAGATTCTTTTAGCTGCTGTGCCATATGATTAAAAGATCGAGCCAAAACTCCCAACTCTTTAACTTGTGACTCTTCTACCTGTCGGTCTAATTCTCCAGAAGCAATCGCACCTGATGCTTGAGACAAGCGAAGAATTGGACGAGCGATCGAGCGAGAAGTGTAAATTCCCAAAACTGTAGCCAATCCTAAAGCAGTCAAACACAACAAAAGTGCAGTGCGAGTATTAGTATCGATCTGTGCCATAAAGTCAGATTCGGGGACAACCACCACCACTAACCAATTCAATCCCCAATCGTCCTGCCAAGACTTAATTTGGACAAACTGACGGCGATCGTCTATTAGAAAATCAAGCTGCTGACTACCCTCGATCTTGCTGAAGTCTCCAAAATGATTCTTCAAGTATTTTGCTGTCTCTTGAATTAAGCTATCCTGACTATCCAAGGCACTAAGCCGCTTTGGTTTGCCCTGTACCATGGTGAATGGTGCGATCTCGTCAGAAGTGGCAACCATCAACCCATTCTTTTCTAAGATAAAAGTTTTTCCCGATCGACTAACTTTTAACTGACGCAAAAAACTACTAATTTGTGAAAGCCGTCGATCGACCCCAATTACACCTAGTAATTTGTGGTTGCGATCGTAGACAGGATGATTGGCAGAAATTGATAGAGGATAAGGCGCAGATTCCCATTGGTAAACTTGACTCCATATCGGTTTATTTGCCTTAATTGTCTGTGCGTACCAAGGTTCTTTCTGAAACTTATAGTTCTCGAAAACAGCCTCAAGTTTGGTTCGATTCCCGCGATCGTCGGTGTTGTAGACATAAGAACTGATGTTGTGATATCGCTGCGGAGACAGTTCTTCAACAGTAATGCGACCGTCATCATAATAATGTCCGGCTGCGGCAAATTCACCAGTTTGAGAGCCAAAGCTGATATAACCAACATCAAATAACTGCATTTGCTTCCAAAAAGAACGCCCTAACTTCTTTAGGTCTCCTGAAGCAAGCAAACCCGATTCGATTGCATCTGCATCCAACTGACTGAGCTTTCTTGGGACTGATAGATAACTATCAAGGTGTTGGTCGATGCGATCGCTCACCTGAGTAGATAATTGAGAAGCCAGATCGTTGACTGCTTTCTGCCCGTTGCGTAAAGATAAATATCCTGTCAAACCAACAGCAGCAAAAATTTGCAACACAAAAGGCACGACAAGAATAATACGCAAAGGAACTTTAGCAGAAGCTTTGGCCGCAGTTTGAATGGTCGATCGCATGAGCAAAAACTGCTTATTTTCAAAACACTGCTTTTATAATTCCCAGATCGAAAAAAATTTGCTCATTTTTCAAAGGGGCTAGGGACTAGGGACGCTTAGGCTAGGGACGGTTGCTTTGCGGGGGATTGAAAAGAACAGTAAGACAAGCCACTCACTCGTTAAGGGTCTTAGACCCAGGGGTAAGCGTCCTTCGGACTACGGGGACGATCGTCTTCTCTAGCCCCTAGCACGGCGTTCACTATGGCGAACGGCGGCTAAACAAATCTGAACGGCGGCTAAACATATCCGAGGAAACCTCGGATATTTCCGCCTCGGAAACCGTACTATTTTGCCGCCTCGGAAACCAGCCTAACGGCACGGCTTCGCCTACGCCATCCACGCCTCCCCTAACCCCTAGCCCCTCTTAGAGTAGGGACGATAAAATTGCGAGCAAATTTTCGAGCTTGCTGCTTTTCTCAGACTCAGTTATTTTGTCGATTTTTCCTTTTTATTCAACTGATACGGGTGTGTGCGAGATATGTTCGCTGCTGTTGATGTGGGAAAGAATTGGAAAGAAAGGCTGATGCAGACTAATTAATTGAGCTAGAGTTTTCTTCAATTGAGTACGCGGGACGATCGAATCAACAAAACCATGTTCCAACAAATATTCAGAAGTTTGAAACCCTTCAGGGAGTTTTTCTCTGGTTGTTTGTTCGATGACCCTTCTTCCTGCAAAACCGATCGTTGCTTTTGGTTCGGCAATAATTATATCGCCGAGCATGGCGAAGCTAGCAGTAACTCCCCCCAGGGTTGGATTAGTTAAGACAGGAATGTAGACAAGTTTTGCCTGACGATGGCGATCGAGCGCTCCCGATATTTTAGCCATTTGCATCAGACTGATCATTCCTTCTTGCATTCTCGCGCCGCCAGATGCACAGATAATAATTACTGGTAAGCGTTCGTTGGTAGCATATTCGATAATACGCGTTAGTTTTTCACCAACCACCGAACCCATACTACCGCCGATAAAGCGAAAATCCATCACTCCCAAAGCAACAGACAAACCATCTAATAATCCCGTACCAATTTGAACTGCTTCGGTTAAACCTGTTTTTTCCTGTTTGTCACGTAAATAATCGCGGTAAGATTTGCGATCGCGAAACTTTAAAGGATCGAGCGGCAATACTCCTTCTGCTAATGGCTTCCAAGTGTTGCTGTCAATTAGCTGTTTAATTCTCTCGTCGCTATCAACGCGATGGTGATGATTGCATTCAGAACAAACTTTTTGATTTGCTTTAAGGTCTTTAGTGTAGGCTAAAACTCCACACGCTTGGCATTTAGTCCACAAACCGTCAGCGATTTCTCGCTCTTGTCGTTTTTGAACGTTTGGTTCTGATTTTCTTAGATTAGCAAACCAATCTAGTAGGGACATAGTAAAGATATTTATATATGAGTTACTTAAAATTTAGCTTTGGTCTTCTTCTGGAGAACTTAATAACAGCAGAGCAACCCATTGGTCATGAGAAAGCACCTGCAATGCAGCTTGACTTCCTTGTCCGCAATATACACCAATCCCAATATCGAGAACGCGACTAGGTATGTCGTGAGACGCTAGCAATTGTTGCATTAATTCGGCTTCCCAGCGGGCTTTAGTTGTTTTTAACGTAATCCAAGACACCTATTTATCTTATCAAGCTCGTTAGCTTTCTTAACAAAGCTAATCATACAATTAATTAATAAGAGAATAGTAACTTCAAATAAACTGATAATACCTCTTTGCCCCAGAAAATTGTCAAGACTGCACCTAAAGATAAAAACGGACCAAATGGCATTGGTTGCTTGCGATCGAGTTTACCGAGAGCGATCGCCCCTAAACCAAATATAGTTCCTGTAGCGCAAGCGAAAAAACCAGTTAACAGCACAAATTTCCAACCCAACCAAGCACCGATCGCCGCCATTAACTTTTCATCGGCATCACCCATCGCCTGTTGTCCAAATAACAGCGATCCGAGGACGCAAATAAAAAATAGTAACCAAATCCCCAGCACAGCACCACTAACCCCAAACATTAATTGTTGGGCAATACCTCTACCATTTGCGATTTGCCAACCATAAGCAATTTGAAACAACAAACCAACAACTAAAGCCGAACTAGTTAGGGAATTGGGCAAAGTCATCGTATCGAGATCGATTAACGATAAACTCAACAACCAAGCAAGTAAAGTCCAATAACCGATCGTCGTTAAATTAAAACCAAACTGCCAAAAAACGAGTAAATACAATAATCCCGTTGCCGCTTCGACTGCGGGATAACGCCAAGATACGGGAGTTTGACACCAGCGACAACGCCCGCGCAACCACAACCAACCAAAGACAGGAACATTTTCAGTCATGCCAAGCTGATGCAGACAATGAGGACAGCGAGAAGGAGGATGCAAAAGCGATAATCCTGCGGGCAATCGATAGATAACAACATTTAAAAAACTACCAATGGCAGCACCAAAGGCAAAAACAAATAAACTTGCGATCGCCACAACTAAATTATCCATTTATTTTAAGTGCTGAGTATTACCTGTTGCCTATTTCCTATTCCCTGTTCCCTATTCCCTATTCCCTGTTCCCTACTTAATACATTTCCGATTCAAGTTGTTGCAAACGAACAAAACACTCGCGCGGTAGTAAAATTGGTTTTTCTGTAAAAATAAGTTGACCTCGATGAGTTTCGCGATCGATCGCCACACCCAAAGGTTGCCTAGACATTTTCGCATTCATGGCACAATAGCTTCGATAAATCTGCCTCGCTGCCCGCAAGATCACGGGATCTACTAAAGGAGGGAAATCTTGAAACTCCGCTTTTTGTTCTCGGTTTTTAGTTTTTTGTTGAAAGGACACCGCTTGCTCCTACTGTCAACTGTTTGCTGGCAATTTTGTCCCAATTATAGCCTCAGCAATAAAGAGAATGTTTGTTATTTTTATTACCAACATATAGCCTGAAAAGAGTTTCAGGCTTTAATTCGATCGAATTGAGTTATTTGGTAGGGCAACGCAGCACTGGGCAAAGTCACGCATTCACTCATTCACTCATTCAAAAGTAATAATTTACTACGCGGCACACGCGGCACACTTGCTACTTATTCCCTATTCCCTAACCCCTGCTCCCTATCCCCTCATCCCTTCTATCAGTGCTTCGCCCATGGCGCGACAACCTACTAAAGTCATTCCTTCAGACATAATATCGCCAGTACGCAAACCTCGATCGAGAACCTTTAGAACTGCCTGTTCGAGGCGATCGGCGGCTCTTGCTTCGTTTAAACCGTATTTGAGCATCATTGCGGCGCTGAGTACTTGAGCTAGTGGATTGGCTTTATCTTGTCCTGCAATGTCGGGTGCAGATCCGTGAACGGGTTCGAATACTCCTAATCCCGATTCGCCCAAACTAGCCGAAGGTAGCATACCAATACTGCCAGTTAGCATAGCTGCTTCATCGGAAAGAATATCACCGAATAAATTACCAGTAACAATGGTATCGAATTGTTTGGGAGCGCGTACTAACTGCATGGCAGCATTATCTACATACATGTGGGTTAATTCCACATCTGAATACGATTTTGACATTGCCGTAACGCGATCGCGCCAGAGTTGAGAAACATCTAAAACGTTGGCTTTATCCACCGAACAAAGTTTACCTCGGCGTTTTTGCGCGGTTTCAAAGCCGATTTTAGCGATGCGATCGATCTCTGAATCTAGATATGCCATCGTATTCACGCCGCGCTTAGCACCCGTTTCTGTTTCAAAAATTCCTTTTGGTTGCCCGAAATAAATCCCGCCAGTTAATTCGCGCACCACCATGATATCGACACCTTCGACAATTTCTTTTTTAAGGCTGGAGGCATCGATTAACTGAGGTAAAATCGTTGCTGGACGCAGGTTGGCAAATAAACCCAACCCTGCCCTCAGTCCTAATAAACCCGTTTCTGGGCGCTGCTGGCGGGGTAAATTATCCCATTTATAACCACCGATCGCCGCCAATAAAACAGCATCGCTATCGCGACAAATTTCTAGAGTTTTTTCGGGTAAGGGTTCGCCCGTGGCATCGATCGCCGCACCGCCAATAAGTGCTTCAGTAAATTCAAATTCAAGGTCGAATTGTTTGCCTACCACGTTCAGCACATTTACTGTTACTGCCATTATTTCCGGCCCGATCCCATCGCCAGGAAGTAGAGTAATGCGGTAGTGCTGAGTCATGGTGAATGCTAACTATTTAAACAACTTCATTAATTTATCATTAATGGGGCATGGGATACAGGGCATAGAGCATGTTTGAGGCAATAGGGAACAGGCAACAGGGAACAGTGACTAGTTTGAAAATCTTCGAGAATTCATAGAACCCATTTAGGGTCTGTATAAAAAAATCGGTGGCGATCGATATATTTGCCAATTGCCGTGAAAAAAGATCGCGCTGTCTACTTGTATACTTTTAAAATAAGCATTTTTTGTTCGCAACAGTTTTTATGTTAGTCAATACAACGCAAGCAGCTTCTTTACTTGGAGTATCTTCCACACGAGTAAGAATGCTTCTAAAACAAAATAGAATTGTTGGAGCTTACAAGATTGGAAAATTTTGGGTAATTCCTCTAACTGATGGTTTGCCAATAGTTAGTAAAGGAACTAGAGGACCGTCTACTTCTTTTAAATCTGCTCGAAAATCTGCAAAGAGTATCATTCACATTAATCGCCAAAAAGTCGCTCGAAACCATCAACAGAGTAAAGATGAGCCTGTAATTACTGTTAAATGTGGTAATACCAATACTTATGGACATGAAGTAGAGATTAATGGGCCATGTCGAATTGTCTATAGTCAGGATCGGACTTTATTTGGTGCTAGAGTTTGGATTGAAACTTTCTCAAGAGTAGAAGTTTTTTGTAAAAATGTAATGCCAATTCTTTCAGCTAGTTAATAAATTCAGAAGTTGATTTGGTCATTCGTCATCGAAAAATTTGGGTTTGAAACCCCGTCCTTCTTCCGAGTTCTAAGCGATGCGGCAATTGTGGTTACATCGCAGACAAAATGCCGTTGAATAAACGCGTGTGGATTTGTCCTAATTGTGGGGTTTACCATGACCGCGACCTCAACGCAGCAAATAATATTTTGGCGGCAGGGCTTGCCGTGTCAGTCTGTGGAGCGACCGTAAGACCCGAACAGAGTAAATCTGTTAAGGCAGGTGCGAAACCCGCGCACAGCGGACAGAAGCAGAAACCCAAATCGTGAGGTCTGGGAATCCTCGCCGTTAAGAAGGCGGGGTGGATGTCAAAGGACTACTTAATATTTAAAATAAAGCGAGTAGGATCGGGAAGCTTTATTGTCAAAATTTATTGTAGTGTACGAAAAGTTTTTTCCTCGATATTACTATCTAGCTATAGTTGTTGTTTTAATTTTTTTTCTGAAAATATCTTGGGCAACTTTATCTACATCTTTAATTTGGACACTCGAACTCGATCGCAATTACAATATTCATGCCAATATTACTTATGCGATCGCGAGCGATCGAGAGCTTAAATTAGATCTTTACGAACGCAAAACCAACAAACCAAATCCAACTGTTCTGTTTATTCATGGTGGTGGTTGGAGTGATGGTAGCAAAGAAGAAGTACGACAAGATTTACTACCCTATTTACAAATTGGCTTTTCTGCTGTCAATATCGAATATCGTCTCGCACAAATTGCCAAAGCACCCGCAGCATTAGAAGATTGTTTGTGCGCTTTATCTTGGATAGCAAAAAATGGGGATCGATACAATCTCGATCCCCAAAAAATTGTTGCCATCGGTCAATCTGCTGGCGGACATCTCGCTTTACTTGCCAGTACCATTTCACCAGAAGTAAAACTGACTCCACCTTGTCAGCAAGATAGTCAATTTAATGTGGCAGCGATCGTCAATTGGTTCGGAATTTCCGACCTCAAAAGCTTAATTGAAGAAAGTAATAGTCGAGATATTGCTCTGTTTTGGCTGGGAAAAGGTCGCGAGCGCGATTTACTTGCTTCCCAGCTTTCTCCGATCGACCATATCCGTCAGGATACACCGCCAATTTTGAGCATTCACGGCGATGCCGATCCGATCGTCCCCTATTCTCAATCGCTTCGTCTTCATCAAGTTCTCGATCGCGCCCATGTACCCAATCAATTAATAACAGTCCCTGGAGGTAAACACGGCGATTTCGATTTCATTGAAATGGAAAAAATCAATCGAGCGATCGAACAGTTTTTATCCACGATCTTCTAGAAATTTAGCTACAGTTTGCACGTCTTTGTCGCCACGTCCGGAACAATTGATGACAATTTTCGGACTGCCTTGTAATTGAGGACAAAGAGTTTCTAAATAAGCAAACGCATGAGAAGTTTCTAGGGCGGGAATAATGCCTTCTAATTTAGATACCAAACAATAAGCGTCTACAGCCTCGCGATCGGTGACGCTATAATATTCAGCGCGACCGAGATCTTTAAGATAACTGTGTTCGGGGCCAACACCAGGATAATCGAGTCCAGCACTAATTGAATGTGCTTCCACAACTTGACCTTCTGTATCTTGCAACAAATAGCTCATCGCACCATGCAACACGCCAGGACTACCTTTAGTTAAAGTAGCGGCATGTTTTCCAGATTCGACGCTTTCACCAGCAGCTTCGACACCAATAATGCGAACTGATGGTTCGTTGACAAATTCGTAAAACAGTCCCATTGCATTAGATCCACCACCAATGCAAGCAAGCAAAATATCTGGTAAACCGCCCCATTTTTCCTGACATTGAATGCGAGTTTCTTTGCCAATGACAGCGTGAAAGTCTCTAACCATCATCGGATAAGGGTGAGGGCCAGCCACAGAACCTAAAATATAATGTGTGTTCTCTACATTGGTAACCCAGTCTCTAATTGCTTCTGAAGTTGCATCTTTGAGCGTACCCGTACCCGCCGTTACTGGTTGTACGGTTGCACCTAACAAGCGCATCCGAAACACATTTAAAGATTGACGTTCCATATCTTGAACGCCCATATAAATAACACATTGTAAGCCAAAACGAGCGCATACCGTAGCTGTAGCTACGCCATGTTGTCCCGCGCCTGTTTCTGCAATAATTCGCTGTTTACCCATGCGTTTTGCCAACAATACTTGAGCGAGGGCATTATTAATTTTATGAGCGCCAGTATGGTTTAAGTCTTCTCTTTTTAGGTAAATTTGCGCGCCAGTGCCATCGGGTTTAGCATAACGAGCGGTAAGACGTTCGGCAAAATAAAGGGGGCTCGATCGCCCTACGTAATCTTTCAGTAATGCTTCTAATTGCTGTTGAAATTCGGGATCGTTTTTAGATTGGGCGTAGGCTGTTTCTAGTTCGCTCAAAGCTGGCATTAAAGTTTCGGGAACGTATTTACCGCCATAGCGACCGAAACGACCGAGAGAGTCGGGTTGTCGAGCGTTATTTGCTGAAGATAAGGGGGAAATAGGAGTAGTAGTCACGATCGGAAAATATCTAATACACAGAGCTTATTGTTGCGTAATTTGTAACTTGGCTGCAAGAGACGATCGAACTTTAACGAACAATTTCTAATCCCCCTCTACAGATGGATTCAGTGATTAATCACTCCAAGGTATATAGGAATTGTACCAATAGATATTGGATAAGAGCAGCCATGAATTGGAAAATTTTACCGATCTTGTCTTCAACAATTTTTTGGGTATCTTTAGGCGAAATTAGGGCTAGCTTTGCCATTCCACCGAATACACCTGTGGATGTACCTCCCGAACCGGGAACGAAAAGACCGCCTCAACCTTTGCCGCCCGACCCTGCTAACATCAAACCCAAGCCAGACGCAGATGTTCCTCCCGAAGTAGAAAGACAGCCCCTACCTTCGCAAAGACGATCTGAAGGATTAAATCCCAATCCACCACCAACTTTTCCTCCCAAACCTGGAACAGAAAAGCTCGAACCTCGATCGCAAATAAATAAACCTTCAGTCGATTTAGCTTTTTTCAGTCGCCAACAAAATAATACCGATCGTTCAGTTGGCAAACTCGATCGCCAAAAAATGTTAGAAGCGCAAAAACAGATCGGACAAACTTTTGATTTGGCGACTACGGTCGAATTTCTCTCTAAAGAGGTATATTCCGAAGAAGCGGATACACTGATGACTTTGGCTAGACAATTTTATCGAGATGCTCATTTAGCTTACCAAGAAAGCCGCTATTTTCAGGCGACAGAAACAGCAAAGGCAGCAGACAATCTCTATCAAGCATCGAAAATTTTGTTAGAAAACGAGCTAGGCTACATTATCGGTTACTCTGGTCTGGAAAATTCCGATTTTAGCTATCGAAACACCCCCAAACGAGCTAAATCTGAAATTGCCCAAACCGAATCAGCCATAAATTATTATGGGTCGAACGAGTCATCCGTTACCGAATTGCTCGCTTTCGCTCAAAATTTGAACGAGTCAAGTTTGTCTCGATCGCCTGCCATGCCTACTAATTTTCACGATTTGGCGCGACAGGAAGCTGCAATCTACGTGGCGCGATCGGCAAGACATTTACTCACTCGTACACATAGTCTTTGAATTAAGTATCTAAAACTAAAAAATGTATAACATCACCACACCACAATTTTGGTTGGCACAAATTAGGGTACAACCAAACACAGCTTTAATTTTTAATGGGTCGCAATTTTTCACGGCTTTAATTGCTGGGGTATTATTAGCGTTTGGTTTTCAATTACTGTTTACCAATCTTGGCGTTGCTGCCTTATTTTCATCGCTTGGAAAGTCATCGTCAAAAAGCGATTCCGCTAAAGCATCGCGTCTCGATCGCGAACCAAGCAGTCTTGGCAACAAAATTCGTAAAATCAGCGTTAAATTAGGTTTGGGGACGCTCGTCAGTGTATCTCTAGCGCTATTTCTTGCCTCTTTGTTAGCAGTGCGACTCGGTTTGTTTGTCTCTCCCGTTTCTGGCGCGATCGTTGGCTTAACAATTTGGGCGACTTTCTTTTTACTATTAGTATGGCTGAGTTCGAATCGTCTCAGTCACTCGATTGCTGGCATAGTCAATGGGGCAACTTCTGGCTTTCAAAAGATTTTGGCAACCGCTACCGCAGCGATCGGGGCGCAAGCTGCTAACCGACAAGCCGTAATGACGGCAGAAGCAGCAGCAGCAGCAGTAAGCAAACAATTTGGTACGGCGATCGAACCGTTAAAATTACGCGATCGCATCGAAACTTATTTCAATTCTTTAAAAACTCCAGCGTTAAATATTGAAGCGATCGCTGCTGATTTCGAGAGGCTGATTGATGGCGAAAATTTACCAGAATTAGCCGTGAGCGATCGCCTTAAAAAGCTCGATCGACAAACTTTAAAAGATTTAATTTCCGAAAATAGCGAGTTATCCCAACAGGATATCGATCGCCTTGCTACTCGTCTAGAAAGTGTCTGGAAAAGAAAGATCGATCGCCCGATACAACAGCGCGATCGCATGGCAGAATTCAGTGACTATATCAAGTCGGCGAATCGCGAACAGTTACTCGGAAATGACTTTAGCAGCAAGCTAGATACTTTGATTGCCGAAGTCCGCCAAAGCAACAATGGCAACAATAGTCCTCAAAACACCAACGAACAACCCCAAAACGAAAATAAACAACTTCTTGCTAACGTAGCTAATAATGCTAGCAACCAATTTTCTCAAGCCTTAACTTTGGGGATGAATAGTTTAATTGGTTTGGTGTTGGGGCGTAGCGATCTTTCTCAAATCGATGTCGATAAAATTATCGACCAACTTAAGGGGGCTAAAAGTCATGTAGGCGAACAGACAGATAAGATTGCACGGGTAACAGGCATTAAAGAAGCTCGTCCTGATAGTACCGTCAAGTCAGAGATTGAGGCGTTTCTACTCGATACATATCCTTGGGAAATGAAACGGGATGTTTTAGAGAGAGAATTTAAAGACGTACTCTACAATCCAGAAGCAGATCCTGAAAGTGTTGCCGCCGATTTAAGACAGATAAATAAAGAGGATTTTGCCGATATACTCAGAAAAAAAGGTATTTACTATCAAAGAGAAATTGAGTCGATCGCACAACTGTTAGACGAAGTTCGTTTAGAAGTTTTATCGGTCGCCGAAAGTGCCAAAGAACGCAAACAAGATCTTGCTATCTTTAAAGAAGTAGAAAATTATTTACTTCACACTCCCAAGCAAGATTTTACATCGACAAAAATTGAGCAAAACTTTATCCCAATTGTTAAAAACGACGAACTCGATTACGAACAACTAAGCAATCGTTTCGCCGAATTCGATCGCGCTACTTTTGAGAGAATTTTAGCTCGACGATCCGATCTGGAATTTACAGAAGCGACAGCGATCGCCAACGATCTAGAAATAGCTAGAGAGCGCGCCTTACAAGCAACAGAAGAAGAAGAGAACTCGGCACAAATTAAAGTAGAAGTGCAATGGTTGCGAGTTGAGTCTTATCTTAGAGAATCTACTCCAGATAAACTCGACACCCGTCATCTTAACAAAGAACTCAAGTCAATTTTAGACGAGTTAAACATGACAGGAGCGACACGCAAAGCGAGAAAAACTTATTTCGATCGCAATGCTTTAGTAACTTTACTTCAAGATCGTCCCGATTTGGATCGCAAACAAATCGATCGCATTGTCAGCGACGTAGAAAAAATTTGGATGCCTAGCGAAAGCGCTCCCGCCAAACTAGTCATTAAAGCCAAAGAGCAGTACGAACAAGCAAAATCGACTCTCGGCGATTATTTACACAAAACCGAAAACATCAATCCCGAAACAATTGGTAGAGATCTAAACCAACTTTTAGCAGAGTCAAAAACTGGTTTTAGAACTATCAAACATCTTCTCGCCGAAACCGATCGCGAGACGATCGTTCATTTTCTCGCCCAACGTCAAGACTTGAGCGAAGAACAAATTAATCGCATTGTTGACGAAGTTCAAGCAACCTTAAAAAACTTGACTACCTCCTCTAGCAACATAGCCAAACAAACTCAACAACGAGTTCAAAGCTATGGCGATACAGTTGCTAATTATCTGCGTTCGACCGATCGAGAAGAATTAAATCCCGAAGCCATCAGACGGGATATAGAATTGTTGTTGCATAATCCCCGCGTCGGTGTAGAAAATCTGCAACAACGCCTCTCTCATTTCGATCGCCAGACTTTGGTAGCTTTACTCTCGCAACGCAACGATCTTTCCTCTGAAGATGTCAATCGCGTTATCGAACAAATTTTAGCAGTACGGGATCGAACCTTAGCTCAACTACAAAACGTTCGGCAAAATATTCAAATTGCTAGCGATCGTCTTTTGGCAAAAATTCGCGCCTACCTCAACCGTCTCCAACGTCCCGAACTTAACTATGAAAGTATTTCTGAAGACTTACGTAGAATGTTCGACGATCCCAAAGCTGGTTTTGAAGCTTTGCGTAGTCGCCTTACCCATTTCGATCGCAATACCTTAGTTGCCATCCTCAGTTCTAGTCCAAATATTTCTAGAGCTGATGCCGACCATATTATCGATCGATTCGAACAAACTCGCGAGCGCTTGCTGCAAAAAGCAGAACGCATGCAAAACGATGCTAAAAATCAGTTCGAACAAGTCAAACTACAAGCCCAAAAACAAGCAGAAGAAACCCGTAAAGCGGCTGCAATTGCCTCTTGGTGGTTATTTTGTACCGCTCTCGTTTCCGCAATAGCTGCCGCTAGTGCAGGCGCGATCGGCGCGATCGACTAATTCAAATCGATCGATTCACAACTCAATATTTAATTGTAGAGACGCGAAACTTCGCGTCTCTACTTATATAAATTATATAAATTGAAAAGAACATGATATTACGATCGGACGATCTGCTAAATTTGCTCTGATGCTAAACAAAAAAAAGCAGGGTATAAAATTGGTGGAGAACTTGGAGACAAGCTAGAAAGGAAGTACCACAAACTTAAAGCGGGAGATACTAAAATAGCAGGTAAAGATTCGCTGATAAGATTGTTGTTGACAACGACCCGATTGTTGTACAAAGAATTAGTCAAGCAAATTGCTCAGACAAAATCTTGTCAGCAAGGTTGTAAGTAAATTTAAATTCTCCAAACAAGTTATCGATCGCGCACAGGGGAGACCAAAGAAGGCATGGGAAGAGTAGTCGGCATTGACTTAGGAACAACTAATTCAGTAGTAGCTGTTATGGAAGGTGGCAAACCATTGGTAATTGCCAATTCGGAAGGAATGCGGACAACTCCCTCTGTAGTTGGTTTTAACAAAGATGGAGAATTACTCGTCGGGCAAATGGCACGACGACAAGCAGTACTCAATCCAGAAAATACTTTCTATGGCGTAAAACGCTTTATGGGCAGAAAATTTTCAGAGATTGAAGCAGAAGTAAATCGTTTTCCCTACCAAATTCGTTCTGACGACTACGGTAGTATCAAAATTCGCTGTCCCAAACAAAAGAAATATTTTGCACCAGAAGAAATCTCCGCAATGGTGTTGCGAAAAATGGCAGACGAAGCTAGCCGTTATTTAGGAGAAGAAGTTACAGGGGCAGTTATTACCGTTCCCGCTTACTTCAATGACTCTCAAAGACAAGCAACCAGAGATGCAGGAAAAATTGCCGGTTTAGAAGTATTGCGGATTGTTAACGAACCAACAGCCGCCTCTTTAGCCTACGGTTTAGACCAAAAATATAGTAGGACAATTCTGGTATTTGACCTCGGCGGGGGTACTTTTGACGTATCGGTTTTAGATGTTGGTGATGGTTTGTTTGAAGTTAGGGCGACTAGCGGCGATACCCAACTTGGAGGTAATGATTTCGACCAACGTATCGTCAATTGGCTGGCAGATGAATTTAAAGAAAAAGAAGGAGTGGATTTAAGGAGCGATCGCCAAGCATTACAAAGATTGATCGAAGCTTCTGAAAAAGCTAAAATCGAGCTTTCTGGTGTAACTGTCACCGAAATCAATCTTCCCTTTATCTACGCCACAGAAGACGGCCCCAAACACATTGAAACGCAATTAACTAGAGTTAAATTTGAAGAATTGTGCGGCGATTTAGTCAGTCGCCTGCGTCGTCCGATTAAAAGGGCAATGTCTGATGCGGGAGTTAGCCCCGTTCAAATCGATGAAGTAGTTTTAGTGGGCGGTTCGACTCGTATTCCCTTGGTACAAGATTTAGTTCGCAGCTTTATCGATCGCGAACCAAATCAAAACGTCAATCCCGATGAAGTAGTAGCCGTAGGCGCAGCAATTCAAGCAGGAATTCTCACCAACGAAGTCAAAGATATCCTCTTACTCGACGTTACACCCCTATCGATCGGACTCGAAACGATTGGCGGCGTAACTAAGAAATTAATTCCTCGCAATACTACCATTCCCGTCAGGCGTTCTGATATTTTCTCGACGGGAGAAAACAATCAGACGATGGTGGAAATTCACATCGTACAAGGTGAGAGAGAAATGGCGACCGGTAATAAATCGATCGGTCGCTTTAAATTGACGGGCATTCCTCCCGCACCGAGGGGTATACCCAAAATTCAAGTTGCTTTCGATGTCGATGCCAATGGCATTCTACAAGTAACCGCTAGAGACCAAACTTCGGGTAGGGAACAAAGCATTACTATTGCGGGTGCTTCTACTCTAAGTGAAGGAGAAGTCAATCGCATGATTCAAGAAGCAGAACGATTTGCACAAGAAGATCGCGAGAAAAAAGAAAGAGTCGAAAAACGGAATCGTGCCAAAGCTTTGACCGACCAAGCACAAAGAAAACTCAAAGAAGCAACTTTAGATTTTGGTTCTCAATTTATCAGCCCTTACCGTCGTCGCGTCGATATGTTGTGCGAACAAATTCTCGATGCCCTAGAAACAGATGACGAACGAATACTCGATCGCGCCCAAGGTGACTTGCAAGATACTCTCTACGAAATCAATCGAGAGATTAGATTACAATACGAAGACGAAGAAGACGATAATTTCTTTGGCGCAATTAAACGTACCTTCTTGGGCGATGACGAAGATGATGAATATTACTCAAGAAGACCTAGTTATCGCGATGACGATCGAGATAGTTATGGAAGCTATAATGATGGTTATCGATCTGGCGATCGCCGCCCATCAGATAATGGTTCGCTGGGTTATCGTCAAGCAGGTAGCCGTAACTCAGACTACGATTTGGGTTATCGCCAAGAACCCAGTCGCAATAACTATCGCAGTGAGGATCGGCGCGATGATTCAATCGATTCGCCAAGGCGACCCCGACGTTCAAATTATAGCGAGAACAATGCTTATGAAGAACGCTCTAACATAGACGAAGGTAGTTACAATCGCCGCGATAATAATTCCAATCGTAACGGAGGGTTCGATCTGCCCAGACAACCCCGATCGGATTCTTATGATGACGAAAACTATGGTCGAGCGAGAAAATCGCCTTCACAATCTCGTTACGATGACGAATATTCATCCAAACGTTATGGAGGTCGTGGGCGATCGCAAAACATTCCCGATGAAAATAATTGGGATGAAGATGATGATGAATGGTTTTAATTAGTTGTTAGTTTTGAGTTGTTGGCGATAAAAAATTGATTTCAATCTTTCAAAAAACCAACAACCAAATACTTGATAACTGGCAACTAATAAGTGATACTCAATTGTTGATGACCTGTACAGAGGCGACGGACGGCAATCAGATTCCAAGGTTTTCTCGGAAATCACGTCTTCATAAATCGCTTCTCTACCAAAAACCGATAACCGATCGCTAGTAACTTGTATATATGCAAAGTCTTCGGAACTACTATGAAATTTTAGGTGTTCCTAAAAATGCCTCGAACGAGGAAATCAAAAAAGCATATCGAACCTTAGCCAGACAATATCACCCCGATCGCAATCCTGGCAACAAAGCCGCTGAAGAAAAATTCAAAGATATCAACGAAGCTTATGAAGAGCTTTCCGACGAAACTAAACGAGCTAAATTAGATCGACTGTTAAACAGCCAAAAAAGAATTTTTAATAGTAAAAATGGCAAATCCGGTCAGTTTGGCGATTTTGGCAATTTTGTCGATTCTTTTCGCAATAACGGTACGGCACAATCGGCAAATAGTACTGCCGAACGCACTGGTGTACGGGTAGATTCTAATACATATCGTCCAGGTACGATCAAAAGAGAAAAAGCTGTTGGTTCTCGCAATTTACGACGCGATATCGAAGCTAAATTAACTTTACCTCTCGATCGAGCTTATCGAGGTGGTAGAGAGCGAATTAGACTAGAAGACGGACGAGCGATGGAAGTAGAAATGCCCCCAGCTATGGTAGACGGTCAAAGAATTCGTCTTAAGGGTTTGGGGCTTGATGGCGGCGATCTCTATCTAAAAATTATTGTGGCACGACATCCTTTATTCGATTTGCAAGGGTTGGATATTTACTGTCAGTTACCAATTACTCCTCTAGAAGCAGTTCTCGGCGGTTCGATCGAAGTTCCTACGATCGACGGTTTGGTCAACATGAATTTACCTGGCGGCGTAAAATCGGGGCAGAGATTTAAATTAGCTCACAAAGGTTATCCCGATACGACTGGCAATCGCGGCGATCAATTAGTAGAAATCCAAATTGTTGCCCCGAAAGAATTAAGCGACGAAGAAAAAGAACTTTATAAAAAACTCAAGCAATTAAACAAATTCAATCCGCGTCAAAATTTAATGTAAACTACCCAACTCCGATCGCGATCGGGTACTTCGACTTTACTTGTGCCGCTATATGTTGTCCTGAAAATTGATTACGATCTTGTTAGTAATATTTAGTAGTAGTAGAGAAAATTCATCTGCCTATTTTATGTCCGAAGCGATCGTCAACAGCTTTCTTTTCTCATTTTTGCAACACAGCATTAAGCAGACAATTTTTGTAGCTTGAGCATTGTAATACAGATTGTCAGCCATAAAAATCCAATTCCATAACCTGCAATAATATCCGTAGGCCAATGGACTCCCAAATATAGGCGACTTACTCCGATCGCCATAATTAAAATGACTGCCAAAGTGTAAATAAAAATAGACAATTGAGGATAGCGAGTTGCTAGTAAATAAGCGATTAATCCATACAATACTAAAGATCCTAAAGCATGACCGCTAGGAAAACTAAAAGATGTTTCCGAAATTAACCGATGCCAAAGTAGAGGACGAGGTTTAGTAAAAAATAGTTTTAGTCCTGTATTGAGTGTGAATGCACCCAAGCAAGCGATCGCAAAGATTTTCGCCTCTTGTCGGTAACGTCGCCACCAGAGTATCCCCAAACTAACCAAGACAACAGTGGTGACGATATGGGGATTGCCCAAACGAGTTATCGTCAACATTACACGATCGAGATCGGGATTAACAAAAGAATGTATCCATAAAAGTAAAGATCGATCGAACGCAAATGATTCTTTCTCTAGTACCTCGTCCGCAATTTTGGCAACAACAAATAAAATTATTAAGCAACTAGCAAGTCCAAAAATGCCTACTGTAGTGATTAGAGAAACCAAACGAGGATGTATGTGACGCAGCCAGAAAATAGCAAAAGAACGAATCATATTTTGAGGTCTAATATTCTTCACCTTGACAGGGCTAAATAGGCAAAGCCAATCTCAATCAACCTGCATTACTTCTACTATCTCTCCTAATTCGATCCGATTTTGACCGACAGGAATTACAGCTAAACCGCTTGTTTGTGCCAAATTAATTAAATTAGCCGAATTTTGACTTCCAGAAGCTAACTCAAATTCGTATTCGCCATTTACTAATAATAATTTTCCCCAAATATAGGTTTCTCTTTTACCGTCAGAATTAAGTTTAGAGCGCGATCGGGCTTTAATAAAACTAGGCTGCCAATTTTCTGAGAGTCCCGATAATTTCTTCAATGCTGGTTGGACGAAACGCCAACAACTTACTAGGGCTGAAACGGGATTGCCAGGAATGCCAAAATAAAGACAAGAGTTGGGGAAAGTAGCGACAGTCAAAGGTTTCCCTGGTTTGATAGCAACACTGCGGACATGTATTTTTCCGCCTAATTCTTCAATAACTTGTTCGACATAATCGTAATCGCCGACAGATACGCCACCAGTCGAGAGAACTAAATCGGCAGAATTAATTGCTTGAGATATGGCTGCTTTTAATTTATCGCGATCGTCTGGTACGATGCCTAATTTAATCGGGATACCACCATTTTTACCCACAAATGCCGCCAACGCATATTGATTGGAATCGACGATTTGTCCTGGTTGTAGAGGTCGATCGGGAGTAACTAATTCGTCACCAGTCGAGAAAATTGCTACCTTCGGACGACGATAAACAGTGAGTTCGGTACATTGTGCTGTTGCTAATACTGCTAGATCTGCCGCACCGATCGCAATGCCAGGTTGAAGCATTGGTGTTCCCGCTTGGTAAAAAGAACCTTTGTACCTCACAAATTGCTGGAATTGAGGCGATTCAAAAATTTTGACTCGATCGCCAAAGCGTTGAGTATTTTCCTGAATGACAATTGTATCCGCGCCTTCAGGCATCATCGCACCTGTAAAAATTCTTGCTGTTTGTCCGCATCGCACGCTCGTTTTTGGTACGCCACCAGCAGGAATTTCTTCAATAATTTCTAAAATTTTGGGGCGATCGCGATCGCAATCAATAACATCTTCATGACGTACTGCATAACCATCCATAGCTGAATTATCCCAGTGAGGAAAATCTAGCTTGCTTGTCACAGATGTCGCCAAAATGCGCTCGCAAGCTGCTTCTAAGGGGATCGTTTCTTTAGTTTGTAAGGGTCGAACTAAGTTAAGAATAATTGATTCTGCTTCTAGTGCTGGTAACATTTTTCTTTTTTTGTAATGCGTAAGTATCAATTAATAAGTCGTTTTTGAGTAAATTTCTTAAGTCGTATTAAACGACTAGTATTTATTAGTTTGCCGATCGCTACAAACGATCGATAATTATTGTTTGGCGTTTGAGTAAGGCAGTTTGAGAAGAGTTCGGTTAGTTTTTATCTTTATAATTAAGCGACAAAAAATATTTTTATTCCTTTAGAGTATTAATTTATTTAAACCAAATGGGCATTATAAGCTTAGGTAGTTCGAGCGAAAATACCAATTTTATATTTCTACTACTGAAAATTTACCGAAATGTTAAAACAAAAACAATCGAAAACAAAGTCTTCAACTAAAAAATTATCATCTCAAGCTGAATCTAAACCAGAAGTATCTAAAACTGAAGCTAAAACCGAATCATCTAAAGCTAAAAAATTATCATCTAAAACTAAAACTAAAGTCAAAACCGAATCACCCAAAAACAAACTAAAACCAGAAGCACAGACTCGTTTGCTGCTGTTTCTTTGGGATATGGGAGGTAAAGAAATATCTCAGGGAGAATTAACCGAAAAACTAAAACGAGGAAAAGAAAAAGCTACTGTTTATCAACCTATTTTTCAGCAACTAGATAAAGATGGCGCGATCGCCGTTTCTGCTGAAGGCAAAACCGCCAAAGTTTCTTTGATGGACAAAGGTTTGCAGATGCTTGACAGTGGTCTAAAAAATCCTGAGTTTAAGTTTGATGGCAATCAAATAGATACTAATGTAGCCAATGCACTTGTTAAATGGATCGGTTCAATAGATAAACCTGTCAGTGTCGATCCCGACAAAAGCGCGATGGCTTCGCACTCCCCACGGGAGATCGCCAATTCTAACAAAAGCAAAAATTCCCAAATCGAAGCTGGTAAACAGAAAAAAGCTAAATAGTAGCCATCTAAAGCTAATTTTACTTAAAACTTCAACTCGATCCCGAACAAAAAAATCGTTTTTGAAATGTCAGCAGTTACAAGCATTTGCCGATCTGTTGTACTTTAATTGCGTCAATTGTTAAATGCGATCGAGTTATTTTTATTTATTTTATTTATATTCGAGTAGCTGTTAAACCCTTTCCATATCTATGGTTCATCCCATTAAACGATCGATAATTAACAATAAACCAAATAATTCTTACTTAAAGAGGATGAGAAATACTGCACAATTCTTTACAATGAAGTCTAATCTACTGCTTAAAATCGCAGTAGTCTCTTATAAAAATTAACGTTCAACTATTTCTCATAATTAATCGTGCTTTTAGGATCTATTCTTCAACAACTTACATCAGCCCATCGAGGTAGCAAACGACCTCTCAATCTGGGCGTATACTATAAAAATACACTCGTATCTCTGTGTCACGCTCTCGAAGACTTTGTCTTAGAAACTGAGAGCAAACCATTAATGGTAACTGCTTTCCAAAGAGGAAAGTGGTATTTACAAGAAGCCGAACGTTATGGAGAAATAGCCGAAAAAGCAGCCGAGATTGCGATTATGGCTTCTTCAGATGCAGGTTTTGATGCCCATCCTACCAGCCAGCGATCGAATGTCTCGCTAGTCAATTTAGCCGCAGACGATCCAGTCGCTCAAGAATGGCATTTAATGATTATATCGCCCACCTACACGGCGATGGTGTTATGTCAGGAATTATCGGAAGCAGATTACGGCAAAGACGGTATTCCACAAGAAGATTTAGAACGAAAATTTTATGGTTTTTGGACGTTTGAGCCAGCATTGGTAAAAGAAGCAGTCGAACTATCGATCGCCCATATCGGTGATTATGACAAAGAACTACAACAGCGTCTCCAACAAAGAGTAGAGAAAATCGATACTGAGTCTGCCTCGCGTCAAAGAGAGGATTTGGGGAAAGTAGTCGCCAAAGTCATCGATTATCTACAACATTGCCAAGAAAATCTACATCAAGATGCACATGTCTCGGTTTTTTCTTCTTCTAAAGCATTAGATGACAACTTGCTATCCAATGAGATGCAAGCTTTCTTGCGGATGGCACAGATAATCGATAGCACCGACTTAAGCAATCCAATGGCAGCAGCAGAAGTATCGGCTCTTGCAGAAGCTATGGGACAGTTGTTAGACTTACCTGCATGGCAAATCAAACGTTTGCGTTTGGCGGGATGGTTGCATCGCTTGGGTACTCTTCCCAATCTAGAAACATTAAATTCGATAGCGATGCAGCAAACTATCGAAGGAGAAATGTCGTCGGCGACTAAAGCTTCAGTGTTGAGAATCATGCCGCAAATGCAAGCGATCGCCAACATTATCAACCATCAAACCGAAAATTGGAACGGTTCGGGAACTCCAGATAACTTTGCCTACGACAACATTCCTGTAGAATCGAGAATTATTAGATTAGTTGCCGACTTTCAGCAGAAAGTTAACAGCATTAGTCAAGAAGCTTCAACGGACAATCCCCTTCTTCAAGTTTTAGCAGATTGTCAGACCAAAGCAGGGACAATTTATGACCCCAAACTAGTAGAAGCATTAGCATTGTTAGTTATGGGAATGCAACAAGGCATGAATATTTCTGCTATTCCACCAAAAATTGCTGCGGGAATGTGGTTACTCGACGATCGAGAATTTGAAGAGTCAAACTTACTGTAATAGAGAAGATTTGTAGAGACGTTACTTATTTGCGATCGCGCCCATAAATCTTCTAAAAGTTAGTTAATTAAGCTTAATTTTTGCTAAAACTAAGCTTAATTAAACAAGAATTCATTAACTTAAATAACAGGTAAGCAACTCCATTCATTCCAAGAACCGTCATAATTTCTAACGTTAGGATATCCTAATAAATACTTTAAGACGAACCAAGTACAGGAAGAACGCGCTCCAACCGCACAGTAGGGAATAATTTCTCGATCGGGAGTAACATTCTGACTACTGTATAAAGCAGTAAGTTCTTCGCTCGATTTAAAAGTATCATCCTCATTAAAAGCCAATTCATAAAAAATGTGGATTGCACTTGGAATATGTCCTGTAATTTCTCCTGCTTGTGGTGGTCGATCGAAAAATAATTCACCGTCATATTCTTTATAAGTGCGCGCATCGATTAAGACGCAATCGGAATTATTTATAGCACTTTTAACTCGATCGGACAAAACACGTAAGCTTAAATCGGGTTCTAATGCTTTATAGCTAGTTTTAGTAATTATGGGAACTTCTTGAGTTAGCGATCGTCCTTGAGCGATCCATTGTTTGCGTCCTCCATTAAGAATTCGTACATCAAGATGTCCAAAAAGCTTTAGATACCAAAAGGCAAAAGTAGCACCAGCTTTATTATCACTGTAAAAAATAACTGTGGTGTCGTTACTTATTCCCGATTGCGCCAACAAATCTTCTAAAATTGCGCGATCGAGTTGAACGCGCATATCGTTTGTAGTAATAGTATTAAATCCATTCCAAAAAATTGCACCAGCAATATGTCCAGACTCATAAGCTGTAGGATCTATATCGACCTCTACTATTCGTATTTTAGGATTATTGAGATTGTCTGCTAGCCATTGAGTATCTACAAGCACATTAAGATTGGCATAATTAGACATAAACTGTCCTTTCTCGTTGACAAAAGATTGATAAGATTAGATTAAAATCTGTTTGTTAGCTTGCCTAGTCCTCGATCGGGTACTCTTAAATGACTAGTACTTTACAATCTCTATTTTTAGCGATCGCTCAGGCTCGTAACGAACAAGAATTACGATCGCGTATTATGCTCGATGTGAGTGAATATTTTAATGCTTATCGTTGGGGAATTTTTCTCAAAGAACAGGATTTTTTAGGCAAAACAAGTTCTCTCCAAAAGAGTTTGCAACTAGCTTTATCTCCCGAATACAACCCCGTCTTACGCTACATACTGCAACATCACGCCCCTATTCACGAAGCTTCTATCCTACCTCCTGGCATTTGGCAAAAAATTTGTCCGCGTTTTGACCACGGACACGTTATGCTAGGGCCAATTGTTAGTAATGGTCATCTTATCGGTGGAGTAGGCTTTACTCGCACTCAGGAAGATTCAGCTTTTAGCGATCGAGATTTAATCGATCTGAGCGCTTTGTGCTTGCATTTATCAACTTGGTTTGCGATAGCGAATGCTAAACCATCTCAGGCTTTTAATTCTCCTCAATTAACACCACGAGAATTACAAATTGCCGAATTAGTCGCCGAGGGATTAACTAACGAAAACATTGGTAAATCTCTTTGGATTAGGGAAAATTCTGTGAAACAAGCTTTGAAAAGAATGTTTCGTAAGCTAGAAGTTTCTTCTCGTGCTGAATTGGTAGCAAAGCTTTCTTCAAAAATAAATAAAAAGTAGAGACGCGATTTGCGCGCACGGCGGATAAACTTTTCGGAGGTATCCTCCGATT
Source organism: Xenococcaceae cyanobacterium (assembly GCA_051657945.1). Taxonomy (GTDB): domain Bacteria; phylum Cyanobacteriota; class Cyanobacteriia; order Cyanobacteriales; family Xenococcaceae; genus CAZJTL01. Next base: position 4,713 of record JBOFLQ010000310.1, on the reverse strand, counting down.
TTTAAGGCGGTTGAAATGATGTCTCCAATGCTCCAATCAAAGAAATATTTTGACCTCGCGATCGAGGGCAAAAATCATACAGTCGCTCACCTTGAGGTGAACGCCCTCTAAGCCTGGTCATTCCTAAATTTAAACCCGATTCATCTATAAACACCAAATTATGCGGGTCAACTCTTTTGACGCACTCCCACAGCTAGAAGCAGTGGGATTCAGCGCTACTGGCGAAAGCTGCGAAGCGAACCCCGTCTGACGCTTTCTCGCGCTCTAGACAACGCCCTGCCTAGTGGATGACTCCAACAACCAGAATTGTTTTTTTTCTTTAGGACTGACAGACAGTGCGAACCCCGGATTAAACCACGACGCGATTCAAGGTTTCCAATCAAACTGTCAAGTCTACATTCTTGCGGTGCGTTTGAGTCTTTACCCAGTCAACTTCTGGCTGAAACCCGCCGAAACCCAAGTATGCTGAAGAACTTAGAACTATTGTACCAGAACTTAACGGCGGTTAAAACCGCTTCCCGCTACATCCCACGCTTGAAAGACGTGGGCTTTGCTTGTAGTTTCTGTAATTTGTGTGGCAAAAGTTTAGTAGAAAAAGATTATCGAGTATTACTGTCGAGCATCATCTACAAGCTGAATGTTAACCTCTTGTAGTGGTTCGGAATTAGGAACGATTTTTAAAGGCTTAATATCGATCGCTCGATCGTTGACTGTGATTTGATAAGTATCTGGTGATAAATCTTCTAAAAAATATACACCTGCGTTATTAGTAATAGATAGAGTCGAGTTCGACGATCGCGAAGCAGTCGCTTTAACTCTAGCACCAGCTATAGGTTGGTTTTGACTATCTGTAACTACTCCCATGACAGTGTAAGTTGGATTGAAGGGAATGAGAAGGGGAGTATAGCTACCTGCCACTACTTTAGCAGCATAAGCAGATCCGATCGGCTTCTGGTTAAAAGGATAACCAACAGGATCTAAATCTAAACGATATTCACCAGGATCGAGAGTGACAAAAACACCTTGTTTGTTAATATTATTGTTGAAATTTTTGAGAAATTTATTATTAATAGTGAAAAGTAGATCGGCATCTTCAGTATAAATCTGTTCTCGATCGTCGAGTTGTCCGTTATTATTTTTATCCTCAAAAGGTTTAACCAATAATCCTCCTTGAGTTCTCAATCTCTCAGCTTTTCGATCGCCAAATCCCAACTTACCCTGAAACCTAAAATTAGGAAAAAAATCGATTCTAACGCGAGAATCATCACTGGTTGAAGATACTCCTTCATAAATGAAGCGAATTGTCGTACCAGGAATAGCACGAGTCGTTAACGAAGCAATAGGCGCACTTTTTCGAGAATTAAATCCATAGCCTAATTCTAGATCGTACAAACTTCCCCCATCGCTAACATTTTGAGATGAGCGATATTGCCAACCCAAATTAATTACATTGTCGCTATTTTCGGTATTGCTGGTATCGTAGCCTATAAAAAAACCATGTTCTGAAGAGTCAGACAAATTATTAGATGGAGAATAGGTATAACTCAACCGAGAAAAAGTATTTTCATTATTTCCTTGATGAAAAAATTGCCAATTATTATATAAACGAAGATCCAAGCGACGATTAAAATTCGTTCGATCGCTATAATCGATAGTACTCAACAGATAAAAATTGCGATCGCTTTTAGTAAAAGTCAAACCCGCAGTAATATTATCTCGATCGCTATTACTCAGCCGCAAACTTAATTGAGGAAAAACTTGCCAATTAAGACGCAGATTGTGACTATTTCTCCTACTATTAAAATTAAGACTTAATTTTTTGGTAGGTTGATAGTTAAAGTAGCCATAATAATCGGCATCTTTTAATTGAGGATCGATTAAAGTCGATATTCCCAGTCGTAGGGGAATATTACTGGGTTGGTAAAATAATTCCGTAAGAGCAAATAAAGAGCGATCGACAACTAACCCAGTACCCAATGTTAATTGTTCGGAAATACCCCGACGATAACTGACTCCTCCACCCAAATGTCCGAAATTTCCTAAAAAACCATCTGCTGACGAATCTCGACTGACACCAAACGAAGCAGCAATTGTAGATGTCCGTTTAGTTAATTGACCCGATACGTAGCTAAAAATTGGCTCTCTTACTTCTGGGGCGATCGTCAATCTACCTTGAGGATAAATTAAAATTTGGTAGTCATTATCTCTAAAATCAATATTATCGAATTTATAAATTCCTTTGTCATCAACTACAACTTCTCGAACAATTTCTTGTCTGGATCTCGTTACTAAATGAACCACATCTCCTGGTTTTGCTTCTCCAGTAAGAGAACGATTAATTTCTTGAGGTTGTCGGCGAGAATCAACATTAAACCCGTTAGTAGATGAAGAGAAATCGGGTGTAAAACCAAATCTTTTTATAGTTGCAATTCCCCAATAGTCTTCTCGATCGGGACTATTCCAAATAGCAGATTGAGAACCGAAAACATAATCTGTATTATTACTTTGGCGTAGATATTGTAATTCATCTAATTGCCAACTCTGAAGATTAGTTAAATCCGCTCGATCGATTTGAACGTACCAACTACCGCCAAAAAAAGTTCCAACCGCATTCAAATTATTTTCAGAAGTAAATTCTCCTTCACCTAGATCGTTATTATTCAATCCAATTCTCTGTCCGATATTAGTCAGAGTAAAATTAGCAGGTTCGACTTTAGGTAATCCATCAAGAATAACTGGTAATTCTTGAGCGTTTTTTTTTCCTTTTTTATTCGACCAAGAAGGAATAAACTTAATCGCATATTCATTAAGATCGAACTCAGTAGGAACACCTAAAATATTTTTAATATCTTTAACTCTAAAAACCAAACCCAGATCGCGATCGGTCGGCAATGTTTTAGGATTAATTCTGGTGACTATACCAGGAGAACGCAATTCTAATTGACCGTCATCTAAAGTTGTCGCTTGAATATTTAAAGCATTTATAACTACATCAAAAGGAATGAGCCAATTTTCAAAATTAATTGCTTCAAAACCGTTTTCCGTACCCTTAATTAAAACAGAACGTTCGATCGGGCGGCGATCTAACATAATGCCGATCGGAATTATACTCAAACTACTAGAATCGTTGCTTGTCTCGGTTAACTTTTCCTTTGATTCTTTAGTTTCTCCTCGCACTGGATCGGAAACAAAAAATAAGCTAAAAGTTAATAATAAACTATAAGCAAAATAGTAAAAATTACAGCAATATAGCTTAAGTAAAAAAAGTCGCCATTTAGATAACTGCCAAGTAAACACACAATTAAAATTTACTTAAAAACTAAAAACAAGGATAGATTAAACTTTTTTAGCTACAAGTTCGTAAAATTACCGATCGTAAATTTATCAATTTACGTTTCTTTTTTGGAAAAATACGATGGAGTAGGTAACATTAACTACGTTTTGTGTAAAAGCATTATGAATCGTTTTATTTCGACCTTGGCTATCTCTAGTTTGACTACTGTTGCAAGTATTTTCAGCTTATCTTTGTCAGTTTCAGCAGCACCCACTGTTAATAATGGTCAAGTGCAAATGAAAGCAACAATTGGCAATATGTGTCTGTTTGATAATGCAACAGATGGTCAATTAGGAGCAGATCCCAATAATTTAGATACTTTAAGCTCGGCTTTACCTGCTAATGGTATTACGCTTTTGCCTGGAAGTGCTGGTTCGATCGAAGTTACCTGTAACAATGCCGCTTCGACAATTAATATTAGTAGCGTGACCGAAACAAATACAGCATCGGCGACAATAGATACTTTCACCACGACAGTTACAGGATTGGGTAGTCCGATTACTTCCGTTGATGGCGCTGCTGGTACTGCTGTAGCGGTTAATAGTACTAATACAGAAACTTTAGACGTAGATTTAGATGCCACCTATCAGAGTAATCTCACACCAGGGGACTATACGTTCACGGTAAATATTGTTGCAACTCCATAACATTAAGCTTTTTGAATACATACAGCGAAAAGTTTAGAAACATAAGAAATACTTCCGTTTTTGAATAAATCTAGCTTGATTTCTAAGGACGGAATTTATTATTCACTAATTTAGAGCGAAAAAATTAACTATGATTTCTACAAAAATTAATGCCTCAACCAATCTAGAATCGACGCTAACTCTAGATAAATCCCAATTCAACTCAATTAGTAATACTCTTGTTGTTATCGATTCTGGTGTTAAAGACTATCAATTCCTAGCAGATGGTGTCATTGCTGGTGTTTCCGTTATTATCCTCGACGACAGAGAAAATGGGATCGAGCAAATTACTAAAGCACTAGCAAACTATAAAAATATTAGTACCATACACCTGATTTCTCATGGTGCGCCTGGTTGTTTGTATCTAGGAAATAGTCAATTAAATCTCGACAATTTAGAGAGATATCAAGAAGACTTAAAAACTTGGTTCGCGCCTTCTTTTAACACTGAAGGTAGAAAAAATCTACTCCTTCTTTACGGTTGTCAAGTAGCAATGGGAGATGCAGGAGTTGAATTTCTACAAAAGTTACATCACCTAACAGGGGCAAATATCGCCGCATCAAAGACCTTAACTGGTAGTGAGATTTTGGGAGGAGATTGGGAATTACCGGTACGTATAGGTGAAGTAGAAACGAGTCTAGCATTAAAGCCAGAGACAAAAGAAAGATATGCTGGTGTTTTAGCTACACCCCA
>JBOFLQ010000309.1:0-11195 GCA_051657945.1 Xenococcaceae cyanobacterium | reverse complement strand
CAAGTGATTTGCCATTAAGTAGTAAATCGTCAAAATTAGGTTGACCCCAATTGGGATCTAACTTTTTTCTACGTTTTGCTTCTCCCATAACCTGTTTCAGTTTAAACTATATATTTGACTGTCGATCGAAGCCTTTTTTAATTATTTTTAATAACCAGACAAAGTTCGATAATTTTTGTCTGCAAAGTCGTCAAAGGTTCTGCACCCTTTTTTAAATTAAACTCTAATTCAAGTAAAATTGGTAAAGTGGCAAAAAGTTGTGTTTCAGAACAACTATAAATCTCTTTTCGTAAATGGGGAATACGATAAGGATTGCCAACTTCAGCAATTAGCGCGATCGCACGATCGTTTTTTTCTCCAGACTCGATCGCACCCTTAACAATTGCCCAAGTGCGAAATTGCCCCACCAAAGTCGCTACAATTTTTAAAGGCGGTTCGTTACGATTAATCAGATCGTGAGCCAGACTTAAAGCGTGTTCCACTTTGCCAGATAAAATACTTTTAGCTAATTGCAAACTATTTTGAGTGTTAGCGATAACTAAACTAGCAACTTCTTCCTCATTTAATTGGCGATCGTCTTTACCTCGATACAAACTTAACTTTTCTAATTCTAGCCACAATTGCCTGGTGTTATTCCCTACCGATTCAGCTAATAATTCGATCGCGCCATTGGTAAGTTTAACGTTAACTTGTTTGGCTACTTGTCTGACTTGTTGACAAAGTTCGTCGGTTTTCCAAGGAGAAATCAAAGAAAATTCCCGAACGATCGCGTAATCTTTGAAGAGTTTGCTCGATTTGAGTCTTGCATCTGGTTTTTTACTAGAGGTAAAAAGTAAATGAGAGTTATCTGGAATGACTGGGAAAGTGCGCTGTAATTCAGATAATAATTCTGAGGAACACTGTTGACCAATATTTGTATCACTCAGCCATGTCAAACGCCCTCCCGTACCAAAAACAGGAGTCATCGCTTGAAGTAAAGCTTCGATCGTAGTTTCCTGCCGATCGCCAACTAATTTATGATAGTTAAATTGCAACCAATTTGAATCGAGTACTCTCTCCTGTAATTTTTTTACTTCTTGGGCGATCGCAAAATCATCTTCTCCCCAAAAAAAATAGATTGGCATAACTAGTTTATTAATAAAGTTACAAATTAAAGCGAGAAAAATTGATAAATTATAAATGGGGATCGCATTCGCAAACTGACTTAAGCCGCATTCAAAATTTAAATCGAGTAAAGCGTAGGTAAGTTTAAAATCCGTCTAAGTTTTCCCTAAAAAACTTCCAGATTGAGAAATCGATTTACATTCGAATATTGCAAGCTCAAACAATGACACGATCTACCGCAGGTAGTGCTTCGCAATCGAACCATTGATGACAAACGAGTTTTTATATATGACAGCCATCACCTGACAAACGACAATTGAACTAAGATCGTTATCTTAAATTCTTACCAGCACTAAAATGTTATTAATAGAGGTAAATAAAATTGAACGAAACATATCAAGATTATATTAATCGGGTAGCCCGTTTGGCTCTACCAACTAGTTATAATAATCAATTACAAAACATTCAAAAATCTCCTAAATTCGAGAAAGGCATACCAACTTCTTTTCCTGGTTATTCGGTCATCACGCCACCTGCAAAAAGCGATACGATTAACGAAGCATTTTATAAAAATTTGACAAATTGGCAAGAAAAACTGTGCCAACAATTAAATCCAGATTTATTCGTACCGATACCACCAGAAACTTTTCATGTGACTGTAGCAGATTTAATTTGGAGTAGTGGCTATCTCGAAATAACCGAACAAAATCCGAATTTTGAAGCAAATCTCCAAGAAAGTATCGAAAAAAGTTTTGCCGAATATCGCAAAAATTCGCGATCGAAAAACATGCTTCTGTGGCGATCGGCAGGTTTGATTATCAAACCTCGCGCCCTAGTTATGAGTTTAATTCCCAAAGACGAAGAAAGCTACCAGCAAATTCTCAAATTGCGTCGCTGTATCTATCAAAATTCCCATTTAATTGCCCTGGGAATCGAGCAACAATACGATTTAACCGCGCATGTTACGATAGGCTATTTTAGCGAATTAGCCAGCGATCGCGCCTACTGTCAACAACAACAACTCGATCGCATCCTCGCCGAGTTAAACGAACAATGGTTGACATACGAACCCAATTCGTTTGCGATCGAAAAAGCAGAGTTGCGTAAATTTGATGATATGATGCACTACTACCGAGAGCAAGATTGGGCTACGGTTGAATTTTGAGCCAAGTGAACTACCTCGTGCTAAAAAGTATCGAGGTAAGTTACGCTATTCGATTTTTGTCAGGACGCTTTTGAAAAATGAAGCATGTAGTTTTACTTGGCGATTCGATTTTTGATAATGCGACTTACGTACCCGAAAATCCTTGTGTTATCGAACAAGTAAAAAATTGTTTGCCAAAAGATCGCGCTACTCTTTTGGCGATCGATGGTGCAACAATGCTCGATGTAATTCCACAACTCGATCGCCTGCCTCCAGATGCGAGTCATTTATTGGTTAGCGTTGGCGGTAATGATGTTCTAAAATACGGATTGAGTTTATCTCAATCCATGTCTTCGGTGGAAATGCTCGATCGAATTGCGAGTATGAAAGTTGACTTTCAACAAGATTACAAACAAATGCTGACAGCAGTTTTATCGCATGGAAAACCAACTGTCGTCTGTACTATCTACGATTCATGTCCGTTACTCGATCCGCTCATGCGTCGTTTAGCTTTTACCGCTTTGCCTATTTTTAACGACTGTATCTTTCGACAAGCGGTTCAATTTAATTTATCTTTAATCGATCTGCGCCTCGTCTGCAACGAAGCATCCGATTATTCGACTATTTCCCCGATCGAACCTTCGGTTAGAGGAGGGCAAAAAATTGCCCGAATTATTGCCAAAATTGCGATCGAACATGATTTTTTGCAATCGCGTATTTTTATCTAGATTTGGCGATCCTCAGACTCAGTAAAATCGTGGGAATGATGCCAACTAAAATAATAGCCAAGGCGGGGGCAGAGGCTTCGACGAGTCGTTCGTCAGAGGCATATTGATATACTCTAATTGCCAGAGTATCAAAATTAAACGGTCGAATGACAATTGTTGCCGAAAGTTCTTTCATGACATCGACAAAGACGAGGATGGCAGCAGTCAATAACCCCCGCCACATCATTGGTAGGTGAATTTCAAATAAAGTATTGGTAGGAGTGTAACCCAAACTGCGAGAAGCATCGTCGAGATTGGGAGATATTTGGTTGAGACTCGATTCGATCGTACCGAAAGCCACCGCTAGAAAACGAACTAAATAAGCAAAGATCAGTGTGACAATCGTCCCGCTAAAAAGCAAACCCGTAGAAATATTAAATGTAGAGCGCATCCAACTATCGAAAGCGTTATCAAAACCCCCAACGGGAATCAATACGCCCACAGCAATAACCGAACCTGGTACAGCGTAACCCATCGAAGCAAGTCTTACCGATAAACGCATACTCCAATTAGGTTGCAATCTCTGTCCGTATGCCAAAATAATGGCGATCGCGATCGCCACCATAGCAGTAATTGCTGACAAAATAAAACTATGACGAGTTAAATCCCAAAAATTTAAATCTAAAGTTTGTTTGGCATTACGTATCGTCATGTCTAATAAATAAAAAGTCGGCGCAAGCAAACCCAAAGCCACAGGTACAAAACAAGCCAACCAAGCTAGTATTGCCCGAAACCAACCGAGTTTATACTTGGGCATAGTGTTAGAAGAATTAGACCGATGATAATAGCGAGCTTGACGGCGCGACCAACTTTCTAAAAAGATTAAGATTAAAACGAACAATATTAAAAATGATGCCAATTGAGCGGCGGCGGGGCGATCGCCCAAACCAAACCAAGTGCGATAAATCCCCGTAGTAAAAGTAGCAACGCCAAAATGCTGTACAGTGCCAAAATCGTTGAGAGTTTCCATCAAAGCAAGAGCTACTCCAGCTATAATCGATGGTCGTGCCAAGGGTAGCGCCACAGTAAAAAAGCTGCGCCAAGGATTGCAACCAAGCGATCGACTAGCTTCGAGGGTACAAACAGATTGTTCGAGAAAAGCGACTCTTGCCAATAAATAAACGTAGGGATAGAGAGAAAGAGTCAGCATGGCGATCGCGCCGCCGAAAGAGCTAAGCTCGGGAAACCAGTAATCACTTTTGCTTTGCCAGCCAAATAAATGTCGCAAACTTACTTGTACTGGCCCATAATAGTCCAACATATCGGTGTACGTATAAGCAAGCAGATAAGCCGGTGCAGATAAAGGCAATAATAGCGACCACTCAAACAAACTGCTACCAGGAAAACGACACATCGTTACCAACCAAGCAGTACTGACACCAATGATTAATACGCCACAGCTAACCCCAAGTACCAACCAAAGGGAATTAACGACGTAATCAGTTAGAACAGTAGCGGCTAAGTGACTCCAAACTTTACCCGCATCATCAAAGATACTGCCCAAAACGCAAATAACGGGAGTTGCTATTAATAGCGCGATCGCGATCGCTAAAAAAGTCCACCCCTGCCAGAGTAGACTGCTTAATTTGTTTCTGGTTGTTAAAAATAGCGAACCCCGATCTAGATTATTCATTCCTTTCTATTACCCTCTTCCAAAGAGGATGACGAGGGCCATAAGCACGAATTTTTTCAACCCATTGTTGCAAGCGATATTTTTCTCGGGCGGGAAGTCCGATCGAGGCATTTCTGCTTTGCCAAACTAATACTGAAACAGTCATGGCGTAGCAAAAAAATAAACAAAGGGATGGAAAAGGATTGAACATTAGACCGTAACGCACTGCCGACCAAGTAAAATAATCGACCCAAAGTGAAATTTCACCACGCAAACCCCAAATGCCGATCGCTCCCAAAGTAAGCCAACAAAAACCTACAAACAGCCATCTAGCATACACTGTCACCTGATATAGTCTTTTAACTTCCTTCTCTAATCTTTCCTCCATTTCATCCTCAACCTTTCTTACTCAGCACGAGCGCACTATCATTACTCTGTCGTCGATAAATCGGCTTGACGATCGCTGAAATCTTTATCTTTTTTTTCTTGTCTCGATCGCCACCAAGCAAGCAGGGTACTAGCGATGAAAATACTTGAATAAGCTCCGAAGGAAAAACCGATAATTAATGCCAGAGCAAAATATTTAAGCGTTTCGCCACCGAATAGAAAAATTGCCACTAAGGGAAGCAAAGCGGTTAGAGAAGTATTGATCGATCGCCCTAATGTTTGATTGACAGCACTATCGACAATGTCGTTAATTCGAAGTTCTGGATTTAGCTCGATGGTTTCGCGAATGCGATCGTAAATAACCACAGTATCGTTAACCGAAAAACCAATAATTGTCAGCAAAGCCACCAAAAACAAACTATCTACTTCTACCCCAGCCACTAAACCCAAAATTGAAAATACGCCCGCAGTAATTAAAGTATCGTGGAATAGCGCGACGATCGCAAAAAAAGCGTAGTCAAATTGAAAGCGAAAGCTTAAGTAAACAATAATGCCAAAGAAAGAAATAATTAGGGCGAGTAAGCCAGAAATAAACAATTCTCGACCGATAGTCGCTCCCACAGTATCAATTTGAGTACTTTCTGGGTCGAATTTACCAAGTTTAGCGCTTAATTCGTTTTGTAATTTCGTTCTTTGTTCGGCATTTAAAGTTAAAGTTTTAGTTCGAATTGACAAAGCATAGTTATCGATTACTTGAATGCTACTACTACCGATGTTTTGAGCGTCTAGCACTTCGCGCACTTTCTCCACGGCGATCGGCGTTTGACAATTGTTAGGAACTTTACAATCAAGTCCAAATTGCAGTCTCGTGCCACCACTAAAATCTAAACCAGGACGTTGGGGAGCGCCAATAACGCTAAAGGAAACAGCCATGGCAACAATACTAGCGATGGTTAAAAAGCTAGAGACAGTCCACCAAATTTTTTGCTGTTTGATTACGCTTAATGCCATTACAATTCAATTCCTTCCCGATGATTTAAACTTTAGAATTCGTTGCTGGTAAATTTGGACAAAACAGTTCTGGTTTTTGACGCAGTCCTGGAAATCCCAAAACAGCAATTAAAAGCATGGTACGGCTACAAGTTAGAGCGGTAAACATACTAACGATAACTCCGATCGCCAAAGTTAAAGCAAAACCCTTAACTAAACCCGAACCCAAGAAAAATAATGCCGCACAAGCAATTAACGTTGTCACGTTGCTGTCTAAGATGCTGGAAAAAGCACGATAAAAACCCGATTCGATCGAACGGTAAAGAGTTTTTCCTGCTTTTAATTCTTCTCTAGTGCGCTCGAAAATCAAAACATTTGCATCTACAGCCATGCCAATGCTGAGAATGAAACCAGCAATTCCAGGCAAAGTTAGGGTAACTCCCAACAGCCCAAAAATAGCTATATTTAGTACGGTATAAATTGCCAGAGCAACATCAGCAATTACTCCCAACAGTCGATAGTAAACCGCCATAAATACAAAGACCAATAATAGTCCAGCTACTCCAGCGAAAATACTGCTATAAATACTATCTTGTCCGAGAGTAGCCCCGACTGTTCGATTTTCTACTATTTTCACAGGGAAAGGTAACGAACCACCGCGAATCTGTACTGCGAGTCGGTTAGCCTCTTGCAAAGGAAAATTACCAGTAATTACAGCACCACCGCCAGTAATCCCAGTTTGAGCAAACTCAACCCCCACTACAGGCGCGCTAATCAGACTCTCGTCTAGGAAAATGCCGATACTACGACCAGTTCCCGCCAAATTTTTGGTTAATTCCGCAAATTTTTTACCACCTTCATCGTCGAAACGAATTGATACTTCCCAAGCATTGCCAGTCTGATTTGGTACCGCAGAAGCAGCTTTAAGATTTGTTCCCGTCAAACCAACCGATTGGAAGTACGCCGCGATCGCTCGATTTGATTGTTGCAGCGATTTACGTAACTTTTCTTTTTCTTCTGTCAGTTTGGGGTCGTTGTTAGGTTGTTTTTCGAGAATTTCTAGGGCTGCTTCTGTTTGTCTTTGTACTTGAAATTCTGCACCAAATTGCCCTTCACTATCTTTTTTTTGTTCCTTAAACTCTAGTTTGGCAGTTCCGCCCAAAATTTCTTCTGCTTCTTTAGGATCGGTTACTCCAGGAAGTTGGACGAGGATTTTATCTTCTCCAACAGTTTGTATTAAAGGCTCTTTCGTACCCAATTCGTTGATGCGTTTTTCAACTACTACTCGAACCGCTTCGAGATCGCTTTTTTCTATTTTCTGAATTTCTTTAGTTGGTGTGACTTGAATAGTTAGCTGCGCTCCTCCTCTAAGATCCAAACCCAATTGCGGTGGAAGCTTAAAGATAGTGAAGATAGCAGCCGCTACCAAAACTAAAATCAAACCAATAATGATACGCTGTTTCTCCATTCCTCCGACCTGCTGCGACAAACTTGTCGATCGTTCTTTTTAGTGACTCTCATTATATTAAAGGTAACGAGGTGCGGTTGGAGCGAAGAGAAAAAACTCAAGCCTATTTCTTCTATCTCGATTGCGTAGCCTGCACTCGCCGTGCAATCGCGCAAATTCACAGCAAATTTAATGACCTTTCGTTTTTTTATTGCATAAAACTAGAATGACTATCGTAAATATCGAAAAGAGGCTAGATAAGTCTAAGAATTAAAATATTCAAGCAATTGTTATCATGAATGTTCGTTTCTAGTTCTTCCAGTTTTGCATTTAATGCAAACACAATGTATTCACCATACTATCTAGTTAAACACATAACAACTTAACCAACTCAGCAAGAAAAAAGACGAAAAAAGCTCGTAAATAGCTAAACGTTGCCACAAACAACAACATTTACTAAAATTTTACAAATATATTGCCATAAATTAGCTAGATTTAAAGTGTGATTATAACTGGATAAAACTTAGAACTTTCTGCCAACAATTCAATCTTGAAACATTAACTATAAAATGTGTTGCCATTTTGGCAAGTAAAGATTAGAGATAAATAAGCCATGCTGGACAATTATTTACGGAAAGAAGGCTCTAAGAGCAACCAAAAAGACCAAGGGAAATTTTTAACTCCCTTCCAAAAAAAACTACTCTTAAAAAAATTACAAGATAATCTACGACCAGAATATCGACGACGCATTGAAATTATGCTGCTGGCAGACTCAGGACAATCCCAGGCTCAAATTTGTGCGAACTTAAACTGTTCTCACGAAACAGCCAGATATTGGATTTACATGGCAAAAACAGGTCAAGCCCATAAATGGGATACTGCTGCTGTAGGTAGACCAAAAACGATCGACGAGGGATATTTAGAGCGATTAAAAGAACTAGTCGATCGCAGTCCTCGCGAATGTGGCTATGCATTTGAACGCTGGACGGCACAATGGTTGAGCAAACACTTAGCTCGAGAATTTGAAATTGAAATAAGCGATCGTCACATCAATCGCTTGTTGAAAAAAATGGGACTTTCTACCCGTTCGCAAAGCTCTAAAACGGCAAAAACAGAGGAGAATAACGATCGCAATCTGGGAAACACTAGCATTATCTTTGGCAATCTTAGTAAGCGAGTCAGCCCTCAATTCGTCACTTTTGCGCCATTTTATCCAGAAAGCTACTAAATTATCTAAATTAATTATGAAAACTACGATCGACATTGACCGTGACGATCTATTTGAGTACGTGAAACTCTCCTTCAAACTACCCAAGTTAGTTCGTGGAGCGATAACTTGTAAAATTATTAAATCTTTTGCAGCTCAACTAGGAATTTTAGTCGATCGACAAGAATTGCAACAAGCTGCCGATCGCTTCCGCATGACTGGAAAATTGCATTTAATCGAAGAAACTAGACTTTGGATGCAAGAACATTTTTTATCTGCGGATGATTTCGAACAATTAATTTATACCAATACGCTTTCCGAAAAATTAGTCGAACATCTCTTTGCCGATCGCGTCGAGTCATTTTTTGAAGAACACAAATTTGACTACGCAGAAATAGTCATGTATGAAATCCTCCTAGAGGATAACGATCTAGCAACAGAACTTTACTACACCCTAAAAATGGGTAAAGCTAGATTTCACGACCTAGCCAGACGTTACATTCAAGAACCAATTCTGCGTCGTTGTTGCGGCTATAAAGGAATAGTTTATGGCAACCAATTACATCCTGACATCCATGAGGCACTTTTAGCAGCCAAACCCCCGCAACTGCTCAAACCGATTGTCACCGCCAAAGGAGTACACCTGATTTTGGTAGAAGAGATAATTAGACCAAAACTAGACGAACGTTTGCGCGCTCGAATTATGTCCGATCTATTTTCTGCTTGGCTCGATCGAGAAATTGCCCAAACCGAAATAAAAACTTATTTTCAAAACGACGAACTTCAAGAGATAGCGAACACAGCTCAAAAAAACGTAGATGCTAAGTCATCTACAGCAATTTTTAGATAATAACAACAATTAATTCAAAGCGGCATTTCACAGAGCTTACAGGCTAAGCGATTACCCTTCGGGTACGCTCCGCGATCGCAATCGATTAAGTTCGAGATACGATCGAAAAAAAAATACACTGTTGTAAATATGGATAGTGTAACTATTAATTTTCAATCGATCGAGTTAAGTGACGAGCAGTTTTACCAGCTATGTCTCAACAACCGCGATTTGCGTTTCGAACGCAACGCCAATGGAGATTTGATTATTATGTCACCAACAGGAGGAGAAACAGGAAATCGTAACGCCAGATTAATTCAGCAATTACTTAATTGGTCGGATCGAGACTCTACGGGAATTGTTTTTGATTCCTCTACGGGATATAAGCTATCTAATCATGCCGATCGCTCTCCCGATGCTTCCTGGATTCCAATCGCAACATGGAATGCTTTAACTCCCGAACAACAAAAAAAGTTTTTACCTTTATGTCCCGATTTTCTAATTGAATTGCGTTCCCCTAGCGATAGCTTGACGACACTCAGACAAAAAATGGAAGAATATCGTAATAATGGCACTCGTTTGGGTTGGTTAATCGATCGCGCCACGAGAAAAGTTGAAATTTACCGACAAGGACGAGAAGTAGAAATCTTAGAATCGCCTACCAGGTTGTCGGGAGAAAATATCTTACCTGGTTTTGTGTTAAATCTAGAACTTATTTGGTAATTGTTTTGAATCGAATGACTTCAGGTTCTGTCAAACTTATTACTTATTACTTTAGAAGTCGTTTTCTAGATTAAATGTCGCCATTATCAAAAGGTTCGGGATTGCCGCTCCAGTTAAAATCGCTAATATTAAAACTAAGCGAACCGACTTCTAAAACCGGGTTGTAGCGCAAAACAATTTTGTGAGTGCGACGACTGTACTCAAGAATATAATCGGTACTAATTTCCTCGCCATCATCCAAACTCCAAGATGTTTGTACTCCAACCCGAATCGGGCCATAAATTTGTTGAACGATACCAACCGAAATCGTGCTTTCATCAACAAAGCGATCGAACAAAAAGGGAGATTTATCACCAACAATCCCTTGAGAATACTCAATTCTAAATCCCGTATAATCTAGATAGGAACGGGAAAAATGTCCGAATTGACCTTCGATGCCAATATTGGCGCGCAGAAAATCTTGCTTGTCGCCATTGCTGTAAAAACTGGTCGTACCCGCCAGTTCGGTAATTAGTTGAACATAGGGAAGCACGGGAGTTGGTGTATAGCGCAATCCTTGTTCTCTGGTAGGCTCTAAAGCTTTACCCGACCAAATAGGAAAATTACGTTCCACAGAAGCAGAAACTAGATAGCGAGACAAATTAATCCGATCCTCTTCCCGATTTGCCCTCAACAATTCTCGACGATCTGATTCAGCAGTAATATTTTGAATCGAACTAGCAAAATTAAATTTAATACCCGTATCGGCGATAAAAATATCTGGCGAAGTTATTTCCGCCCCAAAGCGACTGCGTACCCTTTGAAAACCTAACGAACCGTTAAAGAGACGTTCGCGATAACCATATTCTAATTTTAAATTAAAAGGTCGATCGAGATTTCCCAAAGCTCGAGCGAGGGTTACTTTGCCTTTGATATTCTCTTCAAAATCATCGCTGTCAAAACCGAAAATGCTGACACGAGCATCAAAATCAGTCCTGCGATCGAC
>JBOFLQ010000308.1:0-5365 GCA_051657945.1 Xenococcaceae cyanobacterium | reverse complement strand
ACATGCAATTTCAAAAAAAATGTCTCGGCAAAATGGGTAATGTCGCAAAAGAAGGACGAACCATTTTGTTTGTCAGTCACAATATGAGTACGGTCGAATCCTTATGTAATCGCGGTATTTTACTCGAATCTGGTAGTCTATGTTTGGATGGTACTGCTGAAGAAGCTGTCAAAGTTTATTTAGATAAAGCTTATAATCTTGCTCGCGATTTACCTTTAAACAAAAGAAAAGATCGTAGTGGCAATGGCAAAGTTAGACTTTTAAGCTTTCGAATTTTAAACGATCGAGGTGAAGAAGAACCAGCTTTACAATCTGGAAAAAATTACTACTTTGAAATTGGATACTCAAACAATACAGGAAGTTGTCTGAAAAACGTAGTTATATCTATGGATTTTGTTGACGAACGCGGTGCGAGAATTCTTTTGCTCAAAAGTAGTTTTACCAATCATGTTCTCGATTTCGATCGCGATCGCGGCTACTTTTTTTGTGGTATTGAAAATCTACCAGTAGTGCAGGGATTGTATCGAATGACTTTACATCTAGCGCAAGCAGATGTCGAACTACTCGATCGCATTGAAGATGCAGTCACTATCAGTGTAGATGGTGGTGACTTTTTTGGTACTGGTAGTCCAGGTATTCCCAATTTATGTAAGTTTCTAATTAAGGCCCAGTGGTCTACAGATCGCGCTAGTTTGTTTTCCAATTCTCGATCGATTTAATAATGAGGTTATATGCAGGTATTAAGCAGAATTAATTTTCCCAAATCGCCCGATGTTTCCAGTTTATATATGCGGTGTGAAAGAGGTGCTTTTATAAACTTTTCTGAGTGCGATCGAAACATTGTTTTTTCTCAGGGAGGAACGCTTTCTTCTAATTCTTATTTTAATTCTTTTTATGAAAGTTTTTATGCTAAATATACTAACCTCAATTCTGTTTATTATTTACTGAAATTAGAAGGCGATTTTGAAATTTCTCTTTACCGAGAAGTTTATGAAGGAAGCGATCGAAAAGTTATTTTTCAAAAAACTTTTGAAAATTGTAAA
Source organism: Xenococcaceae cyanobacterium (assembly GCA_051657945.1). Classification (GTDB taxonomy): domain Bacteria; phylum Cyanobacteriota; class Cyanobacteriia; order Cyanobacteriales; family Xenococcaceae; genus CAZJTL01. The sequence goes on along the minus strand of JBOFLQ010000308.1, from coordinate 4,322 downwards.
TTAACAGATGACTTAAAAATATTGTTGCCAAATCTTCAACAAAAGGACGAACAACAGGGAAGAATTTATTTTGAAATCGTCTGCTTGAGCGATCGCGGTTTATTTGAGCAAGGCTCGATTGTCACAGAACAAATGCCCGATCGCGAAGTCTCTTTAGCAATTATTAGTTGTACGTATAAAAAAGAGATTTATATCAAAAAAACAGTAGACACTATTTTACAAGATACATTATTAAAAACAAAAAAAATAAAAATATTTATAGTTGATAACGGTCAAACTTTAAATAGAGATGATTTTTTAGACTCAAGAGTTGAATTAATTCCCAACAGGAATTTAGGAGGAAGTGGAGGATTTACTAGAGGATTAGTAGCAGCTTTAGAATCAAATAACTATTCCCATTTTTCCTTCATGGATGATGATATCGAGCTAGACACCGAATCAGTTTACAAATTATTTGGTTTGTATGAATATGCTAAAGATGATTTTGCCATAGCTGGAGGAATGCTCGATCTCAACAAAAAAAATGTTTTGTATGAAGCAGGAGCATTGTATAGCATAGCTTCTCATACAATGAAATACCAACCATTTTCAGTTACTCCTCTCAAACACGAACTCGAACTAGAAAATCCCAGTCAAATCAATCTTTTATTAGCCGAAGAAAATATCGATTATGGAGGATTTTGGTTTTTCAATTTTTCAAAAGAAACAGTCGAAAAAATTGGATTGCCACTACCTTTCTTTATCAAAGTAGATGATATGGAATTCGGTTTAAGAATCAAAAAAGCTTTACAAGGTAAAATAGTAGCCTTTCCCTCGATCGCAGTTTGGCACGAACCATTTTATTTAAAATTTATTGTTTGGGATAACTATTATTACATTCGCAATCATTTAATAACTTATGCCATTCACCAACCGCTTAGATACATCAGAACAATGTTTGATTTTACAAGGCAATTAATTTACGAGTTATTTTTATTTGAATATAATTTTGCCGAAATGCAGATAAAAGCTTTTGAAGATTATGTCAAAGGCCCAGACTGGCTCAAAAATAACGACCCAGAAAAACTACACGCCAACGTTTTAGCATTAAGCAAAAGCCATAAAACACAAAATATTCAGCCAAGCGATCGACCCCATAACCAAGTTTTTCAAAAAACAAAATCTAGTATTTGGAAAAAACTTTTCGCCTTGTTAACCATCAATGGTCATCTACTTCCAGATTTTATGACCAAAGATGACGAAGAATTTATTTGGCTGACTAAAGGTTATGGCGGACAACGTTCTAAGGCATTAGGTAAAAAAAGAGTTCTTATTTATCGAGAAGAAATATCTAATAACAACCAAGGAATACCCTGTTTATTTCAAAATGAAATCGATAAATCAACTGGAATCAAACTATTAACTAGATGGCTAAAAATTGCCGCCATTAGTGGTCTTAAATGGCGATCGCTTCGTCAAGAATGGAAAAATGCATCAAACGAACTAATATCTTCCAAATTTTGGCAACAATATCTCGAACTAAACAAATAAACTCTCTATTTCTCTCTCTGCGCCTCTGCGTCTGGTGCGCGAAACTTTTTCAATTAATACTAGTAGATTAAAACTTGCGATCGCTCGACTAAACAATGAACAAACAACCAAAAGTATCTGTAATTATCCCCGCCTACAACGCAATGAAATATCTACCAGAAACAGTAGAAAGCGTTTTAAAACAAACTCTAACCGATTTTGAATTATTAATTGTCAATGATGGCAGTACCGATAATATTGTCGAATGGGCTTCGCAACTAACCGATTGCACTCCGTGCAGGCTGCGCGATCGCAGAGTCAGATTAATTTCGCAAATTAATCAAGGAACTGCCATAGCTCGCAATCAGGGGATAATTGAAGCAAAAGGCGAATATATAGCCTTACTCGATGCTGACGATATTTGGGAGGCGACTAAGCTAGAAAAACAGGCAAAATGTCTAGATAACAATCCTGCTGTTGGTTTAGTCGATACTTGGGCGATGATAATCGACGAAAATGGCAATGCCACTGGTAGAATTAGAGATCGTGAAGTAGAAGGCGATGTTTATCACAAGGTATACGAAGCTTGTGACAGTCCCATTTGTTGCGGTAGTTCGCCAATGATTCGACGCAGTTGTTTTGACGTTCTCGGTTTGTTCGATCGCGATATATATGCCGAAGATGTCGATATGTGGATTAGAATAGCTTCTCGCTATCATTACGGCTTAGTCAAAGAGGTTTTAGTTCGATACCGACAGCATCCCAACAATAAATCGAGAGACTGTCAGTCAATGCTAGAAGCTTTTCGCACATTAATTGAAAAAACCTATCGTTCATTACCCGTAGAATCTCTTTATTTGAGGGCGCAATGCTACGGAAGATTGAATATGTATCTTGCTTGGCGGGCAATGGAAACCAAAGATTATAGGCAAGCAGCACATTTCCGTTCTTTAGCGATCGCCCACCATCCTAAATTTCGTTTCGTACCTGGTTCAATTCGCTTACTGATTGCAGTTACCTTAATTCGTTTATTTGGTGCTGATAGCTTCGATCGCGTGCGCGCTTTCAATCGTTCGGTGCGTCGTTTTCGTAGTTTGGTTGTTAGTAAAATGTCGATCGCTAGCTAATAGAAAAACTTCGAATTTTTAACTCGCGCAAACTTCGTTTTATTCGATATCTGCGTTAATTAGCGATCGGCAAGCGCGATCGATTCCTATTTCAAAAAATTAAATTAGAAGCGATCGCATCCTTAACACCTCAGATAGATGCAAATGCCTCACAAAAATAGGTAAGCTAAGCGCAATATTAGCGATTATTACCCCAATCCCTGTTCCCTGTTCCCTGTTCCCTCTAATGCATACCACAGAAACCATCATCGAGGCAGGACGTACTGAGACTCAATACTGGAAAGATATTTGGCGCTACCGAGAACTATTATACTTTTTGGCATGGCGCGATATTTTAGTACGTTACAAGCAAACGATCATTGGTATAGCCTGGGCGTTAATTCGGCCACTGTTAGCAATGATTATTTCCACGATCGTATTTGGCAATCTTGCCAATTTACCTTCAGAGGGCGTACCATATCCAATTCTTGTCTTTGCCGCCATGTTACCCTGGCAATTTTTTTCCAACTCGCTTGCAGAATGCAGTAACAGTTTGATAAACAACAGTCAGTTAATCTCTAAAGTCTATTTCCCTCGCTTGATCGTTCCTGCCAGTACTATAGTTGTTAGCTTTGTTGACTTTTTAATTTCGGGAACGATCTTGCTAGCGTTGATGGCTTGGTATGACTTCCTACCGAGTTGGCGCATCGTAACTTTACCGCTATTTATAATAATTGCATTTGCCGCAGCCATGGGCGGAGGGCTTTGGTTGGCAGCGCTGAACGTCAAATACCGTGACTTTCGTCATATCGTGCCTTTTATCGTGCAATTTGGCTTCTATATTTCGCCAGTCGCTTATAGTAGCACTGTCGTACCAGCAAAATGGAGATTACTTTATTCGCTAAATCCGATAGTAGGAGTAATTGACGGTTTTCGCTGGGCAATTTTAGGAGGAAATTCGCGTATTTATTTACCTGGATTTTTTCTCTCCTTAGTAGTAGTTGCGTTATTTCTCATCAGTGGTATTTGGTACTTCCGCAAAACCGAACGTACTTTTGCAGATGTTATCTAACTGAGGAGTTAAAAACTTGTCCGATATCGTAGTAAGCGTTGAAAATCTAGTTAAAAAATATACGATCGCCCATCAAAAACAGAGCAACAATGGTTCTTTTCGCGATGCGATCTTATCTGCGACTAAATCTCTGGGTCGTAAATTTAAATCGAATTTTGGCAAACAAACTCATAGCCCAAATTGTGAAGAATTTTTGGCTTTAAACAACGTTTCTTTCCAGATAAGACAAGGTGATGTCGTCGGTATTATCGGTCGCAATGGCGCAGGTAAATCAACTTTGTTAAAGATTTTAAGCCGCATTACCGAACCGAGTCGAGGACGTATTCGTATTTCTGGACGAGTGGCAAGTTTATTAGAAGTGGGAACGGGTTTTCACCACGAATTGACCGGACGCGAGAATATTTATCTCAACGGTGCGATTCTCGGTATGAGCAAAATTGAAATTAAAAAAAAGTTTGATGAAATTGTTGCCTTTGCCGAGGTATCCAAATTTTTAGATACTCCCGTTAAGTATTACTCATCGGGGATGTATGTGCGTCTAGCTTTTGCTGTAGCTGCCCATTTAGAACCAGAAATTCTGATTGTCGATGAAGTTTTGGCAGTCGGAGACATGCAATTTCAAAAAAAATGTCTCG
>JBOFLQ010000307.1:0-2026 GCA_051657945.1 Xenococcaceae cyanobacterium | reverse complement strand
CTGTACGGACGTTCCATGGAACGGAGGACGCGATGACGGAGGAGTCCTGGGGGGCGAACTTGGTTCGCCCCATTGAAGGACGTGTTTCCTCCGGCATTTCAGCCGTCCGTTCCCTACTGACTTTTGAATGAGTGACTTTGCCCAGTGCAGCGTTGCCCCAAATTCTTATAATGGTTTCATCTCCTCGATCGCCTGAACGATTAGTTGGGTAAAAGCTTCGTCATCCAAGCGTTTGGCAGCTTCTTCAAGTAACTCGGCGCGATCGCTTTCGCTTGTGATGTTTTTGGCTACAGGAACTAAAAGATTGAGATGATTGACTAACTGTTGTAATTCATCTCTGATTCTTTTTCTTTTAGCTTGAAGAACTGCTAAAGTGCGGCGAATATATCTTTCTCTGTAGAACTCGCTCGCCAATCCATCTTTTTCTGTAGGTTCGCTCATTGCAGTTTCAAAAATTAGGTAATAATTACTAGAAAGAAAACGCTCGGGCGTAATCATTTCCGATTCGAGAATAAGTAAATATTAAAACTGTCTAAAAGATTAAGGTAGTTAATCTTAATAATAAATTTATAAGCGCGCAAAAATTAAAAACTTTTAGTCATAAAATATAGCTAATTGTTACAATTTGCTGATTTATTTTGCAAAAGCAGTTTTAAATGGTTTTTTGGAGGTTTTTTAGAAAAATCTATGGTTGCTCGATGATAAATCAATAATAATCTATGCCATAGCTTGACTATTGAAAATTTAATGAACAATAAATGAATTGTCAACAATCGATCGTCGATTTAAATTAGCGGTTAAAAAACTTTAAAATCTCATTTTTTAATGACTTTTAGCTTTCCTGTGCTTATTGTAGTGACTGCTTTATTTCGATCGAGTTCAAAAATTTTGTCTTTCTTTGGTAAGAGCAAAAAAAATTTGTTTTATCGCTAAAGATTGATTTTATTTGTGGTGGCAATTGATAAGTTGGTCGGTAAGTTACAAGTAAAGGAAATATTTTGACAATGAAAAATTCCCGTCTTTTTCAGGCTGTTAGTGCAAGCATGCTTACTTTAGCGATAACGACCATGTCTACGATCGCTCCTGTTTCTGCACAGACAACTGCACCAGGAACAAACAATACTACTACTGATACTACTACCGATACCGATCGAGACGATGGTTTTGATTGGGGTTGGTTGGGATTGTTAGGTTTAATTGGTTTAGCGGGTTTAGCTGGCAAAAATAAACATCAAGAACCTACAGTTTACCGAGATGCCGATCCTGTTAATCGCACTAGATTGTAAATGATGAAATTTAACTGCGATCGAAAATAGGATTGCAAAATGTTGGAAATATTGACATGCAAGCGCTTGTGTCAATTGCTTTTTTTACAATTAGCGATTGACAAGCGCTTGTTTCACAATTATCGCGTCTTGCTTACCCCCTTCATTGTAAGTTTGAGTCGCGATATCGAAATTTTTTTTAAATCCAATTAGCAACCGTCTCCGTATTTAGATTAGAAAGGTTGCAGACAAAGCAAAAATAATACTCATTTTCTCAATAGTAATTATAGAGCGATTTTCGCATGGTTAATCGATCTATCTATCTTGTATTTACGAGTTGGTGTTTAGCTTTAATGGTTTTGCGCTGTTACTAAAAAATCAAAACCTTTCTACAAATTTAAATTCGACATAGGTTTGATTATAAATTGGAAAATAAATTGTTTAATTGCTGGGATCGTTTTTTGCTCGATCGCTTCTAATGTTAGTTATGCTGCTGAAACTCAGAACTAGAACAACTAAGGCAATATTTTATCTAGTTCAAAATTCTGAGTTACTTATTTTTTTTTTCAACTCATGATTGCCAAACAAACATCGCTTCAGCGTAGACGATTGCTAGCTTATCTGGGAATGTTCGTTAGTACATTTTCGATCGCCTCTCTTTTTGAGATTGAAAAGTTAACTCTCGCCAATGCAGAGTCGCCTCAAGATCGACAGACATTGCCCGAATTTCAAGGGATCGATCGATGGCTTAATTCTAGTCC
>JBOFLQ010000306.1:0-10543 GCA_051657945.1 Xenococcaceae cyanobacterium | reverse complement strand
TGCTTGCACGCAATTGTCTATATTCTCAGCTAAAATGCTTACTCGCTTTCGATCGGATGACGATATCGTCGGATTTTATGGAAAAATAAGGCAAACTGCCCCTAAAATTATTTCAAAAGATAGATGCAAACTGAATTGCGAAAGTTGTCGTCTCACAAATTCCTCACTTTTGCTTTGTAAACTTGAAATTATAAATTTAATTTAGAGAAAAAATAACTATTACTTACCCACAAGGAAAATAAGGTTTGAAGTCTTTAAATAAAGTTTAAATTTTTTTTTCAATTCTAAAAATTAAACATGAATTCGGTTTTGTGTTTTGTTTTTTGAATTAATTGACACAGATGTCAAGAGAGGTTTTTATGGTTTACGATCGCGATCGCAAGACAAAATATTTCGACACGATTCCTGCATCTGCGCCAGCTCTTAATGGCTTAAAAATTTTAGTCGTAGACGATTTACCAAGCAATCTAGAAGTAATCAAAATGATTTTAGAAACCTATGGAGCAGAGGTTGAAGTTGCCGCCTCTGCTCGCGAAGCATTAAATGCGCTTCTGTGTGTGGATATTGATGTTTTGATAAGTGACATTTGTATGCCTAATGAAGATGGCTACGACCTAATTCGTCAAGTAAGACAATTACCGAACAAGGTGTCAATTCCAGCTCTTGCACTAACAGCTAGCGCTACAGAAAGCAATCGCCTCCAAGCTTTTGTTTGTGGGTTTCAATGCTACATGACCAAACCATTCGAGCCTGTCGAGCTAGTTGACAAGGTTGCACAACTAACTCGATCGCCTAAAGACTGAAATCTTCAATCTGTTTGATGACATGCCAACCTGTTTGTGCGCCCATTTTGCTAGCTTTAACAAATAACCAACAACCTCTTTGATAAGAGTTTTTACCAGGTTCGCATTTAGGTTTAACACCGATTAATTTTTCCACCTCTTCAGTAGATAATGTCCAGTGAGAAGCAGATGCGCGTTCTAAGACATCCATATACCAGAGCGGATCGACTGGTTGCAACCGAGTAACTATAATTTCTTCAAGCTTGGCTAGAGATTGAGCGATCGCTGCTAAACGTTCTTCAATGTTTTGGTTGTTTGAAGTTTCCGATTGATTCGATCGAGTGGTGCTATTTTTAAAAAAAGAAGTTGCCAACGAATCATTGGCGCTCGTGTCAATGTAAGAATTAAATCGATCGATGGACTCGTCATTTAGATCGCGTTCGTCCTGTTGGCTCGATCGATCTTGTTTAGTTTCTGTTCTCGATGCTATGTTTGCTTGCGTCCAGGGATCTTCTGACGAAACTACATCTTCAACTCCCAAAGAAGTTTGTTTGCTATTATTAGATCGTTGCAAGCTAAAAAGACTAGCTTTCAACCAATTTTTTTCTATTTCTGTCGCTAAATTGTTGAGGTAATTGGCAGTTTCGCGATCGCCTCGCTCTGCTGTTTGAACTGCCATTTGTTTCATCATCTGTACTAATCCAGGATCGATTAAATCTTCGTTGACGGCTAAAAGCTCGGATCCCGAACCTTCAGGACAATGAAGTAGCGCTCCAATCAGATCGAGGTAAGCTCTTGTCTTACCATCGGTTTCTGGGGGAGAAACTGTTGTTGCTTGTTGTAGAAGACGAGCTAGTTGTGTCTGCCAATAACGTAAATAATTTGCCGATTCAAAATTGCCATCATTGGCAAGTTCTTCGATCGCACTTTCCATTACCTGCAATAATTCTGGATTAATAAGTTCTTCAGATTGCTGTAGCAATCGACCTTCATCTCCTTGAGAACAATCAAGCAAATTTTGAATTAAATCTAAATAATTATCGAGGCTGTGTGTTTTCATAAAATACCTCTACGACATTACCTCTAATTTCAATAAGCCGTTATTCGAGTAGGGTAGGGATAACTGCACTCTTTACTCGATCGGCTTCGACTTGGGCGACAAAATCGCTGTAAGAAATTTGTTCTGGCTTTGTTTGCTCGAATGCAACCCAATTGATTATCATCAGCAAGCCAAACCAAAGTAAAAAACTGCCTGCAAAATGTCTGACTTTGGGTGGTTTAATTTTTCGCGATGAATTGGAAGGAGGATTGCTATCTCTTTCGATCGGCATGACTTTGTTGCTCCTTAAACTAAGGCAGAAGGGCAGGGGAAGACTTATTTAACACAACCTTCTGACTTTTGAGTTATTCTCTAACTTAACAATGCATTTCGGCTCGATCGCGGGATGCCATTTCCGATTCTGCTACTGCTGGATAATGCACGACTAAAACCGAACAAGGAGCGCGATGAAGCACGTAATTACTGATGCTGCCAAGTAGTAACTCACTCAAACTAGAATGACCTCGACGACCGACAACAATCAAGTTTGCACCCCAAGTTTTCGCCACATCACAAATGACTGTGCCAGGATTGCCTGCATTTTGCGTCCACTCAGTTTGTATTCCTTGAGCCATTGCTTCTTCAGCTAGGGAACACAAGAAATTCAAACTTTGCTGTCGATATTCCTGCCATTGCTTGTGATAGTCTTCCATAAGGAGAGTATCGGCTCCAGAATAATAATCCCAATTACCTAGAGTCCAAGTCGGAGCTAACAAACTACTTTCGCTTTCTCCTTGCGGAAACAGAACATGCAACAGCATCAAACTCGCTCCCATGTTTTTTGCTAGAGTCAGTCCTTCAGAGAAAACTGTTTTACTAAAAGTCGAGCGATCGATCGCGATTAAAATTTTGTCGATCATTTTGAATTGTCCTCTCGATTATGAAGTTGTACGGAAACTATTAAAATATTTCCAGCATTTCCTCACATCACACCTCGACGACAAACGAAAGCATGTCAGAGCGCAGCTACTCTTTACTTAGAAATCTTGCCTTCTTCGTTCGGTTCGCCTTCAAAGGGTTGAACTCCCGTAGCTGGATAGTCATCGTCATTGGGGCTAAAAATTCTGGTTGCTCCTGAAGTGATGTAGCGAACTACTTGTTGCGGTATTGCTAAAATTCCTTTAAACATGTTTCCCCATTGATTATCGCTAGACATAGCTTTTCTCCTAATTTAATTTCGAGCTTTAAAACACCGTCTCACCAACCCGACAGCACAATTATTTATTCGCTCTTGTCGAGCTATTTGCTAACTTCTTCTGCTGTACGAGTTTGCATAGTTTCTTGTTGGTGTTTTTCCTGCTGGCGCTGCTCGACTAAGATTTCTCGAGCTTCTTCTTTGATGCTATTGCCGTTATCCTTTGGCTCGGTCAACTCTTCTATTGCACGTTCGTGCATAGTTTCTTGTTGGTGTTCGAGGTCTTGGCGTTGTTTGGTCATCGCCTCCCGCGTTTTGGCTTCGAGCAGCTCGACCTTGACAGTATTTTCGATCGCAGACATGTTTTTTGGCAGATCTAGAGTTAGTAATCCATTTTTAAAATCGGCTTTGACGTTATCTTTGTCGATCGCGCTCGGTATTGGCACGGTTCGTTGAAATTTACCGTAACTAAATTCAGTACACAAACGACCTTTTTCTTGATGGTGTTTTTCTTCCTTTCTTTCTCCTGCGATCGAAACCATTCGATCGCCAACTCGAATGTCTAAATCTTTTGCTTCAATTCCAGGTAATTCAACTTTCAAAATTAGTTTTTGTTCTGTTTCTGTCATGGCGATTGCAGGACTCCAAGATAAGTCGAGCCGAGCGGGAAATAGATTGAAATCGAACAAGCGCTCGCCATGCGCCATTTCTTCAAAAAGAGAATTCATTTCATGGCGCAATTTATTTAATTCTTTGAGAGGATGCCAATGAATAATTGACATAATTATTCTCCTTTTTTTGTAGAGATAATTAACTTTTTAATTGCTCAAAAGCGCGATCGAGATTTTGATGCAAGTTAAGGTTTAAACTTCTCAATCGTTGACTCGAACAAATATATTTGTTGGTTTTTTGCCCTGTTAAATGAATGCTTTTATTTTGAGTTTTTTATTGTTTACCTTACACTTTTATTCTAAAAAAAAATTGTGGTGAATTTGTGAGGATAAACAATTCTAAACAAGTTTTGTCTTGAGAACATGTCAGTTTTGTCACTGCGCGATCGAGATAGCTTGTAGTGAAGCGATATTTATAACTGCGATCGCACTTTTAAATTTTCCATTCGGGGTTCGGGCATAAAACCCTACTAAGTATGGGATTATAACCACACTTTTCTATTTTTCTGTCTCTCGATATCATAGAAGTTGAAGTTAAAAACAAATCCTTAAACAAACTCTACAATTTTTAAGAAATTGCTAAAAACCAATCTTTGGCTGCCGGATCTTGTGTTAGTAACCCCTGCTGCTTCGGAAGAAACTTGGGGACAGCAAATTATCGAACGAGTGCGAGCTTATCATATTCCAGTTAAAAAGTTATCGCAAAATAGAATCACTTCTTTGCAGGGGAAAAACGAACGAGAAACCTATGCGATCGCTAAAAACACACTAGCTATAGTTAATGCACCCCCTAGTAGCTTTAAACTAACCCCCATTCCGCCTTCTGCCGATTGGCAATTTCATCTAGCGCAAGGTTGTCCGGCACACTGTCAATATTGTTATTTGGCAGGAAGTTTATCAGGGCCACCAGTAGTCAAAGTTTTTGCCAATTTACCGCAAATTATTGCCAACCTTAGCAATTACGAAAGAGAAAGTGCGACTACTTATGAAGTTAGTTGCTATACCGATCCTTTAGGAATAGAGCATTTAACGGGTAGTTTGGCTGAATGTATCCGCTATTTTGGCACGAGAGATAATGCATATCTGCGTTGGGTGACTAAATTCGATAATGTCGAATCATTACTAAATTTACCCCATAACGGACATACTCGCTGTCGTGTAAGCGTTAATGCCGATCCTGTCAGTCATTTTATGGAAGGTGGTACGGCTACGGTAGAAAATAGATTACTTGCCATACGCAAATTAGCTTTAAGTGGTTATCCCGTGGGAATTGTCATCGCGCCGATTATGACGATCGCCGATTGGCAGCAGCATTACCAAGATTTGTTCGATCGCATCAAAAGGTGTTTAGATTTTAATTGCGATCTTACTTTTGAATTAATCACCCATCGTTTTACACCTAAATCGAAAGAGACATTGCAGACATGGTATCCCAAGAGCAAGTTAGATTTAGACGAAACTGGGCGCACTCAAAAACGCAATAAGTTTGGTGGGGTTAAATACGTTTATCCTCAAGAAACCATGAGCGAACTCAAAGATTTTATTCAAACACGGATTGAAAAAAATTTCCCCCAAGCACAAATTTTATATTGGACATAATGCCCAGCTAGGATAATCGGTTGACGTACTCCCCCCGATGAATCAGGGGGATTCTCAAAGGATATTACGAGGCAGGCTCTGTTGCCGTGCCTCTCCACCCTTTTTCCTGCTTCGCAGACTCTTAACTAGACTGTTGCCAGTCCCCGTCAGACCGTCTCCACAGGCAATTTCTTCTACGCTGCGTCCCAGCGCAGAGATCCCGCGATTGCGAATCACTTGTGCGGCTGCTACATCTCGGTGAATAGTGTAACCGCATTCGTGGCAGACATGAAGCCTGTCACTCAAATCTTTCTTACCCGTATGCGTGTCGCATTGTGGGCAGACCTGCGAGGTGTAATCCTTGTTCACCTTGTCGAAGTAAACCCCTCGCTTCCAGCACACCCATTGCAGGATTGAAACAAATTGCCCAAATCCAGCATCGAGCGTGTGCTTGCTCAGTATTCCTTTCGCCCAAGTGCGTACGTCAATATCCTCAACAAACAGCATTCCAGCGTCATCACAAAGCTTGTGAGCGAGTTTGAAATGCCAATCCTTACGAGTGTCTGCAATGCGTTGATGTAACCTTGCAATCTTCCGAGTAAGCTTGTGCCGATTGTTCGATCCTTTTTGCTTATGCTTCAGTCTGCGTTGTAGCAATTTCAGCTTACGGTGCAGGTCTTGAAGGAAGCGTGGGCGTTCAATCAACGCTCCATTGGAGGTTGCGGCAAATTTATCGAGTCCTAGATCGATTCCCCGTGGATGCCCAACCGGAACCGAATCGGGCACGTTGACATCACATTCAAGTGTGAACATGAGGAAGTAGCCTGAAGCCTTGCGAACGACCCGAACTTGCTTCACTGCGAAGCCATCAGGAATTTCACGAGACTTGATGTACTTCACCCAACCCAACTGAGGCAATTTGATCTGATTGCCGTTGAGGAATTGAGTTTTACCCAACTGCGGATACACAAATGAGCGCATCCGATATCGGTTCTTGAATCGGGGAAATCCCATCCCTTTGCGCTTCATGTCAATGAACGCAGTTTCTAGCTTTCTGAGAACTTGCTGCAACACTTGAGCGTTGACAGTTTTAAGTTCTGGAAAATTCTCTTTTGCCAGCGTCAGAGACTTAGCTTGAGCGTTGTAGTTCGGGTAGGGTTCATTTGCCGAGATGATGTATTGAGAAGTGATTGAGCAAGCGTCCACCGGACACTTACGAGAATTAATCCAGTCTTTGCGCTCACGTAGGGCAAAATTCCAAACTTTTTGACACACCGTTAATGTGTGTTCGATTAGCTGGATTTGCTCATCTGTGGGCATTGCTTTGTACTCGTAAGTTAGAGTTAACACTGCTTTCAACTTTTTCTACAAATTATAACCTTATTTTGTAGAAAAAGCTGAAAGACGTTAATACTGGAAGACCAAACTCGGACACACAACGGGCTAAAGCCCTGAGTTAGCTTTCATCCCCCGGTTGAAACGCGGGGGTTCTCAGCATCCTTTTGATAGGCTGACTTTTTGTTAACCAGATCGGATATTGCAGATCCGATGAGTGAAAATGCTTGCCGATTACCTGGTTAACTCGCTCATTGTTATTTAAAACGCTGTCAGAGAGACCCTGCCGTAAAACGACAGGGCGGTGACTTCTGACTTCGTCAAACTAACTAAAGAAAAAGTTGCACTAGCCATTTTTCTAGGTAGATAACTGCCCATTTCTCCGATGCAATCTGCTATCAAAATTCGGCATCCTGAAATTAATAAGCAATGGAAAAATAGCATGACAAGTTCTTCATCAGGAAGAAATAATCTACTACAAACATTCTCTAATAACTTGGCAGATCTCACCGAAGAATCTGGACGTTCTGTTGTTACAGTCAATGCAAGACGACGAATATCGAGTAGTGGAGTTTATTGGCGTTCGGGTATCGTAGTCACTGTAGAACACGCCATTAAGCGAGAAGAAGAGATTACTGTTACCGATGCTAATGGACGAACACTCGCTGCCAGTTTAATCGGACGAGATCCAGGAACAGATTTGGCATTACTGAAAATAGAAGAGATAGATTTACCTACAGCAACCATAGGTGATTTAGAGACATTGAAAGTTGGTCATATGGTGTTAGCGATCGCCCGAAATAACGAAAGCGGTTTGAGTGCCAGTTTCGGAGTGATGAGTTCTCTTGGTGGGGCTTGGCGTAGTTGGTATGGAGAAAAAATCGATCGATTCCTAAGCCCATCACTAATGCTTTATCCTGGTTTTTCTGGCGGTGCGTTGGTCGATATGGAAGGGCAAGTTTTAGGTATTAATACTAGAGGACCACGCCATATGACATTGACTATTCCTAACTCAACAGTAAATCGAGTTGTCGAGCAAATAATGCAAGGAGGGCGAATCAAACGCGGTTATCTGGGATTGGGAATGCAGAGTGTGTCTTTGCCCGATACACTCAAAAAGGCGTTGAATTTATCTAACAGTGGCGGCGTAATTATAGTTAGCCTCTCTCCAGGAGAAGCTGCCGATCGCGCTGGTATAACTATTGGCGATATTTTAATCAGTTTAGATGGAACTGCCATTAATGACATTAGTAATGTCTATTCCATGTTAGATCCAGAAAGAGTCGGTCAACCTCTTACTGCTGGAATTATTCGAGGAGGAAATCTGCTTGAGGTAACGATAATTGTTGGAGAAAAACCAATTGAAGAAGACTGCAATTTCGATCGCAGACGAGGAGGATATGGGCGAAGAGAGAGACAAGGGAGATAGAAGAAGACTGGGAAATCGGGAAAAGGTAAAGTTATGACAATTTTAGATCGACAGACATCTAAAACATCTCGATTGGCTGAAGAATTGGCGAATGTAGCCGAAAAACTGCGCTGTTCTACAGTGCAGATACGAGATAATACGGGGATTGCTGGTTCTGGTACGATCTGGAGTAGCGACGGAACGATTATTAGTAATGCTCATGTAGTAAAGGCAACCAGGGCAAAAGTCGAACTTTCGGATCGAAGAGTTCTCGAAGGTAAGGCGATCGCTCTCGATTCCCAACGCGATCTAGCAGTGCTGAAGGTAAATGCAGCTAATCTTTCTGCGGCTAATGTTGGTAACACCGATAAACTACGCGTAGGTGAACTAGTGTTGGCTGTGGGTAATCCTTTTGGAGACAAAGGAGTAGTAACAACTGGAATTATTCATACGATCGATCCTCGGTTTCATTGGATACAAGCAGATATAAAACTAGCACCTGGTAATTCTGGTGGCCCTCTTGCCAATGTTTGGGGTCAGGTAATTGGCATCAATACAGCGATCGTCAATGGTCGAGGATTTGCCATACCCACTCATGCAGTCAATCAGTTTTTGAGAAGCATCAAAGAGCGAAAAGAAAAACCTTATTTAGGTGTGACTCTTCAGCCTGTATTGGTAACGGTCAGTGGTAAACCTCTGTTTGGACTACAAATTGTTCGAATTGAATCAGGAAGTCCTGCTAACATTGCTCGACTTCAACCGGGCGACGTGTTAATCGGTATTAAGGGAAAAACCTTTCAAACACCAGATGAGTTATTTCACGTTCTCGATCGCTCTAATTCTGGTGATTGGCTGCAACTAGATTTTTTACGCAGTGGTAAACGCATGGTGGCAAATATAGTACTATGCAACAAAATTTCGGCAACGCAATTGATTTAGTTCGGGTTTTTGCGATCGCTCCTTCTGTAGTTGTAAGGGCTGGACTAGAAGCACTTTTACTAACCAGCCCTTTTGTGGAAGTATTAGGTAGTTCTGCTAGTTTCGATTTAGAGACGATCGAACAGCTACAACCTGATGTATTACTGCTAGAGTGGCAAGAGGCGGAAGATGAAACTATTTGGTTGGAACTTACTTCTTTTTCTGAATTTCAGACTCCTGCTATTGTTGTTTTAATAGACGATTGGCAACAAACATCGATTGCTAGAATTTTACGTGCCAATGTGCGCGGAGTTTTAGCTAGCGAGTCAACTGCTGAAGAGATTATAGGAGCGATCGCAGCAGTAGCAACAGGATTAACTGTAATACATCCAGATTTTATTGATTCAGTGCTTTCTCTACTCCCTGAAACTAATCGCACTTTGCCTGAAACTCTCAGTCAACCCCTGACAAGTCGCGAGATTGAAGTTTTGAAGATGCTGGCTGAAGGTTTGGGAAACAAAACTATTGCCCGTCGTTTAGGAATTTCTGAACATACAGTTAAGTTTCACATTGGCTCTATTTTTAATAAACTCGATGCCTCTAGTCGCACTGAAGCAGTGATTTTAGGAGCTAGACAGGGTTTGATTATGCTTTAAAAAGAAATCTTTACGTGAGTTTAAGGGGAATTTTTAGAGCTTCCGAAAAATGAAAAGAGTCTGAGTCGTAACCTCACCTCCGCCTGAAGCCCTACGGCTTTACCCACCCACTTGGACTTTGGCATTTAGCCCTAACCTCCTACCCTAGTCGCAAAAAGGGGCGCATTCAGATATTTGGTCGAGCTTTCGGGCTAGGTTACTTTCAAGAATGGCACAGTCGATTCTAGATCCAACCTCCTATCACTTTGTAATGGTCAGTTTTTTCGTCCTCAGTCGGTTTTCAGTCTCGGTGTTTCAACACCCGCACGGTTATATCTCCCGCGCTAGCCCCACGAAATCGTTGCTTCCAGATTTCTACCCATTTGCGAGACTACTCGCCAGTCTCTAGCCTACTGTTTGGAGCTTTGGGACAGGGTAGTCCCTGCATTAACAATTCAGCTTAGAGATATACTACCAAGCCTTTCAATTTTTGTATGTGAAGTTTTTGTCTCTAAAATGTAAAGCCGTCCTTCTAGGACGGGGTTTCAGACCCAATTTTTCCGATGAAAATCTGTCGCTCGATCGCCACAGGAAAAAATTCTTATTCGAGCGCAATAGTTTTAAAACAAACTCACGCCCGACTCCAATCTAGACCGTTAACTTGTAGAGTGCATCACGAAAAATAACTCACCATCAAATCTTTCTTGGCTTGAATTTGTTTATCGCTTAGCACAGGAAAAATTCTTCTTCGAGCGCAATAGTTTTAAAACAAACTCACGCCCGACTCCAATCTAGACGGTTAACTTTTAGAGTGCATAACCAAAAGTAACTCACCATCAAATCTTTTTTGGTTTGAATTTGTCGATCGCAATGCCACAGGAAAAAATTCTTCTTTGAGCGCAATAGTTTTAAGGCAAACTCACGCCCGACTCCAATCTAGACCGTTAACTTATAGAATGCATAACCAAAAATAACTCACCAT
>JBOFLQ010000305.1:0-2833 GCA_051657945.1 Xenococcaceae cyanobacterium | reverse complement strand
CTGTACGGACGTTCCATGGAACGGAGGACGCGATGACGGAGGAGTCCTGGGGGGCGAACTTGGTTCGCCCCATTGAAGGACGTGTTTCCTCCGGCATTTCAGCCGTCCGTTCCCTACTGACTTTTGAATGAGTGACTTTTGACTTTGCCCGTTACCCTTTCCCTGTTCCCTTTTAACATCACAACGATCCTGCGCGCTCGATATTTTATAAAAACTTTTTTCCTTCTCTAGTTCTTCCCGATCGCTCTTTAATTTATAATCCAAGTTCCAAACAGACCTCTTGCGAACTTTTATTCCTTTCGAGTCAGGGAACAGTTATTAATTACTGCTCCCTATTCCCTATCCCCTATTCCCTATCCCCTATTCCCTAACCCCTATCCCCTAACCCCTATCCCCTAACCCCTATCCCCTACTCCCTATCCCCTACTCCCTATTCCCTAACTTATGAGGATTTTGCTGATCGAAGATGACGAAATTTTAGCAGGCGTACTGCAACAATCTTTAATTAGTCAAAACTACATAGTAGACTTAGTTGAAGATGGTCGATCGGGCTTGGAATACGCTCAAAGTGCTGATTACGAATTAATTGTTACCGATGTATGTTTGCCAGAATTAGATGGCATCAGCTTATGTAAACAATTGCGCTCGGAAGGCTGCTCTATTCCTATATTATTGATGACCGCTCGCGATGCCGATCGAGAGAGAATTAAAGGATTGGATGCAGGTGCTGACGATTATTTAACTAAACCTCTAAACCTAGAAGAACTTCATGCTAGGGTAAGAGCATTATTGCGTCGAGAGAAAATTGCACGCACTCCCATTTTAGAAATTGACGAACTACGTCTCGATCCTAGTAGCTGTCAGGTAACTTACCAAGATAAACCTCTAAAATTAACGCCAAAAGAATATAGTTTACTGGAATTATTTTTACGCAATCCTTTGCGAGTTTATAGCCGATCGCAGCTAATCGACCATCTTTGGAATTTTGACGATCCGCCTCTAGAAGAAAGTGTCAAAGCACATATCAAAGGACTGCGACAAAAATTAAACAAAGCAGGAGTCAAAGACTGGATTGAGAATGTTTATGGTATTGGCTATCGCCTCAGTCCTCCCGATCGTACGCAAGAAACTCAAAATTCTAGTCCCGTCGTCACCGAATTCGATCGCAAAATGGTCGCAATGTGGCAGCGCTATCAAGGTTTAATGTTAGAGCGCCTGGAGATTTTGCAAACAGCAGCAACAGCAATACAAAATAAAAATTTATCTGTAGAATTACATAAATCCGCCGAACGTGCCGCTCACAAATTGGCTGGTGTTCTCGGCATGTTTGAAAAAGAAACAGGAACTCAAATAGCTAGAGAACTAGAAAATCTTTTGCGAGAAAACGAAATTTTAACTGTCGATCGAGAACAACAATTTGTATCTCTAGTCCAGCAATTAAATAATCTTTTAGCTCTAACACCATCAGAATTTATTCCAGAAATCGCGCCAACATTATTACTAATCGATCGCGATCTTCAACTTGGTTCTGGGTTACAGCAGTTGGCAAACTCCGAAGGCTTGGCTTGGCAACAGTTAGATAATTTACAGTTGGCAATTTCTTGGTTGCAAAATCATTCGCCCGATTTAGTAGTAATAAGTATAGAAGAAAGCGAACAATGGCAAACTAGTCTGTCGCTTCTAGCCGATTTGACTGCACGTACTCCATCGATACCAGTACTAATTATCTCTTCACTCGATCGCTTGGTCGATCGCGTTACAGTGGCTCGCTGTGGGGGTTCTGGTTTTTTGGTCAAGCCAACCAACGCCGTAAAAATTTGGGATGCAGTTACCAAAATTTTGAAACGCGATCGCGATCGAGTACCAAAAATCTTAATAGTAGATGACGATCGCATCTTTTTAACAGCCATGAGTTCGCTTTTAGAACCTTGGGGAATGAAAATCACGACTTTAGATGAGCCTTTGCGTTTTTGGGAAGTACTACAATCTACCAACCCCGACTTATTAATTTTGGATGTAGATATGCCCGAAATTAATGGCATTGAGCTTTGTAGCGCCGTTCGTTCCGCTCCCGACTGGCAAGAATTACCAATTTTATTTCTTACTGCTCATCGCGAAAAAGAAACCATCGATCGAGTGTTTGCTGTTGGTGCTGACGACTACGTTAGTAAACCGATTGTCGGTTCGGAATTATTAACTCGTATTTCTAATCGTCTCGAACGCATTTATTGGCGACAAAGATTTATCGATCGCGATTCTGTTACAGGTTTAGCCAATCGATCCCGATCGACTAAAGATTTACAATCTCTAAGAGAGCATCAACAAATTTTTACTCTCGGCATACTAACTCTTACCGAATTACGTCAAATTAATATTAAATACGGTCATCAAACCGGCGATCGCGTTTTGCATAGAATGGGAAGTCTTTTGCAATCTGCTCTCGGTGGTGCTGAAATTTTAGGTTACTGGGGATGTGGAGAATTTACGATCGCTATTCCCGAATTAAATAAAATAGAGGCGAGCGATCGCATGTCCGATCTCCTAAAAACTTTACGCCAACAGATTTTTACATCATCAAATGGGGAGCGTTTTCAAATTACTTGTCATTTGGCATTAGCTGAGTATCCTTTAAATGGATTGACGATCGAATCTTTATATCAATTTGCCAGTAAATAAAACGCAAATTTTTAAATCTGACGAGAAAGCTAAAAAAGGTAGAAAAAGAGACTGAGTCAAGAACATCTGTCGCGCGCGATTGAGCTTTGCTCACAGAAGAGGCGATCGCAACGCCACACCAAAAATTTCTTCTTTTAGCGCAATAGTTTTAAAGTAA
>JBOFLQ010000304.1:0-4861 GCA_051657945.1 Xenococcaceae cyanobacterium | reverse complement strand
CAACAATTTACAGAATCCATACGCGAGCGTTGGGCGAACGAGCATGATAAACCAAAACTTACCCAACAGCAACGATTGATGGATATGACTCGCAGAGCTATCAAAGATGCTCTAGGCTCGGATCATTGGTCGCTCGAATTCGTCAAGCTCTCAAAATTTGAGTACACCGAAATTAACGATCTCAAACAAGGTAGAGTTGCCGATCGCAACGAGCAGGTACAATTTATCGATCGCCCTGATGAGATTGTCAACCGTGCTGTGGAACTCCTCAATCGCGCCGATTGGGCGGACATTGCCGCAGGTTTGGCGGTATTGACTGGACGACGTTGTGCAGAATTACTTTCTACGGCATCTTTTGAAATTAAATCGAAGTATTCTGTTACCTTCGCTGGTGCTGTCAAACGCCGTGGTGAGAAGGGGTTAGTTTTTGAAATTCCTACTCTAGCGACGGCAGATCGTGTTGTTGATGCGATAGCAAAAGTTCGACGGGAGTTACCCGAAGCGATCGAACTTTCCGCACGCGATGTTAATGCTAAATATGGAGTTGCTGTTGCTAGAGCGTGCGATCGCTATTTTATCGATTTAGTACCGACACGTTCGGGAAAAGATAGTTTGTACACCCATCTATTTCGCTCTGTTTATGCGTGTATTGCTACACGGCGCGCCAAGGCAATTCTGAGGTAACCTCAGAATTGACGCGCATTTTTTTGGTATTGTCCAACAACAGTCAATGAAACGGAATTTAAGGCGGCTATTCAAGGTCATTTTCAAATTCTCTCGGAAGCTAATCCCCAACTGAGGCGATCGCTTGCTGCTTCTAGGCACTATAGCGATTATGAAATAGCGGATGAGGTGATTGCTAAGTATCAAGGCAAGCGTAAGGGGATTAAGTTAGGGGATGAAAATGTTTTACCGATCGAGATGTTTTCACGAGCGACTCAATTACTTAAGCAAGCAGAACTCGGTCGAAACCCGCGACGTAAAGTCGGACAAATTAGAATTTTTCAGGATACGCGCGATCGTTGGAATCAGATCTTTGAGCAAATTGTATTATCGGGAAATCAACAGGAAAAATCTGAGAAATTATTGGAGTGGATTGAAGCAAAATTAGCTCAATCTGAAATTACTCAAGAGGAGCAACCTTCTTTAACCCCAGAAGATAAAGGATCTCTAATCTCCTCAAGCACTCCTATTCCAGATGAATTGTCCGAGCATAGAGAGAGTAAAGAGCTAACTGAAGATGTCACTTCACCCCAAGTTGTTACTGCATCCACCGCAACTACTACAGACGATCCTTTGCGTCAGGATATTCAACAGTTAATTGGCGCGATTGCTAATCTCGTCTCTCTGCAACAAGCTGCGCTTTCTCATACTGTCTCTAATGTTCGTCCCAAGAGAAAAACTGTTGTATCTTCATTGCCAATATCAAAAGCAGACTCGACGGATGGAACGGGGATAACCAATTCGAATGGGCGGGTCAAGGCTTCGATGCAAGATAGTCAAAGGCTAATTGATACTTGGATTGAGGCGATTATGAATTACAATAATGCGACCGATCGTCGTCATGACGAGAAATGGGCGATTACTATCTCTTTACTTAAAAGTGTTGGTGGTTCTCAACCTCGAATCGTTAAGACACTCCAACAACGACCCGATCTTGTAGAACATCATAAACTACATCAGCTCGACCCCGATCGACATAATCTCAAACATCGTGGCAAACACAAAATTTCTGAGCTGATTCAAATAAACGCGATCGACTCCTAAGCTACTTTTCTACTTTTCTGGTTTAATTGCTTTGAGGAGTTAAGTTAATCCAAAAAACGCGCAGGAGAACTTAGCAGAAAAATAAGGATTTTTCGCTCGAAGACGAGCGAAAAACAAACTCTTTCACAATAAATTCTATAGAAACTATAATAGTTATATAAACTATTGTTTTTGGGAAAAGAAATACTCATATGAGTGGCAAAACCATATCTGCTTATACAAGCGAACAGACAGCGAACAAACTAGCCGAGATCGCTAAAAGAGAATCCCGCAAAAAAGCTCAGCTTGCGGGTATGGCAATTGAATTGTTCGTCTCTCTTCCCCCAGCCGCGATCGATGCTTGGTTGCGAGTTATTGCTAATGGAGAACCAAACCTCAAAGCCCAAGTTCAAGATAAAATTGCCCGTACACTTATAGATGCTCGCTATCAAGTTACCCACGAACAATTGATTGAAGAAATCTCGCTCGATTCGATCGAACCATTAGAAACCGAAGACGATTTTTTAAATGCTGCTGTTGCCATAACTAACAATGAGTGAGGTACTTTGTTTATGCCTTGACTTGAATATTTGGTGTGCTGCGCTTTTAGCCGATAAAAAAGGAAGAACTAGTACATCCTGTCAAACATTAGTAACAATTGTTCGACTGGGCTATTGTTGTTTGGGAGACGTAAGTTTGGTTATTTCTTGGGGAATGTTAAATCGCTTGAGGCATGTTTTAGAGCGCGACTTAAAAGTGAATCCAACTACCGCAGATGCTTATGTGGAAACTATTCGAGAATATGCCATGCTTGCCCCTGCTCTTACTTTGGGTGGTACGGGTGTTGTTGCGCTTCGGGATATTGAAGATGCTCATGTTCTAGAAACAGCCATTGCTGGTCGAGCTAATGTTCTAGTGACAGCTAATTTTAAGGATTTTATCTCGAATACTGATACTCAACTACAGATAGAAAATCGTCATGCCATTTATCGTTCGCCAGTTCATCAATTCCATATTGTCCATCCCTACTTAATGGCAGAGTGGTTGAAACTCGATCGTCTTCCTCCTCTCTAAATCTTCACTCTTTCTGGTTTTCTGGTTTTCTGGTTTTCTGGTTTGAGGAGCTGTGTATGGGTAGTAGAAGAAATAGTTTTTTTGTGCCAGTAAATCGTTCGAAGCTAAATAAGTAAAATTCTTAAATAAACACGGGTGTCCTCTAAAAATCATGGCATGATTTTGGCAAAGATATAGTATTCGAGGAACGCTCAAATTTTTAATGCGTCGTTATTAGCTCTTGTTCGTCTTCGATTACTAAGCAATTATTTTGAAATTAACAATGTCAGGAAACTTGTTATCTATAAATCACAATAATCTCTTTGCTCAAATTGATTCTAATATATTTGGAAATAGAAAACTGGCGATCAGAGAAATACAAGCTGGTTTTCTAGAAACAGTTAAGGCAAATGCTAAAAATGAAGCGATAAAATTAATCAAAGAGACGTGGAATTTACCCGAACAAGCTAAAAATAAAGCTTACGTTAAAGAAGTAACAGCACAAATAGTCAAAACTTTTCTTGCCAATCTAGCAGAAACAGGGGAATTAGAAAATTTAGCTCGAAGCAAGCCAGCAATAACACAAATAACCTGCGAATCACGGCTTGATGATACAGTTCAAATACCATCAGCAGCATTAATGTTTTCCAGTATAGAAGCTTGCATGAGAAAAGATTTATGGGAAAAAGACAAAAATGGCATAGCCCGTTTGCAGCATATAGCTAAAAATAATCCCAAGAATTACATCGAGCATCACATCAGTAGCCCAGGAGATATCAGTTTACTTCCCTGGAATGAAGCCCAGCAAATTATCGATCGATTTGGATTCACAACAGCCAAATTGCATTTAATTTTTGCTGCCCATTCCATAAACCAAGATCGACCTTGGGAACAAGAATTTAGCATCAAAGCCAGCGATATCATTAGAGAATTAGGCTGGGATAAAAACCACCACAAATCTAAGTCTGAAAAACTTCTAGAAATTGCTAAGACAGCTTTTGCCCTTGATTGCTTGTTAGTAAAAACAGTTTGGGTTGAAGGCAGAAATAGCAAAGGACAAATTATTGCTAGTGCGCCAGTGGGAAGAATGTGGAATATTTATATTAAACCCATAGGTCAGTTAGATACAGATGGAAACATAGAAGATCCCAATGATGTGTATATAACGGTTTTACCAGGACTGTGGACTAAGGATTTTTTAAACCGAGCTGGAGCTAGATCGCGACAAGCTTTATATCAGTTTGGTTACTTAGCTAAAGAAGTTTTAAAAATTAACCCATATCAAAATGAGTTAGCACTCAGGCTGGCGATCTATCTGACACTGCACAGTCGAATTCGCCTCGACGGGAATTACAAAGTACGAGAGTTACTGGAAATGGCGCTTCCAGTAGCAGAGATTTCTTTTGCTCGTGAAAACTATCGTAAAGCTTACAATTTAAAACAATGCTGGGACAGTTCTTTAGAACTACTGGAGAGATTAAACTGGGAAATTGAATTTGACGAGCAAAGCTATCCAGAATATTTAAGACCCGAATCAAATCAAAAACAGCCTAAAGGTTATTTCGACAAATTACTAGATGCCAAAATATGTATTAGACCGCCAGATCCAATTCCAGAACTTTTATCAGCTAATATCCAATCGAGGACTTCGCGATCGCAGCGATCGCGAAGCGAAGACGGAGTTCAATCGCCGCCTCAAAAAAAACTCAAACCATCTTCTTGCATCGAACTAACTGGCGAACTAATCAGAAATGCTAGAACAGCTAAAGGCTTGAGCCAAGGAAAACTTGCTGGCTTTCTGAACGTATCCCAAAATCTCGTCTCTTTAATCGAACGTGGAGAACGCCCGATTAACAAAAAACTTGAAAAAAAAATCCGCGTCCTTCTAGAACTTTAGAATTTAAAGTTGCCCTCTAGCGCCTATTACTAGACACACTATAACTTTTAGATGTGGATGTTTTTGTTCTAGCCAAAAAACTTGAAAAAATCGACCTTCATTCTAGACTGAGTATATCTTTGAGCTTTAAAACAAAAACATCCACATCCCTGGATAAAAACTTCA
>JBOFLQ010000303.1:0-32682 GCA_051657945.1 Xenococcaceae cyanobacterium | reverse complement strand
TGCTATGAAATTTTATTAGATAAATACTTCCCTCAAGACCGTGTCATTCTGGCAATCAATCCTTCAGCGATGCGCTATGCTGGCCCAAGAGAAGCAATTTTTCACGCATTGATTCGCAAAAACTACGGTTGTACTCATTTTATCGTCGGTCGCGACCATGCGGGCGTAGGTGATTACTACGGTACTTACGACGCGCAAAAAATATTTGAAGAATTTGCACCTGGAGAACTAGGCATCACGCCAATGATGTTCGAACATGCTTTCTATTGCACTCGTACCAAACAAATGGCGACTACCAAAACCAGTCCTAGCGCGCCCGAAGAACGAGTTCATTTATCGGGAACCAAAGTCAGAGAAATGCTGCGACGCGGCGAACTTCCACCACCAGAATTTTCTCGTCCTGAAGTAGCTGCTGAGTTGATTAAGGCAATGCAGGGTTAGGGATCTGCTAAAAAATAACTGACCATTCCCAAGTAGGGGCGGCGTTTTATATTCGGAACGGCGGCAAGACAAATCTGAACGGCGGCTAAACAAATCTGAGGAAACCTCCGCCGATCGCCGCCTCGGAAACCTCAGATTTTGCCGCCTCGGTAACGGACGTATCCGCGCCTTGCGTTAACGAAGTTCTTCCGTAGGAAGCATGGGCATTCGCCCCTACGAGTTAACTGTTTTGGTAATCGGATTTAGTATTAGTTCTTTTCTAATGATAGGCTAGTAGCTGTGACTCGAAAGCTATGCTGCTGATTTGACATCCTCCCACCACGCTTCTCCTCCTTGCGTCGGATTATAGTGGACGGGGCGTTTAAACTTCTGAGGTCTCCTCAGAAGCCAGCCCCAAGGGATTCCCAAACCTCACGATTTAGGTTTCTGTTTCCTTCCGCTGTGCGCGGTTTTGCTCAGTTGCCCAAGAGATCTATGTTGTCTATCAGGTCTTACACTCGATCCACAGACTGTAACTGCGAGTCCCGCAGCCAAAATATTGCGACTGGCGTTGATGTCTCTGTCGTGAATTGTTCCGCATTCTGTACAAGACCACTCTCTTACACTCAACGGCAGTTTATCAGTTACAAAACCGCAGTTTCCACATCGCTTACTCGACGGGAAAAAGCGGTCAATTTTTACCAGTTCTCGACCGTACCACTGGCTTTTATACTCAAGTTGTCGAACCAATTCACCCCACCCTGCATCAGAAATGCTACGGGCAAGGGAACGGTTTTTAACCATATTTCTGAGAGCCAAATCCTCAACCGCAATTACTTGGTTTTCGCGTACCAGTTGAGTGGTCAGCTTGTGCAGAAAATCTTTCCTAGAGTCTTTGATTCGAGCTTGAATTCTAGCGACAGCGATTCTGGCTTTTTCTCGATTTTTAGAACCGAATTGTCTTCTGGAAAGTGTTTTTTGTGCTGCTCTGAGTTTTCGATACTTGTTGTTAAAATGTTTGGGGTTAGTTACTTTTTCCCCATCACTTGTAGTAACCAAGCTAGTCAGACCAGCATCCAAACCGATGTTTTTAGCGGTTGGAGGCAAAGTTTTAATTGTTGGGTCAACAACCAAAAAAGAGACAAACCAACGTCCATTCGGTTCGAGTTTGACAGTAACTGTAGACGGGTCACATTCAACGGGAAAATATCTACTCCAAACAATATTCAATGGCTCAAAGCATTTAGCAAGCCACAACTTACCATCTTTCCATTTAAAAGCAGAACGGGTAAACTCAGCATTTCCTCCATTGCTTTTCTTTTTGAAGTTGGGGTATTTGCTTCGTTTTGCCCAAAAGCTCTCAAAAGCTTTAGTCAGATGTCTCAGGGTTTGTTGCAAAGGCACGCAGCTTACCTCGTTAAGAAAAAAAAGTTCTTCTTTTTTTTTCCAAGTAGTAAGCATCGAAGAAGTTTGGCTGTATCCAATTCTTTCTTGCCTTTGATACCATCCCTCAGTTCGCTCAGCCAAAGCTTTGTTATAAACCAACCGAACACAACCCATTGTCCGACGCAAGAGATTTTCTTGTTCGGGTGTTGGGTAAAACCTATATTTGTAGGCTCGTTCGGTCATTTACATTATTCAATTCAACAACTATCACGGAGCGCAAATGGCTTATCTGAGGAGACCTCAGATAAGCGCTCCTCACATTTTAACATATTCAACCTGAAATTTGTGCGAAGTATATTAAGATTGCAACTTTTCGGGGTATCGACCCCCTCAAGTTGCTCCGTTTCCTCTCATTGGCAAGCTTGCGCTATGGCGGGAGTCTCCACGGAGGTTTAGATGAAATTCGATCGGCGAACTTTTTTAAGAAATACGGGTTTGACACTGCTATCGCTAGGCTTATTAGAAGCTAGAGTCGAACGCTATCAAAGGACTTTGGCACAGACTACCAATCGAAAATTAGCATTGCTGGTTGGTATTAATAGTTATCCAGAAAACTTGTCTTTAAGCGGTTGTCTTACTGATGTCGAACTACAAAGAGAGTTACTAATTCATCGCTTTGGTTTTAGCGATCGCGATATTCTCGTTCTTACCGAACAGCAAGCAACTAGAGAAAATATTGAAACTGCTTTTAACGAACATCTCAACCGACAGGCACAAGCTGACGATGTAGTTGTCTTTCACTTTAGCGGTTACGGCGATCGAGTCAAAATTCCAACCACTTCAAAACAATTAAAAAGCAATTCGGAAAATTCAACTTACAAGCTAGTCAATAGTTTGATGCCAGCAGACAGCATTCTAGAAATTGACGATCGAACTATAGCCAACCAAATTCTAGAAGATACGCTGATGTTACTGACGCGATCGCTGGCTACAGATAAGTTGACTACCATCCTCGATACTAGCTACATCAATTCGAGTCAATCTTTATTAGGAAATCTACGTCTTCGTTCGTGGAAAACGATTGGCGAACAAATTAACCCAGAAGAATTAGCTTTCAGCGAACAACTACGCCTCAATCTTGCCAGTCGCAAATCTTTCGGACATGCGATCGCCGCACGCACCATTCAAACGCCGATAACACAGCGCGATATGTCTTTAAAACCTTCTGGAATGTTGTTGACGGCAGCAGGAGAAGGAGAAATTGCCGCAGAGACGAGTTGGGATAATTTTGATGCGGGTTTATTTACTTATGCTTTAACTCAATATCTCTGGCAAGTAACACCAGCTAGTAAAATTCAAGTCGCGATCGCTCGTTCTTCTGAGTCAATCGAATTACTAACCGCTAAAAAACAACAACCCGTCCTCATAGGAGAGACTAAACCTTTATTTGCATATTATTTAATACCAGAAAATCCTGTAGGTGCAGAGGGAGTAATTTCAAAAATAGATGAAAAAGGAATAGTACGAGTTAAATTATTGGGATTGCCAGGGACAGTTTTAAAATATTACGGCAACAGTTCCTGTTTGCAAGTTATTCCCAATTTGCCAATTGTTACAGATAGCGCAATCGTAACCGAACCCATAACCTTACAACTTCAATCTAGAGAGGGTTTGATGGCAAAAACGCAATTACTAAGCAGCGACAGCGATCGCCAGCAGTTACTTAAAGTAGGTCAACTTGTCAGAGAAAACGTTAGAGTTTTACCTCATCAACTTAATTTGAGCGTTGTTTTGGATGCTAACTTAGGCAGAATCGAACGGGTAGATGCAACTAGTGCTTTTTCGGGGCTTAAATTTGTCTCGGCAGTAGCCGATCTTGGCACGCAAGCGGCTGATTGTTTGCTCTCTCGAATCGTCCAACCTGCTGCTAGTAATGCGATCGATTCTAATTCTACCAATACAGAAACTAAAACGGGATACGGATTATTATCTGTTGTTGGTGTACCGATCGCCAACACGATTGGTAGTTCTAATGAAGCAGTCAAATCGGCGATCGGTCGTTTAACGCCACAGTTAAAAACGCTTTTAGCTGCCAAATTATGGAGAATGACGGCTAATGAAGGATCGTCTCGTTTGCCAGTTAGCGTTACTCTCGAATCAATTTCCTCTCAAGAGCAAAAAAGCCAAATTTTGGGACAGAAAAAAACTCTCCGTTCTCTGGTTAAACCCGAACTCGTCTCGTCAAAAAACGAATTAGTTTTAGATGCTAGCTTGCCAAAAATTTCCAGCGGCGATTCTCCTTATGAGACGCTTCGCGATCGCTTACAAATTCGAGTAGAAAATTTGAGCGATCGCCCAGTTTATGTAATGCTGTTTGGTTTAGATGTTAATAGCCAAGCTTTTGCTTATTTTTCACCCAACCCAGATAACCAATCAAATCTTCAATCGATGGCGATCGCCGCGCAAACTACTTCAATCTTTTCTAATTTGTTAAACTCTCTATCTTTAAACGCATCTAATTCTTCAGGTTTGGTTGAAATTTACGCCATCTGTTCGATCGCTCCTTTCTTTCAAACCTTTACTGCTTTATCTACTCAACCAAATCTCAAGTTCGATCGAGAACAAATTGTCAGTTTGCTCGATCCTCTGGAAGTTACTCGATCTCTTTTGAAAGACTTACACGCTGCTAGCATCCCTCTCAACGAAAAGTTTAGTTTTGCCTCTGGATATGCCTTAAATACTAATGCTTGGGCAACTCTGGGTTTTGCTTGCCAATTAAGAGGGATTAAGGGGTAGGGTTTTGCCGTGCCAAACTCGTTATTCATTACCAACTACCTAATTTCCTAATCCCTCGTATATCAACGACCTGCGGTCGAGGGAACAGGGAACGGGCGTACTGTCAACAGTTGGTTTGGCTGGTTGGGGACAAGACTTGATGAGAGTTCGTTCCCCTGACCTCCCCTCTTAGTCGGAGTCCCCCACCAATTGGTGGTTGGCGTTGGTGGTGGGTTTAATTGAACACCATACGCCGTCACTGTTCCCTGTTCCCTGTTCCCTATTCCCTTGAATTCATTTGACTCGGTTCGACGGGTGCGATCGAAGAGTTTTATAGCGCGACGACAAAGTCATCGGCACTAACTTGACTGGGGTCGATGCCGACCAAAGTAGCCATAATTTCTCCGCCGTAACTTATGGTCGTTCCCGTATCGCCAGAAGTACTGGCAGCGATCGCGAGGTCTGGAAAAACACGTCCATTGGTTAATAACATTAAATCCGAACCATCTTCAAAATCGATAATACGATCGAACCAACCGAGCGCGAAAACATCGGCACCTTCTCCGCCTTGGAGGCGATCGCTTCCTGATTCGCCGCCCAACGTATCGTTACCGATTCCACCTTTAAGAATGTCAATGCCATCACCTCCTCTAAGCAAATCGTCACCAGCACGTCCTTTGAGCAAATCTGTGCCACCATCGCCCAAAAGATAGTCGTTTTGACCGTTACCAATCAGGGTATCGTTGCCTGCCAATCCTTTAAGGTAGTCTGCTTGGGTTGTTCCAGATAAATTATCTTCAGCTTCGGTACCGACAAATCCATTAAATACGTTAATTGCTAAGTTGTAATTACCGATACTTCCACCAGACCCCGGTCCTCCTTGTACAGGATTGTAGTTAAAATTATCAAAGCTACTCACACCGACATAATAATCGCTAAATGCATCGGCAGTATATTCGAGATAAGAATCGTAGCTATAATTTTCTAATGGCTCAGCACCGTCATCGTTATAGACTTTTCGGTTACCATTAATATCAAATACGCTCACAATTGAATCTAAACCCGAACCATTTTTTACTGCGTCAATGTTAAAAGTTACGACATTGCCCGCTTTGACTCTTAGCTTAACCAGATCGACATCGCCAAGAGAGTCGATTTCACTACTGAAAACTGCCGCTTTATCACCTCTAGGACTAATTCCGCTGTCGCTAGCAGTAGAAATTGTATTGTTAGGCTCGGTAATAGCCATAATGTTTCTTTTCCTTGAATATAATTAAATTACGTTTGGTCGAGAATTTCGTCACACTCAACCAGGTATTATTTGCTACTTATATGCGATCTATTTTGCTAATCTCGATACAAAATTAGCCCCAAATTTTAGATTTGCCAAATATAAAAATCTAAAAAAAGCTTAATTTTTTTTACAAATATAAACAGGAGTTTAAATTTTGAACGAGATATTTGGATGCTTTGTGGTGTAACGCGATCGCCAAATATATATTTAGTAAATTTGAAATTTACAGATGAAAATTTATATCCTTAGAGTAGAGAGTTCCAATAGTAAGGCAAGATCGAAAAAAATTAATGAATAAAATAGATTATCTTCGCATCAGTTTGATCGATCGCTGCAACTTTCGTTGTCAATATTGCATGCCCGAAGGCACAGAACTCGATTACATTTTGCGCCAAGAATTACTCACCAATTCCGAACTGCTGACTCTTCTCAAAGAAGTTTTTATTCCTTTAGGTTTTAGCAAATTTCGTTTGACTGGAGGCGAACCCTTACTGCGTCCTGACGTTGTCGAACTAGTTCGAGGTATCGCTTCATTACCAGCAACCGAAGACCTTTCCATGACCACTAATGCCTATTTGCTGGCAGATTTAGCAGCACCTCTATACGATGCTGGCTTGCGGAGAATTAATATCAGTCTCGACTCTCTCGATCGCGATGTTTTTAATAAAATTATTGGCAATCGCGGACGCGATCGCTGGCAGCAGACTTGGCAGGGAATTCAAACTGCCCATCGCGTTGGTTTCGATCCGCTCAAATTAAATGTTGTCGTCATTCCCGGTGTAAACGATCGCGAAATTTTAGATTTAGCTGCCTTAACCCTCGATCGCAACTGGCACGTCCGCTTTATCGAATTTATGCCCATCGGCAACGGCGACTTATTTCAAGATCGTGCCTGGATTCCTTCAGAAGAATTAAGACAACAAATTCGCGATCGCTGGGGGTTAATTGAGTCTCAAGTTAGAGGTAACGGCCCGGCTGATATATTCCAAATACCCAACGCTCAAGGAACTTTGGGCTTTATTTCCCAAATGTCAGAGTGTTTTTGCGATCGTTGTAATCGCATCCGTTTATCTGCTGACGGTTGGTTACGCCCTTGTTTACTCAACGAAACGGGTCAAATTGACTTAAAAACTTTGTTAAGACAAGGTGTTAGTCTCAGTGAAATTAAAACACAGGTGAGCCAACTATTAATCCTCAAATCAGAGATTAATTTTAAGCAAAGGGACTCTGGTACAAGTACGGGAATCTACACGCGCACCATGTCCCAAATTGGTGGATAAATGTTCATTGCTCAATGTTCATTGCTCAATGTTCAATGTTCAATGTTCATTGCTCATTGCTCAATGTTCAATGTTCATTGCTCAATGTTCAATGTTCATTGCTGTCAAATATTACGATGAACTATGAACCATGAACCATGAACCATGAACTATGAACCATTTTATGCTTGTCTGGAGTAGTACTCAACAACCAACAGTTCGTTAATCGAAAGAGCAATCCATTCTCTTTCAACGAATCCGTTGACTTTACCAACCAAATTATTTTTGTCAAACTCTAAATGACTGGGTAAATTAGCTAAACCTGGATATGCCATGTTTGCTTGTACCAACTTTTTAGAAGCTTCGCGATCGCGAACTGCAACTACATCGCCAGGACGACAATTATAACTAGCAATATCGACTACGCGACCGTTGACGGTAACGTGACCGTGATTGACTAGCTGACGCGCTGCGGGTACAGTACCAGCCATGCCAAGACGGAAAACGGTATTGTCCAAACGCATCTCTAACAGTTGCAGAAGAGTTTGTCCTGTAGAACCAGTAGCGCGGCGTGCTTTGCGGACATAACGCAGCAATTGTTTTTCGCTTACGCCATAGTTAAAACGCAACTTTTGTTTTTCTTCTAGACGAATAGCATATTCAGAACGTTTTTTACGTGCCTGACCGTGTTGACCGGGCGGATAGTTTTTGCGAGGACTTTTACGGCTTAAACCTGGTAATTCGCCCAGACGACGCACGACACGCAAACGCGGGCCTCTATATCGAGACATTCAGTATACTCCTATTTTCCAAAAAAATTGCCCCAAATTTTTAATTGTACCAACAAAACTTGGATTTTGAATTATTTAAAATATTATGGGCAATTAGTAAATTGTACAAAAAACCCAGCAATGAATGCTGGGTAATTAATGAAGAGGACAACTCTGACGAGAAAAAACTTGAAAAATTTATTAAAGTCTACTTGACCATCGGTACTTAATTATTATTTTGGCTCTAAAACTATGTTCGAATATTTATGGAAAATTGCCATTGTTGTAAGTACTGATTTATTGAGAATTATTCAATTTCAATGGAAGTAGGTGACGAACCACTATTAGTATTATTACTAGCTGAAGTTTTGCGATAATCCGCATAAACACGATCGCGCCAGTTAAAAAATGGTTCGTAAGCGCTATTATCTGCTAATCCTGGAATTCCTTTGCCCTTAAGTGGTTCTGGTATGTCAATATAATTGCCTTCAGGAAATTTAAGCAGAATGCTCAGTCCAGCAACGGCAAGATCGGCAATTGTCGGTCGATCGGTAACTAAATAAGGACGATTTTCTAAAATTAAGCTGAGAGCTTCTAAATCTTGCTTTAAACCTTGTTTGGCATCTTTAATCGCATCTGAGCCATATCCCACGCCTGTTCCTAAAAGATCTAATAACTCTGGGGGAATAGAACCAACAATATTTTTAAGCAAATCGGGAGTGTTTTTCGGTAAGACTGAAGTGCGGAAATTTTGATTTTGATTGAGTGCGCCGATAAACGCTTTGCGACTCTTCAATCCGATCGATTCGTCTGCCCATTCTTCAATTAGCAAACACTGTCCTTTAAGGACTGGATCGTCTGGGAAGAGGGGATTTTCTGGATATTTGCGATCGAGGTAAAAAGCAATTTCGGTAGAATCGGAAATGTAGATATCGCCATCTTTTAATACTGGTACTTGTCTGCTACCAGACAATCGAAAAAGTTCCAGTTGTCCGACACCTGGAGTCACTTCGATCTTTTTATATTCTAAACCTTTGTAGTCGAGGATCAGGCGAACTTTTTCTGAGTATTGGGAAAGTTCGAATTGGTATAGTTCCATTCGCTCAAAACTTGTTTAAGTAATTTACTTAGTTTAAATCAGTTTTAAGTGCTGAGTAATTACTCTAGATTTTACCCGATCGACTTTACATTATTCCCTATTTCCTATTCCCTACTCCCTACGCCCTACTCCCTACTCCCTACTCCCTATTCCCTCTTCCCTATTCCCTCTTCTAAAAATTTAGCGACTGCTGCGACAAATTCCTCGGTTGACTCATAGGGAGGAACGTTACGACCAGAAATTTGACAGCCTTTACCCGATCGTAATTGCTCTAAGTAAGTTTGCATTCTTGTTGCTGGGGTTTCTGCATCCCCCTTGCGGCTGATACTGGAAGCTTGTTCTCCAACGACTATCAAAGTTGGTTGTGTAATTTTGGCGATCGCTTCTCGATAATCTTGTCGCCAAAATCCTGCCAAAAAAGAAAAAACAGCATAACGACTCTCAGGATTAGTCGCGCCTCGTTCCAAATTGTCCAACCATTGTGCATCTACAGCTTCTGGTTTGGCAAATAATTGTTTGATGGAAAAAGATTTTAGAAATTGACGGCGACGCGCGTAGCGATAAAAAGCATTACCTAGTGGAGTATCGAAGAAAAAATTCCAAATTAATTTTTGTTGTAATCGATTTTTTGTTTCACTCAGCAAACGCAAAGTTGGCGGGCCTGATAAGACTAGCCCTTTGATATAGTTAGGTTGGGGTGGATTGTCGATCAGCTCGATCGCCACAGGAAAAAGCGCGCCTTGAACGACCAAAACTACAGGAGTTTTAACTACTGTTTCTAGAAAAAATTTTAGTTGTTCTGCCCAATCTTTTGGATGGTAGGCAATGCGAGGCATATCGCTAGCGCCGCAACCAAGTAAATCGGGATTGTAGAGGGGATATTTGTGACCTTGACTCAACCAAAGTTGAGAAAATCGCTGCCAAAATACGCCAGATAAACCCACGCCGATCGGATGAATTAATAACAGCGCCAAATTGTTTTCTGTATTTTCTTCAAGGCGATTGATTTGATAGGCACAACGAAAATTGTTCCAAGTGTAATACTGAGTTGGGGATGTCATGCTCTGTTCGCTCAAATAGTGCTGACAATTTTATTTTCCCATTTACTAGTTGTGAAATTATTTTCGATCGAAATTTTCAATGTTGTTAAACCTAAAATTTTAAGAGGCAACACAGCGAAGCGAAGCAATCTCTTGCGCGTCTGAGACGTAACACACTCCGCCATATTTGTTGAGAATTGGTTTAATTTGTTCGGCTAGAGATTGAATTTGTTCTAGGGAACAAAAACAAATAATATATGTATTACTAAGTTTTGTAGATTCAAAATCCGAGTCATCAGAGACTATTCCTCTAGAACTTTTTCCCGTTACATTGCGAATTATGCTATAGCCAGGAACACCAACTCGTTCCAAACAATTTATAATTTTGTTTAATTCCTGAGAATTGGCAATAATTTCGATTCTTTTCACTAAATGCATGATTTTAAAACTCTAATTTTTCTGTACATGCCAGAATAAAATATAATTTTTTGGCTAACGCTTTAAATTTTTACGCTGGACAAAACAGATAGATAATCTATTTAAGTTTCAATTTTATCAATCTCAAACTTATTAATGTCGTCTTTTTAACAAAGTCTTATTTTTATAGTAGGAAACAAAAAATAAGA
This sequence comes from Xenococcaceae cyanobacterium, assembly GCA_051657945.1. Taxonomy (GTDB): domain Bacteria; phylum Cyanobacteriota; class Cyanobacteriia; order Cyanobacteriales; family Xenococcaceae; genus CAZJTL01. The sequence goes on along the minus strand of JBOFLQ010000303.1, from coordinate 22,013 downwards.
AATTCAAAGCTTTAGGTCTGAGTCAAGCCATTAGGCAATGCCGATCGAGATGTAAACTAGGCAAAGAAATATTACAGCCTCAACGTTTAAATAAACTAAAACAAACAGATAAATGAATTTAACTACTACGATTAGCGATCGCCACCGCCAGCAATTTACTCAGCTAGAAGCACCGCCCCGTCTTCTTTTGGGGCCAGGCCCTTCTAATGTACCGCCCCGCGTGCTATCTGCTTTGAGTTTACCGCCTGTGGGTCATCTCGATCCATTTTATTTGGGCGTAATGGATGAAATTCAAACTCTATTGCGCTATGCTTGGCAAACTGACAACGAACTGACGATCGCCGTTAGCGGTACTGGATCGGCAGCCATGGAAGCAACGCTCGCTAATTCGATCGAACCTGGGGATGTTGTTTTAATTGGCGTAAAAGGTTATTTTGGCAATCGTTTGGTAGATATGGCGAGTCGTTACGATGCCGATGTTCGTAAAATAACTAAGCCTTGGGGTGAAGCTTTTAATTTGGACGAGTTGAAGCAAGCGATGGAAACTCATCGTCCTGCCATACTGGCTTTAGTTCATGCTGAAACTTCTACTGGTGTGCGTCAGCCTCTAGAAGGAGTAAGCGAACTCTGTCGTCAATACGATTGTTTATTATTGGTAGATAGTGTTACCAGTCTTGGCGGTGTTCCTTTATTTATAGACGAGTGGGGAATCGATCTAGCTTATAGTTGTTCGCAAAAAGGTTTGGGTTGTCCTCCTGGTGTTGCCCCATTTACCATGAGTCCTCGTGCGATCGAAAAAATGCAAAAACGCCCCAAACCAGTGCCTAACTGGTATCTGGATATGGCTTTGTTGACTAAATACTGGGGATCCCAGCGAGTTTACCATCACACTGCCCCGATCAACATGAATTATGCTTTCCGCGAAGGTTTGCGGATGGTAGCAGAAGAGGGATTAGAAGCACGTTGGCAGCGTCATCAAACTAATGCCGAGTTATTTTGGGAAGGTTTAGCCGAACTAAATTTAGTTCCTCACGTTACTAAAGAATTGCGTTTGCCAACTCTAACAACTGTCTGCATTCCCGAAGGTGTAGATGGAAAAGCTGTCGCACGTCAACTGTTGCAAGATTACAATATCGAAGTTGCTGGCGGTTTAGGCGAACTCGGCGGTAAAGTATGGCGAATCGGTTTGATGGGACATAATAGTCGTCCCGAAAATGTCATGCTGTTGTTGCAAGCTTTGAAGAAAGTTATTTACAAATAAAAAACGAGTAGAGTGGGCAAATTGCCCACCCGACAAGATACTCTTTAGGCATAAGTTGCCTAAAGGAAGCGAAAAAATCTTTATGTAGAGACGCGAGATCTCGCGTCTCTACCCTCTAAATAAAGGCAAAGCTACTACTGTCGAGAGTATCAGCTTGAATGCCTGTTAGGGTTGCTAAATCGCGATCGCCTACTTTAATGACGGTATTTTGTTCGTTTTGAATGAGACTGAGGTTTTCAAACGATTTCACTTCACCAATACCTCCAAAACCAATAACATCGATACCTACTTGAAAGTCGGTAACGGTATCAGTTCCTTCGGGGAGATAATTAGAAGCAATCCAAAATTGGTCTTTACCTTCACCGCCATTAAGAATGTCGTTGCCGTTGCCACCACGCAAAACGTCGTCGCCGCCCAATCCTGTCAGCGTATCGTTACCTGCTTGACCGTTAATAATATCGTTGGAGTCATCGTAGCCACTGACATTATTATCTAAATCGTTGAGAAAGGTAACTGTATTCGGTCGAAAAGTTTTTTCAGGATTGGCATCAGCATTAATAACATCGAAACTGTCTTGAAAATTATTGTCACCGTCAAACAAAATATTACCAATATTGACTGCGCCTTTTGTTGCTTTGGATAAATTATCTAAATCTTCTAGGTCGAATTTCAGTAAAACAACTTTTACATCTTGAATGCCTTCAAATTCAATAATAAGGTCTTTACCTTGTTTGGTTAGCAACATTTTATTGGCAATCAAGTCATCACCGAGAAACTTAATAAAATCAACTTCCGATAAGGTATCGGGAGAAGGTTTTACGCCAGTACCGACACTGCCAGAGTATCTAATGTGGTAAGTTCCGTAATCTCGGAAAACTAAAAAAACTTTGTTTCCATAGCTGCCATTGCGAACGGGTGAAGTCGTGCTTTCAGAAAGCAAAGTATCTAGCCAAGTTGTCGTCATAATTGTATGAGTTTTTTTGTATATCGATCGTTGATGAGTATTGATTTTTAGAAGTTAATTGCAACTTGATTTTTCTCGAACTCATCAAACGCATCAAATATAACCTTGCTTTTCTCCAGTTTTTTGGTGCTATTAAATAATTTTGAAAAACATTAATTTTTTATCATTTTATAATGAACAGTGATTAAGAATTAATCTTTTTGCTGAGGAATATTAAGCTATTTAAAATAGATTTTTATAGTAATTAACTAAACTAATTTATCCTTTATATTTCATGTCTTATACGAGATCGATATCACTCGAAATTTGGGTATATTAAGCCTAGAATTGCCATAATATACCAAGATAGCAATTTATGAATAATGATCTTTTTTCAAAAATTTGGCAGTGTCGAAATATCGAGTAAAAATGTGCGATCGCTGCTGAATAAAGCAACGGGTTTTATTAATAGTTACGATTTTACTTTAAATCCCTATCAAGGCTGTCAATTTGGATGCAGTTATTGTTATGCTGCTGCGTTTAATACTGACGTTCAAATGCGGCAAAATTGGGGCAATTGGGTCATTATTAAAGCAAATGCTCGGGAAATTTTAGAAAAAGAACTAAGTCAATGGCAGAAAAAAAATCCCGAGATCCCTCCTAGTATTTATATGAGTAGCGTCACCGATCCCTATCAACCAATTGAAGCCAAACAAAAATTGACGAGAAGTTTGTTAGAAGTAATGCTGAGATACCAACCGACACTGGTAATTCAAACGCGTAGTCCGATGGTGGTTAGGGATATAGATTTATTGCGTCAGTTTCAACGTTTGCGGGTTAATATGAGTGTTCCGACTGGTAGCGAATCAGTTCGAAAAGATTTTGAAGGACGATCGCCTAGTATTAAATCCAGATTGTATGCGATCGGTACGCTCAAACATGCTATTGCTTGGACTGAAACTCACCAGGCACAGTTTTCGGCTACCATAACACCTTTACTTCCGATTATACCAGCAGATGAAATTGCTTTTATTGAAAAACTTCGAGTAGTCGATCGCGTTGTCATTCAACCTTTTCATCCTAGTAACCAAAAGACTTTAGTTGCTTCAACTCGTTCTGAGGCGATCGCGATCGAGAGTAAATATAAGTGGTGGTACGATAACGAACGCCAAAGTTATCAAGGATTTAAAGAGAAATTATTTAAGTTGTTGGATGGGGTAGAGATTAAGGAAGGCAAGGAAGGGTTTAGCTATGATTAATTTTGTAGTTAATTGGTGGCGTTCTTACCAATTTAGTCGGGCGATTGCGCGAGAAAATTTAGTTAAAGCCAAGCAACTTTTACAAGAAAGCGAGCGATCGGGTGTTAAACTTTCTGGTTTAGAAAAATTTTTTAAGAAGCAACTTCAATCGGAGCAATCTCTAGCTTTATACAAACAAGAAGTTGAATCTTTATCGAAAAAATTAAAGTCTTTCTCGTTGCATCGAGACAATCTTGAGATCGATCGAGACTTTGTTAGAGATATTTATAAACAATTTAAAATAGTTGAATGCGATCGAACTAAGTGGCAATCTACTGGAATCGACTCTAACATTTTTGAAAATTTAGAGCTAGAGTTAGTTGATTTTTTGAAGTTAGAATTTAATAAATATCCGTCAGAAAAATTAAATTCTGAATTAGCATTAGCTATTGAAGATTTAGAAGGATTGAAGCGTGGTATCGACCCAAAATATAATTTTAGTTTGAGTCCTCACGTCTATTTAATCAAATATTTTTTAGAAAATATTTATTGTACTTATCTAGCCTGGTTTGTCATTTATCAAGCTGGTTTTCTGAACAAAAATTTAAAAATTCTCGATCTTGCGGCGGGGCCTGGAACAGTTGCTTATGGACTTGCTTTATTTTTACAAAGTTTTGGTAACTTTTCAGTTATGCCACAGACACATATTTCCTATTATTCCCTCGAACAACAATCATCTTTACAATATCGAGGACTACAATTTTGGCGGAGATATATAGAGTCTCAATCTAAAACTATTAACGCTTACTTTCGCTTTGATACCGCAGACCTTTTCGATTATAAAAATTATGCTGCAAAATTACCCGAACTATTTTTTGATTTTATAGTTATCTCACACTGCTTTTTTTACGATCGCCAACAAAGAAAAGAAGCTCATCATATATATCAAAAGTTTTTTCAAGATCGATTAACTCCCGATGGTTATATTCTTCTCATCGTTCAAGGTAGAAAATTGTTTGGTATGTACGATACTGAATCAAGCGAAGATTTAGACAAGGAACGATACGTTATTGACACTTTTCTCGATGAGCTAGGAGTCAAATTAGAATTTTATAAATATATTACTTCTACAGGAAAAAGAACACCCTTAGAAAAAAATATTTTTGCTAAATTTGCTAGAGAAAATTTGCCCAAACAAAAATATATGAGCGAACTAAGCAAAAAATATTTGGAACAAAAATGGATGTTAAATTACAAAATTGACGACTACATTATTCTCGCTCGTTTATAACTCCTATTGCCTGTTCCCTATTCCCTATTCCCTGTTCCCTATATTATTTAATTGCTATCCCTTTATACATGTAACCGATAAACTTAGGCAAATCGGAAGCATAAAATTCTTCAACATTTATCTTATTAAAATTATTAGTGACTAGCTGTTTAATATTACGATTGAGATGACAGCCATCACCAACAATTTTTTGAAGAGGATTTAAACGATTTTGCCAGGTTTGAACATTTAATTCATTACTCAATCCATGTTCGATAAAAAAGAACTTACCGCCAGGTTTAAGCACCCGATAAATTTCCGCGATCGCACTTTCTACATTGGCGATACTACACAAAGTCCAAGTACTGACAACGCTATCAAAAGTAGCATCAGCTTCGGGTAATTTTTCTGCTGTAAGAATTTGAAAATTGACATCGATGGTCGAAGATTGAATTCTTTTTTTTGCCAATCTATTCATTCCTTGATTTGGATCGATTACGGTAAGATTTTGAACGGTTTGAGGATAATGCTTTAAATTCAATCCAGTACCAAAACCAATCTCTAAAACTTTTCCAGATACTCCTTCTAAAATTTGTTGACGATATTCAGATAAAACTGGACAAGACATCGATCGATCCATGAACCAGGGAAAAATTACTTGAGAATATAAATTCATAATTTTAAAAAAGCTATAAATATTTTTCCATTGCGTAATTAATAAACTTCTCTCCCCGACAACTCACCAATTGTTCTTTAATAACTTTAAATCCCATCTGTTGAAAAAATGGTTTTGCAGTAATACTTGCTTCGGTAAATAAACCTTTCAACTTTAATGTTAATGCTTTTGACTCGATCGCCCGATAAATTTGACTACCTACACCACATCTTTGATAATTTTTATGGCAATAAAAACAACCAATATGTCCGTTTGCTTCTAATTCGCCAAAACCAAGAATTTTTCCGTCTTCATCCGCAACATAGGTAAATTTTTTCGCACAAAGATCCGCCCAATCTCTAAAATAAATATCATCTGGAGCCCAAGCTTTTACTCGATCGCACTCATAATCACGGATGTTTATTTCGCGAACCGTATCGTGAAACAACTGGGCGATTTGTTCTGCATCTTCTTTTCGAAAAAGACGTATTTCCATTTTTGTTATTTTTATCTAGTGAACTGACGCAGCTAAATTAATTTAATAAAAAGAGTCCGCAGATGAACACAGATGAACACAGATATCTGCGTTTATCTGCGTTTATCTGCGGACGAATTAAAAAAATCTAGCTGGTACATCACCAAAATAGACGATCGTATAATCTGAAAACGATGCACGAGTAGCAAAAAAACATGAACACTTACGATTGGATTGTTATTGGTGGTGGAATTACTGGATCTGCTTTAGCTTACGAACTTGTCAAACAAAATTTTCAAGTTCTTCTTATAGAAAAAAATGCTACTCCAGATAACGCTACTCTCTACAGTTACGGCGGACTTGCTTATTGGTCTGGCACTAACGAACTAACTCGTCAACTATGTTCTGAAGGAATCGAACTACATCGCAGTTTATCGACAGAATTAGAAGCCGATACAGAATTTCGAGACATAGATTTATTACTGACGATCGATGCAGAAAACAATCCCCAAACTATAAAAGATCTATATTCTCATTTTGCTATTTCTCCCAGTCTCTTAACCGTTGAAGAAGCTTGTCAACTAGAACCACTACTAAATCCTGACGCGATCGCTGGCGCACTTAAATTACCTCACGGTCATATCCATCCCCAAAAAACAAATCGAGCTTACCAACAAGCTTTTTTGCGCCTGGGAGGTGCGATTGAAATTGCTGAGGCGATCGATTTTCTCAAACAAGACGATCGCATCAAAGGCGTTAAAACCACGAAACAAAATTATCATGCCGCCAATACAGTTGTCTGTGCTGGTGGTTTGAGTCGATCGCTTCTCAAACAAACAGGTATTTCGGTTCGTAACTATTTTACCTACGCACAACTAATTAGAACTGCACCAGTAGACCTCAAATTACGCTCGATCGTCATGCCAGCAGTGCAACAAAGATTTGCTATAGAAGCAAAGGCAAGCAGTTTAGAAGCAGAAAATTCTTGGGATAATTTCGATCGCGAACCATTTTTAGATATTCTCGATGCTGGTGCGATTCAATTTCGAGATGGCAGTTTTTGTCTCGGTCAAATCAGTCAAATTATTACAGATCCCTACGTAGCACTAGATGCACGAGTTGGTGAAGCGAAAATACGCACAGAGGTAGCAATACTACTACCTCTATTAAAAAATATACCAGGAACATGGCATCAATGTCTAGTCGCTTTTTCTAATAATTCTTTGCCCTTAATTGGAGCGATCGAAAATTATACTGGAATCTATCTTTTTTCGGGCTTTACAAGTACTTTGGTTTTTGCTCCACCTCTAGCCAAACATTTTGCTAATTGGGCAGCTACAAACAATGATGAAATTATGACTCAACTATCTCCCGTTCGGTGATTAATTACAGTGTTAAAACCGATCGCGATCGCATCAATTCTTGAGATTTTTGTTGAAAATAATAATAGAAATTCTCCAGAATCTCTACAAATAGTAAACGACAACTTTTGATAGATTCAAGCTCAAACTTGAATCTATTTTATTTTTTAATCTCAAATGGTACATCTAAAATGTTAAAACAAATAATTGCGCTCGGTTTATTATTATCTTGCGCTCAATTAAAAGTAGTCGCTCAAGACAAAACATCTAATTTTCTCAATGAAGCTAGAACTCAACTAGGACAGAAAAGAGTAGTTTTATACGATCCAGAAGCAGCTAAAGGAGCGATTAAATTTGCCAATGCTGTTTGCAAACATTATAACTATTACGAACAAGCATATAGCAGCATTAATAAATCAGTAGACAAACAAAAAGTTAAAGCAGAAATTTTAGATGCGATCGATGAAAACTTCAAAAAAGATGAACATTATGAATATATCGATAACTGGAATTTAGAATACTATGGTTCGTTAATAGATGCGGTATTGATTTCCAATTATTGTTATTAGTAAATTTTGAGATCCAATTTCTCCCTAGTAAGATAAACTTTTACTCAAACTGATGGGCGTGAGTGTTTCGTATTTTAGATCGAATTAGATTGCACCTCATGTCCCTATCTTTTGAAATTTTCTACTAGGTCTGAGCATGCACAAACCACTCAACAAGCTTTTGCATAACCGATTCTTAATTTTCTTATGGGGCATAATCTTTGGACTTAGCGCCCCATCTTTTCTGTTTACACCGATAAAAAATTTTGTTTTTCAACAGTTTATAGCTGCTGACACTAATCCGAAACAGCAACTAACACTTCCTAGTAACCTAATTTCTTTTGTTTCTCCCGAAGGAAAACAATTATTAATAGAAAGCAACAGTAAAGAAGATTACTGGTATTTGAGTCCTCAGTTCGTTACCCAAAAAAGTCAGTCATTTTGTGGCGTTGCTACCATGGTGATGGTGCTAAATGCTTTGTCAATAACCGCACCAAAAGCACCCGAATACTATCCCTTTAATGTCTTTACCCAAGATAATTTTTTTAACTCAAAAGCTAGGTCTGTAATTGCTCCTGAAATTGTTTCTTTTATGGGCATTACCCTAGAGCAGTTGGGGAAACTTTTAGAAACTTATCCAGTTAGCGTACGATTGACTTCTCCACGCTTTGAAAAACGTGGATTCTAGAAAGTGGTTACGAAGCGCGGACGGTCGCTGAAATATCGGAGGTCTCCTCCGATATCGCGACCTCATAAATCGACGCTTCTTCACATCTTCTACGATAAGATTTACTTAGAGAAAACAAATCGTATCGCTTCGGGACAGTCAAACATCCCCTAACAACCTCGGCTAGGCTCAAACCTAGCTGTGTTGATACTTTTCGCATTATATTAGCTGAACCATTGCAGTCGCTATTGACCCAACCTTGAGGACAAATATAGCCACCTCGTCCAAGATTGTTCAATCTACCTTTGATTTTTTTGCCTCTTTTTCCTGATGGCTGCCACCCTTCGGGTTTATTATTTTCACCGAAAGTAGGTAGCAAGTCATTGCTTAAAAAAGAGGCTTTACTCGAATAACTTTCCTCGGTTTCAATAAAACGAATCCCATACTGTTTGCAGAGTTGAGCAATTCTAGACTTCAATCTTGCTGTAGGGATTTGGACAAATTCTTGGTTGTTCTTTTTGCCGATATTGATACTATCCTTGTTGCCTTGATTCCACCCAAAGATGATATTTCCGATCTGATATTTTAAGCACCAATTAATTAGAAAACGAGCAGCTTTATTGATGTTGTCTCGCATCTGCCTATTTCTTTTTTCAGTAATAGCCGCTAACTCTTCATTCCAAAATCCTTGAAGCTTGCCCTTCTTTAAGATTGCTACTTTTTTGTTGTACCATTGATTTTCGCTTTTAACTTTTCTTCCGTTTAAAATAAAAGATTTACCTGTGTTAGAAACGCAAGTTAGCCAATTATTTAACCCTGGATCTATAGCTAGTGCATTTTGAGGATTTAAGTCAGAATTATAGGTTGAACTTTGGTAAACAAATTCAGCGTAAAAGCAATTATTTCTTGGTAGTATCCTCACTTCTTTTATTTGATTCCAATTAATTTGACTTGGCATTGGTATCACAAAACTATCCAGTCCAAACCAAGCTTTTACCTGCTTGCCAAGAGAAAAAACTATTTGTCCATCTTTTAATTTTAGCCATCTAGCGGGATAAGAAACTAAAGTCAAGCCACCTTTCTTTCTGTATTTTGGCGGTCGAGGTTTGTTGGCTAATTGTCCTTCGAAAAACAGATGATTTAGCTTTTTATAACTAATAAAAGATTCATAGACTGAGCGAACACATTGTTGAGCTACAGCAGAACGTAAAGCTTTAAAATGCAAATTACTTTTTAACTCGGCATCTAAATCGTATTTGCCAATTATTCGCCTAGTTTTAAACCATAGTTGACGAGCGTAGTAGATGGCGCAATTAGTTAATTTATTTGCCTCTTGACAAATAAACTCTAATACTGATGAAGTCGGTTCGTCGGGTTTAATTAAAATTTGAGTGCATCCATACATATTTAATTTTGTAGATTGATATAGTAAATTATATAACTCTATGGACTCCTAGCTATTTTTGCTCTACAACTGGAAACGCTTCAACCGAAACGGTTAGGCAGTATATTGAAAATCAGAAAAACCAGTAAGGGATGGGCGGGGTTTTAACCCCGCAGGTCGCGCTCGACGACCAGCAGATTATTACGGACTGGCGTTGCCTCTGGCTCACCGTTTTTTTGTTTTCTGTTCTCTTTTAAAGGGCATATAATGCGATCGCTCTTTAAATAGATATCGTGTTAGGAATTCAAATAATGTTTGAGAGAAAATTTTGGACGCGAATCGTCCCTTTCTTTCTAACCTTTTCTTTAGTTGTTGCTTGCGGACAAACCAACCAACCGACAACCTCAACTAGTGGTGGTTCGGGTAATAACAACTCAAACAACAATCCAATTGCGATCGGCATTGCAGTAGCGCAGACTAGTAACGTCGCTTTACTCGGTCAAGAACAAGTAATCGGTGCTAAAATTGCCGAAAAATATTTCAACGATCGCGGCGGCGTTAACGGTACTCCGATTAAAGTAGTCATTCAAGACACAGCAGGAGACGAACAGGGCGCAATTAACGCTTTCAATATTTTGATAACTCAAAATCGGGTAGTAAGTATCGTTGGCCCTACTTTATCACAACAAGCATTTGCTGCCGATCCGATCGCCGATCGCGCTGGCGTACCCATACTCGCACCTTCCAATACTGCCAAAGGTATTCCCCAAATTGGCAAATATATCAATCGCGTCTCCGCACCCGTGGCAGTAGTAGCGCCTAATGCTGTCAAACAAGCATTAAAAACTAATCCTAAAATTAAAAAAGTTGCTGTCTTTTTTGCTCAAAATGATGCATTTAGTAAATCGGAAACAGAAACTTTTCAACAAACAGTAAAAGAACAAAATCTAGAGTTAGTAACAGTACAAAAATTTCAAACTACCGATACAGATTTTCAAACCCAAACTACTAACGCAATTAATCTCAAACCCGACCTGATTATTATTTCTGGTTTGGCTGCCGATGGAGGCAATTTAATCAAACAATTGCGCGAATTAGGTTACAAAAATCAAATCATTGGCGGTAATGGTCTAAACACTTCTAACATTTTTCCTGTTTGTCAACAACTTTGCGATGGTGTTTTAATCGCTCAAGCTTACAGTCCCGAATTAATTAATGAAGTCAACAAAGATTTTCGCGAAGCATATAAAGCACAAAAACAAAACGAACCACCTCAATTTACAGCTCAAGCTTTTACAGGAATACAAGTAGTTGTTGAAGCGCTCAAAACTGTCGATAGCAAAACTAAAATTAATACGCTTCCACTAGAGCAAATTCGTACTCAATTAAACGAACAAATTTTAGCGGGAACTTACGAAACTCCTCTAGGAAAAATTGCTTTCGATCCAGAAGGAGAAATCGAGCAAGAACAATTTTTTGTCGCACAAATTAAAATGAGCGAAGATGGACAAACAGGAAAATTTGCATTTTTAAAATAAATAGGAAATAGCAGGGTGGGCATTGCCCACCTATTTTTACGGCAGATTTAGCCAATTTAACTTGAATATCTACAAAAATTTTTGTCGAGCTTGCATAAACCAAACTCGATCGACATATCCAATAAATGTAAGGAAAACTTAAATACAAAGAGGTCAAACAATGTTAAGCAACGAGATCGACAAAAACGAGCAACTATCCCTAGAAATGGTCGAATTAGCTGATGACGATATGGAGCAAGTTTCAGGTGGTTCGATCATCATTGGTAATGGTAATATTGGCGATGGCAATTTCTTTGGTGGTGGATTCCCAGGCATTCCCGTACCTGGTGTTGGATTCCCAGGTGTTCCGTTTCCAATTGCTGGTGGAACGACTAATATCGGTCGCAATGGTATTGTTGGCAATGGTAATAATGGTAATGTCCAAGTCAGTTTTGGATAGAAGAGCGGTATCTTTTCATTAATTGCCATCGATCGATTACTTTTAATAACTTATGAAAAGCTTAGATAAGCGATTTGCTTGCCTAGGCTTTTATTATTGGTTAACTGGCGCAATCAGTTTTTCATCTCCACATTCTGCCGAGAAAACAATTGTTTTTACGGCAGATTTAGCAAATTTAACTTGAATATCTGCCAAAATTTTTGGAGATGTTGCATAAACCAACCTCGATCGACATATCCAATAAATGTAAGGAAAACTTAAATACAAAGAGGTCAAACAATGTTAAGCAACGAGATCGACAAAAATGAACAACTATCGCTAGAAATGGTCGAATTAGCTGATGACGATATGGAGCAAGTTTCAGGTGGTTCGATCATCATTGGTAATGGCAATATTGGCGATGGTAATATCTTTGGTGGTGGATTCCCAGGCATTCCCGTACCTGGTGTTGGATTCCCAGGTGTTCCGTTTCCAATTGCTGGTGGAGCGATTAATATTGGTCGCAATGGCATTGTTGGGAATGGTAATACAAATAATACCCAAGTCAGTTTTGGATAGAAGAGCAGTATCTTCTAATTAATTGCCATCGATCGATTACTTTTAATAACTTATGAAAAGCTTAGGGAAACAAATTACTTACCTAGGCTTTTGTTATTTGTGAATAGTAAATAAAATTGTAGCGATCGAGAGCCAAATGTATCTCAAATTAGCAATTCCTGCTATAAGTATGATAGCGCGATTTTGAAAGCAAATAGGGTCAATTACCCGACGCTAATTGCTACGCAATATAGCGCGGGCTTGAAAGAAATTAATTACCAACTAATTTTAACGAGACTAAAAGATTGACTAGCCAATTATATTGAGTCACCTGAATATGGTAGTTCAAAACATATTACGAATGCTTCCCTAGTTTGTAATCACTGTGGTGTCCAATGGCGAAGGGATGTATCTACCTAGCAATAGGATTTATCATGCCTCAATTTGTACCAGTTGTAGATTCAAATCAATTACCTTTAATGCCTACTACTCCAAGTCGAGTTAGACGTTGGATTAAATCTGGTAAAGCTACTAGTTTTTGGAAACGTGGTGTATTTTGTGTTCGACTAAATGTAGAACCAAGTAATAGAAATATCCAAGCAATCGCAGTAGGAATCGATCCAGGTTCAAAAAGAGAAGGTTTTACAGTTAAATCAAAAGTTCATACCTATCTTAATATCCAAGCTCATGCAGTTGATTGGGTGAAAGATGCTCTAGAAGTTAGGCGAAATATGCGTAGAGCTAGACGGTTTAGAAAAACTCCTTGTCGTCAAAATCGCATCTTAAGATTAAGAAATCAAATTAGATTAGCTTTAGCGTACAAAAGCTAGGTGGCAGTGGAAATTAAGAATTTCTAAATGGTTATCTCTTATGTTTCCTATTTCTACTTTTGTAGTAGAAAATATTAAAGCTCGTACTTGGAAAAATGGAAAGAAATGGAATTTATCTTTTTCACCACTTCAAGTTGGTAAACAATGGTTTTATTGGGAAATAGAAAAAATAGGAGAAGTGGTAACAAAAGAAGGAATAGAAACAAAACAACTAAGAGATGATTTAGGCTTAAAAAAATCTAAAAACAAATTAGCTGAAACTTTTGATGCTCATTGTGTAGATTCTTGGGTATTAGCAAATTCTTATACAGGTGGTTCTATTAAACCAGACAATACAAAAATCTTAATTGTAATACCATTAAGATTTTATCGTAGACAATTACACAGATTACAACCACAACAAGGTGGGTTAAGACCGAACTATGGTGGAACAATCAGTGAAAGTTTTAAACGTGGTTCATTAGTTAAACATTCTACTTTAGGCGTAGTTTATGTAGGTGGTTGTATGGAAAAACCTACTCCAAGCGAACCAAAAAGAAAAGTAATTAGTTTACATAGTTTAGAAACAGGAAAACGTTTAACTCAAAACGCTTTAATTAAAGACATTAAATTTTTAACTTTTAATAGTTGGAGAAGTCGGTATGCTTTATAGACCCTGCCCGGACTTTCCTAAGGGGCTGTCTGCCGAATTTACTTCGGCAGTTCAAAAGCCCCGTCCCGACGCTAACCAACGGTCAAGCGCGGGTCTCCAGGGAGGTTTAAGATGAAATACCAGCTTGTTAGACAACATAGCGAAGAAGACTGCGGTCCTGCTTGTGTAGCTACAATTGCTAAATATTATGGCAAAACTTTTACTCTCAATCGCGTTCGTGAAGCAGTAGGCACTGGACAACAAGGCACTACTTTGTTGGGTTTGAAACAGGGAGCAAATAAGCTAGGTTTCAATGCCAAGGGATTTAAGGCAAATATTGAAATTGTTAACAAACAGGCGATGCCCTTACCCGCCATCATTCATTGGAAAGGTTATCACTGGATTGTTATTTATGGCAAACAAGGAGATAAATATGTTGTTGCCGATCCTGGAATAGGGATTCGTCATTTGGATGCACATTCTTTAACAGAAGCATGGGCGGATGGAATCGTACTGGTATTAGAACCAGATCCGTCACGTTTTTATACTCAAGAAGATGAAAAAGAGAAAATTGGTAGTTTTAGTCGTTTTCTGGGGCGAGTATTACCCTATCGAGATATTCTTGCCCAAGCTTTAATAATTAATGTAGTACTTGGGTTACTTTCCCTTGCGTCTCCTTTTCTGCTGCAAATTCTCACCGATGATGTCTTGATTCGCGGTGATACGCAAATGTTGGGTAGAGTAGCGATCGCGGTTTGCATCATGAATCTAGTTAGTAGCAGTCTCAGACTAGTGCAATCAAATCTAATCGCTCATTTTTCGCAACGCCTTCAATTGGGATTAGTGATGGAATTCGGCAAACAAATTTTACGCTTACCCTTAAAATATTACGAATCTCATCGCAGTGGTGAAATAGTCAGTCGCTTGGAAGATATTCAAGCTATCAATCAGCTTATTTCTCAGGTAGTTGTCAATCTTCCCAGTCAATTTTTTATCGCTTTAGTATCTTTGTGTTTCATGCTGTTTTACAGCCCGACATTAACCATTGTTGCTGTATTACTCTCGCTGTTAATGACCATTTCGACCATTATTTTCTTGCCAAAGCTGCAACAAAAAACACAAAATCTTTTGGTCTTATCTTCAGAAAATCAAGGTCTATTAGTAGAAACTTTCAAAGGTGCAATTACTTTGAAAACTACCAATGCTACTTCTCAATTTTGGGAAGAATTGCAAAGTCGTTTTAGTCGCCTTGCCAATTACACCTTTAGTACGATGCAAATTGGTATTATCAATGGCAATTTCTCTAGTTTGGTTTCTCAGACTAGTAGTGTTGTCTTGTTATGGGTGGGTAGTAACTTGGTGATTAGTCAAGAATTGACGATCGGGATGTTGCTGGCATTTAATACGATGAATTCCAATTTTACTTCGTTTATCAGTGCGGCGATCGGTTTTGTTGATGAATTTGCTAGGGTGAAAACTGCTACTCGCCGCCTCACTGAAATTATTGATGCTACTCCCGAAACTGATGAAACAGAATCGAAACCTTGGGCAAATATTCCCGACAACGTCAATATTATTTGTAGCAATCTCAACTTTCATCACCCTGGTAGAGTAGACTTGTTAAAAGATTTTAGTCTGACTATTCCTGGTGGTAAAGTAACTGCTTTAATTGGAAAATCTGGTTGCGGTAAGAGTACTCTCGTCAAAACGATCGCTAGGTTGTATCAAGTTCAGTCCGGTAATATCCGTTTTGGTATTTATAATTTAGAAGATCTCGCGATCGATTGTCTGCGCCAACAGGTAGTATTAGTTCCCCAAGACGCTCATTTTTGGAGTCGATCGATCTTGGAAAACTTTCAACTAGGTTCGCCGCAAGCTAGTTTCGAGCAAATTGTCACGGCTTGTCAGGTGGCTGGTGCGGATGAATTTATTAGCAGACTGCCAGAGAAGTATCAAACTATTTTAGGGGAATTCGGTTCTAATCTTTCTGGCGGACAAAAGCAAAGATTGGCGATCGCTAGAGCAATTATTAATAATCCACCCGTATTAATTTTAGATGAGTCTACTTCTGCTTTAGACCCAGTCAGCGAAATTGAAGTTCTCGAATCTTTATTTTATTACAGACAAGGTAAAACTACAATTTTAATCAGCCATCGCCCTCAAGTCGTACAAAGGGCAGATTGGATCGTCTTGATGGATCGGGGACAACTGCAATTACAAGGTTCTCTCCAAGATTTAACTTACCAAGCAGGAGAACATTTAAAATTTTTACGGTAATTTAATTGATTTTTTTGGTAAAACAGCTTTAATTAAAAAAAATTTTGAATTAGTTATGTCTCCTGCAAGTCCTGATGATAATCTCTTACCAGATGTCTCTGTTTTTTATGGAAGAGATGAGGAATTAGATACTCTCAAACAATGGATCGTTTTGGAAAAATGCCGCGCGATCGCGATCGTTGGGATGACGGGTATAGGTAAAACCACTCTTGTGGCTAAAGTTGTTAATTCTCTCGATGGTAAATTCGATCGCATCCTCTGGCGAAGTTTGCGCTATGTCGATTCGTTTTCTCAATTTTTGCAGGAGTTAATCAAATCTCTTTCTGATGGTGAAGAAAATCGCGCGATCGACAATATCGATCTCGGACTTTCTCGGTTACTCGGTTATTTACGCGCCTCTCGTTGTCTGTTAATTTTGGATGATTGGCAATTAGCTTGGCACACAGAAACAGACATTAATTTTAAAGACAAAGAATACTATAACGAATTACTCAAAAAAGTGGGAGAAATTCGCCATCAAAGTTGCATTATTGTTAATAGCAACGAAAAATCGGAAATAATGAGTTTGCTCGAAGGAGAGTGCGTTCGCTGCTTATCGCTACAAGGTTTGGGAACGTCAGCAAGGGAAATTTTTAGGTCAAAAAATTTACAAGAAGAACAACTTTGGCAACAATTAATCGATAATTATCGGGGCAATCCCCAACAATTAAAATTAGTTAGTAATATTATTAAAGAAATTTTTGGCGGCAATGTTTCTCAATTTTTACAACAGCAAACCTATTTAAATATAGTAGTCGATCGAAATACTGAAAAACAACTCGACGAGCAGTTCGATCGATTATCACCATTAGAAAAACAAATTCTGCAAATTCTCGCTACTGCTGGCAAACCTTTAACTTTAGAGCAATTACGAAAAGCAACAGATTTCAACGCTTTTCATTCAGAATTAGCTGGCGCGATCGCATCTCTAAATAGGCAATTGCTACTGGAAATTTCCAATGACAAAGAAAAACAATTATTCTCTTTGCAACCGATGGTGATGAAACATATCGTCAGACAACATTTACCCGAAACAGTTATCTCACCGCCATTACTTTCGGTTAATTCACCCAAACAGTCAAATTTATCCGCACAAACAAACCAACCACAACAAGAAACCCAACCATCTCAAGATCGAGAGAAATTCTCTAACTCTCAACAAAATATCGTCTTAATGCCATCGCAACAACCGCAAGTATTGTCACCTCAAACGCAAAATAATAATGTCTCACCACCACAGTCACCATCGATTAATACTCAAACACCTACAAACATCGTTCCTTTAAGACAACCACAACAATCGCAAGTAATTCCCGCTTCTGATGCGACTAATATTATTCCCCAAGTGCGATCGCCACATCCACTTGTCGTTCAACCGCAAAATTCAGGCAATATCTTCCCCTCTCCAGCAAATTTAATTCCTTCAGTAGGAGAAAACGACTTTCTACCACCAATTAGCCGTTGGACTAGATTGGGAGGAATGTTTATTGTTGGTGCTGTTGGTATTGGCTTTATCGGCTCGGCTTTTACTCCCTACAGCGTCACCGTCAAAGCACAAGCTAACGTTCGTCCTGCTGGTGAATTGCGCGTTGTTGAAGCCAAAACCGAGGGTAGAATTGTGGAAATTATGGTCAAAGAAAATCAAACGGTGAAAATGGGAGAAGTGATTGTTTCGATCGATCCTTCTCGCTTTCAAACCAAAAAAGACCAACTCGAAAATAATATCGAGCAATCAAAATTACAACTAGAACGAATTGATGCTCAAATAAAATCTCAAGAAAGACAGATCGCCGCAGAAACCGAAAAAATTAATCGAACCATCGATGTAGCCCAAGCTCAATTGAGTCGCAGCAATCGAGAATATCAAGACAAAAGAATCACCAGTAGCGCTCTAGTAAATGAAGCGATCGCTAATTTAAGAGTAGCAGAAAGAGAATTAAATCAAGCACAAACAGAGTTAGAAGCGGCAAAGGCTACTTTAAAATCAAAGCAAGCAGAATTAAACGCAGCCAAAGCCAAACAACAAAGATATCAAAGTGTAGCCTCATCTGGCGCACTTCCTCAAAATCTATTAGAAGAAGCGACATTAGCCGTCCAGCAACAAGAACAAGCATTTGCATCCCAACAAGCAACTGTCAACCATCATCAAGAAGGAATCGAAAAGCAAAGACAAGTATTAGCAGCAGTGCAAGCCAAATTAGCCAACGCTAAAACAGCACTCAATCCCAGCAATGCAGATGTAGAAATTTCCACAGAAAATATCGATCGAGAAAAAGCTACTGGAGAAGCAGCTTTAGCTGGTTTGAATCGAGAAAAAGAAGCTTTAATGCAACAGCAAATTGAAGTTCAAAAGCAATTACAGCAAGATGAAAGCGAACTGCTACAAGTCACAAATGAATTAAAGCAAACAGCGATCGAAGCACCAATAGAGGGTACTTTATTTCAACTTCAAATACGCAACTCAGGACAAACCGTCAAACCGGGCGATCGCATCGCTCAAATTGCCCCTAGTAATGCTTCTATGGCGATCGAAAGCTTGGTTTCTGCCCAAGAAATTAGTAAAATCAAAACAGGGCAAAAAGCACAAATAAGAGTATCTGCTTGTCCCTATCCAGATTACGGTACTCTCAAAGGTGCAGTGCGAAATATTTCCCCAGATGTCATCTCCACAAATAATTCTGCTGGTGGGAGTAATCTTATCAAAGATCGATATCAAGTGACGATCGAACCACAAAGTTTAGTCTTAAAACAAGGCAATAAACAGTGTCGTCTTCAAGTAGGAATGGAAGGTAAGGCAGATATTGTAACTTCTGAAGAAACTGTTCTCCAATTCTTGTTTAGAAAAGCCAAGCTAATAGCAGATTTTTAGGGTTCTAAAACTTCCTTTAGATACTTACCCCACAAACTAGCAGCTTGACTGCTGCTGCCCCAAGTAGGCTTGTTATTGTCATTACCCAACCAAACCCCCGTTACCAAAGAAGGCTCATTTAAATAACCAATAAACCAAAGATCGACATTATCATCAGTCGTACCAGTCTTACCTGCTATCCCAGGGCGAATATTAGCAGCCCTTCCCGTACCCTCACTGACTGCTGCTTGCATCATCCGAGTCATTTGATTTGCCAAAGCTTCAGAAATAACCGATCGATGATAATTACTACGATCTTCGCTAAAAGAATAAATTACCCGACAGGTTTGTCGATCGCGATAATCTTGACAATCATTGCCATCGAGAATGCGCGCGATCGCGTGGGGACGATTCCAAACTCCTTGATTGGCAAAGGTTGCATAAGCTCCAGTCATTTCCAAAACGTTAGTTTCGCTCTCGCCCAAAACCAAACCTGGAGAAGAAATTAATTTAGAAGTAACGCCCAAGCGCCGCGCCATTTCTATAACTTTATCCAAACCCACTTCTCTAGCAACTCTAAGAGCAACTACATTTTCTGACTGCGCCAAACCGCGATACATGTCAATTTCGCCGCTACTACGTTCGCAAGGTTTATAAGCCTGTCCTTCCCATAGAAAAGGGGCGCAGGAGTACTTTTTTTCAGGTGCGATACCTGCCTCGATCGCCGCAGTGTAAGCAAAAAGTTTAAAAGTCGAACCTGGTTGTCGCAAAGCATTAGTAGCTCGATTAAACTGACTTTTGCCGTAATCGACACCGCCAGTAAGAGCTAAAATTTGACCGGTTTTTGAGTCGAGAGTAACGATCGCACCTTGAGAATAGCCAAATCGCGAACCATTGTTAACCACATCGCTGCGAAGCGTAGTGTTAGCTTTTTTTTGTAAACTGACATCTAAAGCAGTTTCGACGATAAAATTACCTTCTCTAGCTAAATCGTTTCCCAAAAGAGCGCGAAGTTCTTCAAAAACATAGCTGTAAAAATAGGGAGCAATGGCATTAGAAAGAGTTTGACGCGCTTTAGGACTGACTTCTATACGCGATCGCCTCGCCTTGTTAGCTTCCTGTTGCGATACCATCCCCATCCTTGCCATACGGTTAATCACCAAATTGCGTTGCTTGACGGCGGTATCGTAATCGCGAACTGGGTTATAAGAATTTGGGGCGGGGAGAATTCCCACCAGTGTAGCAGCTTCTGAAAGAGTTAAATCGGCTGCCGATTTATCGAAATAAAACTGAGCCGCATCTTCAAAACCATTGCCAACACCCAGATATACGCGATTTAAATAAGCTTTGAGAATTTCCCTTTTACTGTAGGTAGCCTCTAATTTGAGAGCGACGATCGCTTCGCGCAGCTTGCGCCCTGCTGTATCCTGTCTGCCTACCTGAGAAAATACACTACGGGCTAACTGTTGCGTCAGCGTACTAGCGCCTTGACTGAATTCTCCTTGCTTGTAATTAATAAACATCGCTCGCGCGATTCCGTAGGGATCGACTCCCAAATGCCAATAAAAACGACTGTCTTCCGAGGCAATGACTGCTTTAGGTAGATAGGGCGAAAAATCTGATAAATTCTTGAGTTCGCGATGAGTTCGGTTAGAGATGGGATTGAGTTGAGTTTGGCGATCGCCAGCATACACCATATTCGGTGCATTCAATCCAGTTGGTAGTGGTTTGACGTTAATATCTCGCCACTGCAACCAAATCGAAAGCGACACCAAACCAATAAAACCACCCGTACCGTAGAGAGTGTAGCGAATGTATTTAAACCAATGGGGCAACGGAAAATGATACTCTAATTTTACTCCTGTTGCCAATTCTGGAGGCCCTAAACTGATAATGTCACCATTATGCAAACGAGCAGTTTTGAGGCGACGCTTGCCCTTGTAGATGCCATTGGTGGAATTTTCATCCCTAAGAATAAATGCTTTGGGATTGGCGCGATCGCGGTTGAGAGAACAATGAACTTGACTGACTACAGGATTTCGAATCGAGATGTCGCAAGATTTCGAACTGCGTCCGATCGTATATCGATCGCCCAAAAGCGCAAAGGTTTCATTTCGATTATTCGAACTGTCTTTTATTTTTAATTCTGGCACTTTAGACCCTTTTTTGAGGACTAAAGCACTAAAATTTACCTTCGATTGAATCGACTGTACTGCCTGAGTTAATAATTGCGTAAACTGCGATCGCGGCTTTTGCGACGACATAGAGCATTTGGTAATAGGAAAGTTTTGAAGTGCTGAGTGAATTGAAGTGCTGAGTAGTTATAATCCTAACTTCTAACTTTTGAATGAGTGAATGAGTGACTTTTTCGCACACCCTATCTAACTAAAGCTAACTAGTCAACTGTGCTTGTTGCTGTTGCTGTACAGAATTTTGAGTTTCCAGTTGAATCAATTCAATTTTATAACCGTCGGGATCTTCAACAAAAGCAATGACAGTCGAACCGTGCTTCATCGCCCCTGGTTCTCTAGTTACTTTTCCGCCAAGGGATTTAATTTTTTCACAAGTATTGTAAATATCATCGACACCTAGGGCGATATGTCCGTAGGCATTGCCGAGGTCGTATTTGTCTACACCCCAATTGTAAGTCAATTCAATAACCGTATTATCTGCTTCGTCGCCATAACCGACAAAAGCAAGAGTAAATTCGCCACCTGGATAGTCTTTCTGGCGCAAAAGTTTCATGCCGAGAATGTCGCCATAAAACTTAAGAGATTTTTCCAGATTTCCGACACGCAACATAGTATGTAGCATTCGCATGAGTAATCTTAATACTCCTTAATCAATTTATTCCTCTCTCTCCTTTCTAGGGTATCGCACTCAGAACTCAGAAGTCAGAACTCAGTTTTATAGCTCCTATCCCCTATTCCCTATTCCCTATTCCCTAATTCTGCTCGACTATAATCACAGTAACGTTATCCGAACCACCAGCTTTTTTAGCTGCTTCTACGAGTTCGATCGCTGCTTCTTCACAGGTTTCGCTTTCACCCAGAAAAGTATCGATCAGATCGT
>JBOFLQ010000302.1:0-45596 GCA_051657945.1 Xenococcaceae cyanobacterium | reverse complement strand
AGTTTTACCTGACGTTGTACGGTATTACTATCGTCGATACAAGCGACGAGATGGCGACTCGAAACTTCTGAAGAAAAGTTAAACGAATTAACGTCTAAAATCTTTTGTTGAACTAGTGGTTGCAACAATTGCGCGACTTCTAAAACATCGGTTTTTAAAGCGCTAGCAACTTGATAGAGACTGTGGTTATGAGAGAGAGCGTTTTTGAGGGATTCAACTAATTGAGAGTGGGATTGTTGGTACTGAGAATAATTTTGAGCTAGATTGCGCTCGTTCTTTGAATAAAGAGCATTAGCAAATTGTTGCTGGTTGTTAATCGAGAGTCTTTGAAAAGGAGAACTAATGTCATCGCGAACTTTTACCCAAGCATTAACTTGTATACCCGCCGAATCAACAATTTCTTTTAAAGGCAAGGACACTACAATTGGATCGAGACCGATAGTTTTGTGAAATTGCAGTTCGGCAGATTGTATCTTGATTATTTGCGCGATCGCCTCTTCTATGAGCAACCGCAAAACTTGTCTGACTCGATCGAGATTTAATTTGTTCGATCGCCAGTAACTACAGATATATTCGTAGTCAGATTGCGAAGCTTGCCAATCAGCTTCAGATAATTGTAGTTCGGGATAGTGTTTGTGTAGTAGGTAAAACAAACGTTCTTTTTGACCGACATTACTGTGAGCAAAATGAATTTTGCCTGCTCCTACATATAATTGCCAGCAAACACCAACATTGTCAGATTCAATAATTGTCAATTTTCCCGAAACTTTTTTGGCGACTATTTCTTGCAAAGCTTTAATTGGAGAAGCTTTAGCAGGGGAACTAGGAGTAGTTGTCATATCTGCGTCAGTAAGGAATAAAAAATAAATTAAATATATTAATAAAATTCCCCAAAAATCGATCGAACTATCATAATGCTCATAGTTCAACGGGCATCGGGCATCGGGCATCGGGCATCGGGCATCGGGCAAGAGTTTAAGGTAAAACTCATCATTCCATCACTCCATCACTTCCATCACTAAAGTCAGAAAAATATTAAAATTAAAGATCTACTTGCCCGATGCCCCCTGCCCAGTGCAGCGTTGCCCATTGCCCCCTGCCCATTGCCCGATGCCCATTGCCCATTGCCCATTGCCCTTTTTTTTTATGACCATAAATTCCCCTGTAGATTTTCAAGATTCTTTTGATGTCATCGTGATTGGTGCTGGACATTCTGGCTGTGAAGCGGCTTTAGCTGCGGCGCGTTTGGGCTGTCGTACCCTCATGCTTACCCTCAACCTCGATAAAATCGCTTGGCAACCCTGTAATCCTGCTGTAGGTGGCCCTGCTAAATCTCAGTTAACCCACGAAGTAGACGCACTGGGCGGCGAAATTGGGAAAATGGCAGACCGTACCTATTTGCAAAAACGCATCCTCAACGCTTCTCGTGGCCCTGCGGTGTGGGCGTTGCGCGCGCAAACAGACAAGCGAGAATATGCGGCGGTAATGAAAAACATCGTCGAAAATCAAGAAAATCTTTCCATTCGCGAAGGAATGGCGACAGATTTGATTTTGGGGAAAAACAATGAGATTTTAGGCGTACAAACTTATTTTGGGACTTGCTTTCAAGCTAAAGCAGTTATTCTGACTACAGGAACTTTTTTGGGTGGAAAAATTTGGATTGGCGACAAATCGATGTCCGCAGGAAGGGCTGGTGAATTCGCTGCTGTTGGTTTAACAGAAACCCTCAATCGTCTCGGTTTTGAAACAGATAGATTAAAAACAGGCACTCCCGCCAGAGTCGATCGGCGATCGGTCGATTACAGCAAAATGGAACTTCAACCATTTGATAAAGAAGTGCGTTGGTTTAGTTTCGATCCCGAAGTTTGGGTAGAAAAAGAACAAATGAATTGTTATCTCACTCGAACTACTGCGGCTACTCATAAATTGATTCGGGATAATCTGCATCTGTCGCCTGTCTACGGTGGTTGGGTGGATGCGAAAGGCCCTCGTTACTGTCCTAGTATTGAAGATAAAATCGTTCGTTTTGCCGACAAGGACAGTCACCAAATTTTTATCGAACCAGAAGGTCGCGATATTCCCGAACTCTACATTCAAGGTTTTTCTACAGGATTGCCCGAAAAGTTGCAACTAGAAATGCTGCATACTTTACCTGGCTTGGAAAACTGTGTCATGCTGCGTCCTGCCTATGCGGTGGAATACGACTATATCCCCGCTACTCAGTGCTATCCTACCTTGATGACTAAAAATATTGAAGGGTTATTTTGTGCGGGACAAATTAACGGTACGACTGGTTATGAAGAAGCTGCGGCGCAGGGAATTGTGGCGGGAATAAATGCAGCTAGATATGCTGGCGATCGCCCTATGGTAATTTTCCCTCGCGAACAAAGTTATTTGGGTACTTTGATCGACGATCTCTGTACCAAAGATTTGCGCGAACCCTATCGCATGTTAACCAGTCGATCGGAATATCGTTTGATTTTGCGTTCTGACAACGCCGATCGACGTTTGACACCTTTGGGAAGAGAAATTGGTTTAATCGACGATCGCCGTTGGAATTTATTCTGTCGCAAACAAGAAAATATTGCCGCTGAAAAAGAAAGATTGTACGAAAACAGAATCAAAGAACGAGATGAAATTGGCATGGCGATCGCGACAGCTACCCAACAAAAAATCAAAGGTTCGATTACTCTTGCCGATTTATTGCGCCGTCCTGGCTTTCACTATATCGACCTCGAAAGCTATGGTTTGGGCAATATTAACTTGACACAAGCGGAATCTGAAGGCGCGGAAATTGACATTAAATATTCTGGTTACATTCAACGCCAAGAACACCAAATCGAACAAATTGCCCGTCACAGCAACCGTAAGCTACCATCCGATCTAGAATATTTAAAAATTGAAACCTTATCAATGGAAGCGCGCGAAAAACTCACAAAAATCAAACCGCTAACCATCGGTCAAGCATCGCGTCTCGGTGGAGTCAACCCAGCCGATCTCAATGCCTTACTGATTTATTTAGAAGTACGAAATTCGCAACAATTACACTCATCGGCAAGCGAATAACTATAGCTTGTCTTGTGAGATTGTTTAGTATTTATTAGCAAAATATAATTGTTATCTCTTAAAATGCTTTAGCTGATGATGTAACGAACTGTGAATGCATAAAAAATTGACTGACTTGAGTCAAAAACTGAGTCCTAGTCTATTAAAAATTGTTAGTAATATAGGCTGGCTCTCGGGTGAAAAGTTCCTGACGATGGCATTATCGCTGTCGATCGGGATTTGGATGATGAAATATTTAGGCCCTGCCAATTATGGCAAATTAAACATCTGTATCGCTTTTGTTGGTTTATTCGATCCAGTTGCCAAACTCGGTTTAGATTCGATCGTCATCCGCAATATTGTTGAAGATGAAGAAGCAATACCAGAAATATTAGGAACTAGTTTTGTAATTAGATTAATCGGTAGTTCGATCGTGATTGCCATAACTTTTCTGGCTGCAAAATTGTTTGTTAGCGATCGGGAAATGGCGGGAATGACGGTAATTATCGCAGGAAGCATGACGTTTACAGCTTTTGATGCGATTGATTGTTGGTTTCAATCAAGAGTACAGTCGAGCGCGGCTGTGATTGCTCGAAGTTCTCAATTAATTATTTCTTCTGTTTGCAAATTAATTTTTATTATTTTTAAGTTTCCTTTATTTGCATTCGTTTGTTTGTTATTTGTAGATGCTATTTTAAAAGCGCTCGGCTTTGTGTGGGTTTACGTTCGTGAAAAACAATCGATCTGGCAATGGGACGTAAAATTGTCTGTCGCTAAAAATTTACTCAAAGATTCTTGGCCGCTAATTTTATCTAGCGTTATGGTTAGCATCTACATGAGAATCGATATGGTTATGTTGGGAATGATGTCAACCAAGGAAGAAGCAGGTAACTATGCGGCGGCGGTCAGATTTTCAGAACTCTGGTATTTTATCCCTCTAGCAGTTTGTTCTTCTGTCTTTCCCAGTATTATTAGAGCCAGAACGAAAAGTAAAGAAGAATATCGAAACAAATTACAACAGCTATACGATCTGATGGCGTGGTTGTCGCTATCATTGGTTGTCGTAATTATTTTGACTTCAAAAACAGTTTTGCCTTGGTTGTTGGGCGAAGAATTTACATCTGCTGGAAATATTTTATTCTTTCATATTTTGGCTGGTCCCTTCGTCTTTTTAGGTATAGCTAGCCATCAATGGTTAATGGCAGAAAATCTCAGTCAATTTAGTTTTATCACTACCTCAATGGGGGCAATTAGCAACATTCTGTTGAACTTTTGGCTGATTCCTCGACAGGATGGTGTCGGTGCTGCGATCGCTACGGCAATTTCCTATGCTATTTCTTCTCATGTGAGCTGTTTGATTTCTCCCCGCATGTTCTACAATGGCTGGATGTTAACCAAAGCGCTATTTATTCCCCTGCGCTTTCGTCGCAATTTAATTTATATAAATCAGTTAAAAAAAATGATTTTTTAGATAAAAGTAGTAGTTCTAGCGCCAGATCGATGAAAACTCCCGTAATATTTCTGATTTTTAATCGACCAGACACAACTAAAAAAGTATTTGAAGCAATACGTCACGCCAAACCGAAAAAATTGCTAGTCGTCGCTGATGGCCCCCGCAGCGATCGCCCCGAAGAAGCAGAAAAATGTCAACAAACTAGAGCAATTATCGATGATGTTGACTGGGATTGCGAAGTTTTAACTAATTTTGCAGAGGCTAATTTAGGCACTAAGCAGAGAATTTCATCGGGTTTAAATTGGGCATTCGAGTTAGTTGAAGAGGCAATAATTCTCGAAGATGATTGTTTGCCCGATGCGACTTTTTTCTCTTTCTGCGAAGAATTGCTGGAATATTACCGACACGACGATCGCGTTGGTATGATTTGCGGACAAAACTTTTTATTTGGCAGAAAAAGAACCGATTGGAGTTATTATTTTTCCCGCTATCATTATTCTTGGGGTTGGGCGACTTGGCGCAGGGCATGGCAGCATTTCGATACAGATATGAAACTTTGGCCGACGATTAGGGATGGCAAATGGTTAAAAGATATTTTTGGCGATCGTCAAGCGGTTAGATATTGGCATTTATTGTTAGATGCAACTTATGAAAATGAAATTAACACTTGGGATTATCAGTGGATGCTTTCGATTTGGTTGCAAAATTATTTGACTGTCGTTCCCAATGTTAATTTAATAAGCAATGTTGGTTTCGGCGAACAAGCGACACGCACCAAAGAAAAGGATAGTAAATATGCGAACATCCCAGTTGAAAACATGGCATTCCCTCTAAAACATCCGCCTTTTTTAATTCGCGATCGCCTTGCCGACAATTACATTCAAAAAACTTTATTCAAAGATTTCAGCCCAACCGTTTATTTCAAAAACACAATTAAAAAATTACTGCGATCGAAAAAATAATTATGGTTCATGGTTCATAGTTCATGGTTCAATTCCCTATCCCCTATTCCCTATCCCCTATTCCCTATCCCCTATCCCCTATTCCCTATCCCCTATCCCCTATTCCCTATTCCCTATTCCCTATTCCCTATTCCCTATCCCTTACTTCTGAGATAATATCTATTTAATGAAAATCTTGCTGCTCAACACTTCCGATCTTGAAGGCGGTGCTGCTCGTGCCGCTTTTAGGCTGCATAAGGGATTGCAGAAAGTCGGCTTAGAATCTCAGATGCTCGTACAATCAAAAATTAGCGATGACAGTGCGGTAATTTCTCCCAATTCATCTCTAGAAAAAGAGATGATGCACCTAAAAACCATTTTGGAAGGATTGCCACTAAAATTTTATCCGTCTCGCCAGCGTACTAATTATTCACTCCAGTGGTTGCCAGATCGAATCTCCAAAAAACTCGCCGCGATCGATCCAGACATAGTAAATATACATTGGATTAATGGCGGGTATCTGCAAATCGAAACGATCGCCAAATTTAAGCGGCCGATCGTTTGGACTCTGCACGACATGTGGGCGTTTACGGGAGGATGTCACTATACTCAAGATTGCGATCGCTACACTTTCTCCTGCGGCGCTTGTCCGCAATTAAATAGCAAATCCGATTGGGATTTATCTCGCTGGATTTGGCAGCGCAAAGCCAAAGCTTGGCAAAATTTAAATTTAACTATAGTTACTCCCAGTCACTGGTTAGCTAAATGCGCGGGTAACAGCCCTCTGCTAGCTAAGTCTAGAATTGAAGTCATTCCCAACGGTTTAAATCTCAACGTTTACAAACCACTTGATAAATCATTAGCCAAAAATTTACTAGGCTTGCCTCAAAATAAACACATTATTTTATTCGGCGCTCTTTGGGCAACTAGCGATCGTCGTAAAGGTTTTCATCTTCTACTTCCTGCTTTGCAAAAATTAAGTCAATCTCCATGGCAAGATAATTTTCACGTAGTCGTTTTTGGTGCGTCTCAAAGTGAAACTCCTTTAGATGTTAATTTTCCAGTTCAATATCTTGGCGTACTGCACGACGATATTGCTTTGCGATTAACTTATTCTGCTGCCGATTTGACGATCGTTCCCTCAACGCAAGAAGCTTTCGGACAAGCTGCCAGCGAATCTTTAGCTTGCGGAACTCCAGTAGTAGCATTTAATTCTACTGGTTTACAAGATATAGTCGAACATCAGCAAAATGGCTATCTAGCTGAGCCATTTGAAATTGAAGATTTAGCCAGAGGAATTACTTGGGTTATAGAAGATACTCAGAGATATGTTCGGTTATGCGATCGCGCTCGCGAAAAAGCAGAACGAGAGTTTAATATCGAACTGCAAGCTAGTCGTTATAAAACTTTGTTTCAAGAAATAAAAGATTCACCACATTAACCATTAAATTTATATGGATGGAAATCAAGAATTAGTCGCCATAGTTTCAATCGGATTAATTATTTACGCCATTAGAAAATGGGCGTTAAAAGGTGAAATTTTTCATCCTGGTTTGATTTATACTCTCGTCAATAGTTTATTTTTTATTGTTTTTGCTTTTGGCCCTTACGAATATAGAGTCAAGATCGATTCAATTTATTCTTATATATATGTCTTGGTTAATATTACTTTTATTGCTGGATTGATTTGGGGTGAAAAAATTAAATCGAAAGTTTCTTTTAAAGATATTATTCTCAAAGCAAATCAATTATATTTATTAGCTTTAATTGTCATTGCTCCTCTAGTATTACAAGCTTTTGTTTCGGGTTTATTGTCTGGAGACTTGAGTTTTCAAGATACCGCCAAAAACAATTTAACCAGAGCGGCAATGTCTCAAGCTAACAAGGAAAATGTCAAT
Organism: Xenococcaceae cyanobacterium; assembly: GCA_051657945.1. Taxonomy (GTDB): domain Bacteria; phylum Cyanobacteriota; class Cyanobacteriia; order Cyanobacteriales; family Xenococcaceae; genus CAZJTL01. Next base: position 38,259 of record JBOFLQ010000302.1, on the reverse strand, counting down.
TTATTTAGTTACATTTATACTAATCTTTTTAGCAGTTTTACGGTAATTGCGACAAGTATCTTTCTGGCCAATTTATTTCAGAAAAAAAGGAAAAGTAAATACTTTCTACTCGGAGCATGGATTTTTGGTTCGATCGTTGCTGCAATTTTGGATAATTCTCGAACCCTTCTATTCATGAGTTTATTGACTTTAATTATCCCAATTTATTTAGTACAAAAAAGTGAAATTTTTACTTTTTTATCAAAAAAGGCTGCTCTAAAAAATCTCTTAAATAAAAATATAAAAAATATTGCCATAATTATTGTCACTATTGTTTTATTAGTAATATTTTTGAGTAATCTTCGTTCCTCGGTAAGAACGGCAGGTGCGGCAAAAGAAAGTAGAGTTCAAGTGTTAGAAGAGGCATACCAAGCTGTTAAAAAAGATTGGTTTTTTCCTTTTGCTAAAAATTCACCAGAATCTTTATTTACGCCAGTCGCCGAACTATCAATGTATGCTGGCGGTACAGTTGCTTCGGGAGGAGTAATCGCCAGAATATCGACGACAACAGAAATGCACACCTGGGGTTTGCGCTACTTTTTCGTATTTCATCGATTGCTATCGCAAACGGGTTTAGATGGCGGCTTTTCCGACTTTGCTAGAAGCAATTTAGACAAAGTTTCTGCCTTAACTGCGCGGGAGATGCCGATCGTTAGGGCTGGTTGGTTTAGCGATCCTGGCAACTTAATTTTTGATTTTGGTTATCTAGGCGCGCCGATCGCTGCTTTGATCAATGGAGCAATCATTGGTTGGGCATACAGTCGTTTTTCAGATAGCAGCCCCGTACTCAAATCGACAGCTACTTCAATTTTATCGATTCCGATGCTGATTACTCCAGCAATGAACTTTTTTGGTGCCGACTTATCGCGTCTATTCAATTTTGTCTTTCTGATTTATTTGTATTTGACGCGATCGCGCAAAACCAAAAAACGACGTAATTCTGTTGTATATTTACAAGAAAAAATTAGGTAGTTTGTTCGTGGGGTAACGGGCATCGGGCAACGGGCATTGGGCAACGGGCATCGGGCATCGGGCATCGGATAATGACTTTTGACTAATCCCTAATCCCTAATCCCTAATCCCTAATCCCTAATCCCTAATCCCTAATCCCTAACCCCTACCCCCTTAAATAATGACTGTTGATGTAATACTGCCTAATTACAATAAGCGAGAATATATTACCGAGTGTTTGAATTCCTTAATCGGACAAACTTATCAAGATTGGCGTTGTCTGGTTATCGACGGTTTTTCTGACGATGGTTCTTGGGAAATAATACAAGATTTTGCCGATCGCGATTCTAGATTTGAATTAATACAATTACCAAAATCGGGCAATGTTTATCAAGCTTGGAATTTTGGCTTGAGGAAAGTAACCAATCCTTATTTCTGTATTCTTACTAGCGACGATCTCTGGAAACCAGAATGGTTGACAATAGCTATACAAAGTCTCAAAAATAATCCTACGGCAGTGTGCGCTGCGGCTAGAACTAGAGATATCGATAAAGCTAGTAACTGGTTGAAAATAGCCGATTTTAATTGGTTGGGAGAAAGATTTTTTGACAACGACGATCGCACCCCTCAACTGAGAAATGGCATTGTCAGCAGTATGGCAAGTTATTTTATCGGCCCGATTTATACTAGTATTCATTCTCTAGTGATGCGCCGCGAATTATTAGATGTGGGAATGCAATTTGCTGACGATGTTGGTTCTACTGCCGATTATGAATGGTACATTAGATTGGGTTTGTATGGAGATGCGATCTATCATCCCGAAATAGAAGTAGGTTGGCGCAGTTATGAAGGACAAGCTACTCAACCGAGAAGCCAAGAAGAAAACGGCAGTTTCTTAGAAAAGATTCACGGGCGGACTAGGGAAGAAATTGCCAGTAGATTAGATGGTATGGGCGATCGCTTTCGCACTATGGCAGATAAATACGATCGCCGCATTCTCGCTTACCATTTTTCTCGACCATACTTAGTCAATTTACGCTACAAACCAGCCCAAGAAATACCTCGATTCATTAAAGTTCTCTTCACCATGCCCAAAGAATTTATTCTCGATTTTGTCTACAAAGCAGTTAAGAAAAATTTTTACTTTGAAGAAAGTTTAGCTACAGCACAACGATTTCAGCAAAAGACGATCGAGAATCAGAATATAGTTTAACCCCCTATTAAAAATTTCTCGTGCGCGATCGAACATAAAAATTCGAGTTTAATTCTAATTGGAGCGATACAGATGTATTGTAGCGCTATAGTTTAATGCGAAAACTCGAGTCTAATTCCCCTTTAATTAATACAGATGTATTGTAGCGCTATAGTTTAATGCGAAAACTCGAGTCTAATTCCCCTTTGATTGATACAGATGTATTGTAGCGCTATAGTTTAATGCGAAAACTTGAGTCTAATTCCCCTTTGATTGATACAGATGTATTGTAGCGCTATAGTTTAATCTGAAAACTCGAGTCTAATTCCCCTTTAATTAATACAGATGTATTGTAGCGCTATAGTTTAATGCGAAAACTTGAGTTTAATTCCCCTTTAATTAATACAAATGTATTGTAGCGCTATAGTTTGAGAGATGCGATCGAAATTAATCCCTAGCCCCTAGCCCCTAGCCCCTAGCCCCTATCCCCTATCCCCTATCCCCTAATCCAAATGCGGACATAATCGATCTTTGTACTTTAGCAATTAAAGGTTGGTGCGATCGCAAGAATACATGAGCGCAATTTCGTCCTGGCATACCCGAAATCGAACCGCCTGGATGAGTACCCGCACCAGTTAGATATAAATTCTTAATTGGAGTTTTGTAATTAGCTATTTCTGGCAAAGGACGCAAAAAAATCATTTGATCGAGAGTCATATCAATGTGGTAGTAATTACCCTTGTACGAACCCAATCTTTCCCCCAATTCGGCAGGACTTTCAACTCGACGCGCAATGATAGAGTGTTTGAGATTGGGAGCGTAATCAGCTAATTTATCCAGGACGCGATCGGCTACTTTATTTTTTAATTCATCAGTCCAACCAGTACCGTTTAAACCCTTTCCTTCCGCACCAGCAATTTGATAGGGAGCAAAAAATTCAATCCAAAGAGTATGTTTTCCTAATGGTGCCATAGAAGGATCTAACATCGTAGGCACGTCTAGATACATAGAAGGGTTTGTGTCGGGAATTTTGCCAATTGTAGCTAAATAGTGAGCTTCTTCGACGTGTTTGACCGAATCGGCAATCAAAATCGTGCCAATTGAATACTCGTCTGTATGGTTATAAGCCTCAAAACGAGGCGCTTCGGATAGGGCGCAATCTATTTTTAAGATAGTCTCGTTATTATTGACAATTCTACGTTCGATTTTTTCTCTTAATTGGGGATTAATAGCGCTAGCATCGCCAGGTTCTAATAATTGCAAAAATAAACGCTGTACGTCGATATTAGAAATGACTCCTTTGTTGGCGAGATAATCCTTACCACCAACAACACGAACGCCTACAGCTCGATTATTTTCTATAATCGGGCTTTTTACCATTTGTTCGGTGAGAATAACGCCACCAAGACTAGTAACTAATTTCACTAAAGCTTGCGTCAGCGCCCCCGTACCGCCTCTTGGTCGAGCCATTCCTGGATTGTGACGCATCGCTAGCATCATCAAACCTGCGGTAATACCTTTTTGCGATGGTGGCGCACCAATTTCGGCGGCGAGTCTAGCTAATGGCGCTTTGACAATTTCAGTGTCGAACCACTCGTTCAGTAAATCTTCTGGAGAAGTAACTAAATTACGAATGAAATCTAGCGCTTTATTAGTAGAACCTGCTATGGCAAAGACATCTTGTAATTGTTTGCGGTTGAAACTTTTGGCAATCTGCAACAAAGCGTGGGGAGGTGCATTAAACATTGGCGCAACCGCTCCCATTAGACGCGACCAATAGTTGATAAACTCGACGTATTTATCGGCATCTCGCGAGCTGTAACGGGCGATCGCGATGCGAGTTTTTTCTAGAGATTTATGAGCTAAAAAATATTTGCCATCGGGTTGGGGACAAAAGGTATGGGGGTCGCAAGTAAGATATTCTAAGCCATACTTTCCTAATTCTAATTCTTCAATAATTGGGCCCAGAAAAATAAATTCGTGATCGATCGCGCAAAGATTAAACTTGAAACCAGGCGCTTCTTGAGGCATTGCTTCTTCAGTTGTCGCCGCTCCGCCTGGGACTGGACGTTTTTCTAACAACAATACACTATAGCCTGCTTTGAGTAAGTAGGCAGCACAGACCAATCCATTGTGACCCGCACCGATAATAATGACATCGTAACTTTCCATCATCGTCAACACTCAGCGCTCAGCTTTCAGCTTTTACTTATTATCTATTATCTAGTCCCTGCTTTAAGCATTCGCATTCAGTACTAAACATTCAGCACTTTTTTACCCCTATCCCCTATCCCCTATCCCCTAATCTCTAATCCCTATCCCCTAGTGAGGTTTTCCCTTTGCTATACTGACGAAATATTATCTAGAGTAAATATCGTATTACGCGAACGGTATGGTCAAAGTTATTCAACCTTCGGGTATTTTAGACGGGACGCAGGTTCATCAATTTCGACAGGAAATCGATCGCATTGTCGAGAATGGAGCTGAAATAGTGTTAGTAGATTTTACAGATGTCACTTTTATGGATAGCTCTGGTTTGGGCGCTTTAGCTCAATCTCTTAAAAGCGTTCGTGCCGCTGGAGCGGAATTATATGTTTGTTCGCTTAACGATCAAATCAAAATGTTATTTGAATTAACTAGTATGGATCGAGTATTTCCAATCATCTCCGATCGCCACGAATTAGAACAAAAAATACAGCAAAATACTTAAATAACAAAAATATTTATTTTTAAATTAATTGCTCGATTAATAAAAATCAATTTGCATTATTGAAAGGTCGTCATCAAAATTAGCTTGAGGGTTACAAGCCTGTACTCGTTCTAGTAGTGTATCGAGATTGCGCTGGGGGATTTTTTTATAGTCCCTCAGCAATTCGATAAATTTGTCTAATCCCCAAATCATGCTTTTTGATTGGTCGATTTCATAAATTCCATCGCTAAACACGTAAAGACTCGATTGAGGATTAATTCGACAAGAAGCATTCATATAATTAACATCGGGAAACATGCCGATCGGAACCCCAGGTGTTTTCAGGCGCTTATCGATAATCTTTTTGTTGCTGTCGAGCGATAATAACACCGCAGGTGGATGTCCCGCACTAGCATAAGTAATTTCTCGTTTATTAATATTGTAAACGCCGTACCAAATAGTAAAATATTTATCGTTGCGTTCGTTCATCTGAAAAGTGCGATTCAAGCCGCCCAAAACTTCACTCGGCTGGTAGTAATCAACGCGATCGAGCAATCGGGATCGAATTACATTGACCGCCGAGAGTGAAGGTAGCGCCGCTCGCAAACCGTGACCCGAAACATCCAATAAGTAAATAGCTAAATGTTCTGAATCGAGCCAATAATAATCAAAACAATCCCCACCTAGTTGGCGTGAAGGTAAAAAACGAAAATCGATCCCCACCGCTCGATTCTTTAGAGGTGGTGGCAAAATTGTACTGACGTATTCGGCTGCTTCTGCCAATTCTGCTTCTAGTAATTGTTTTTGTTCTTGAAGATCGCGGCTGAGTTGATGCAAGCGCAATCCCGCTCTTACCCTTGCCTTTAATTCATACATTTCGATCGGTTTACACAAAAAATCGTCCGCACCCGCATCCAATCCTTTAACTCGATCTTCTACCGAGTCTAAAGCAGTAAGTAAAATAAAAAAAGTAGTCGAGAGTGCTGGTGTAGATTTGAGTTGACGACAAACTTCTAACCCGTTCATGCGCGGCATCAACCAATCGCAAACAACCAAAGCTGGTCGTAATTCCAGCGCTTTTGCCAATCCTTCCTCACCGTTGCTTGCTAAAGTAATTTCGTAACCTTGAGAGGCTAAAGTTCTTTTGAGTAGTAGTTGAGTTGAATAATCATCGTCAATAATCAATATCTGAGCCATAACACATCATTTATCCCGATCGCTTATACAAACTTAACTATTTGGCTGAAATTAGCAGGATCATTTAGCTAAACTAAAGCCGAACCCAAAAGAAACTTTTTGCCGATCGATGGCAGATAGTTTACGGATAGAAGCTTTGAATGTCTAAAAGTTTTCAAACAAACTCGTTTTTGAGTTGCTAGCGATCAAAAAAAGTTTCGTATTGAAAACAATCGCAATTTTTACTAATTATTAAGCTATTTAATCCAGAAACATCAACCTTAGTCAATGACTAAAACCAAATCTTTTCTATCGCTCCTTTCTGCCCGATCGCTCGCCGAACGACTCGAAGATACACAAATTGTAGTTGTAGATTGTCGTTTTTCGCTTTCGCAACCAGAATTAGGATACCAACAATATTTAACCAGTCATATCCCTGGTGCTTACTATCTCGATTTAAATAAAGACCTTTCCGCACCAGTAAACAAACACGGCGGTCGTCATCCCCTACCCAATATAGATGTTTTTGCCGAAAAACTAACCGCGATCGGCATCAAGCAAAATGAAACTCTTGTTGTGGCATACGATGATTCTCGTTTCGCTTTTGCCGCGCGTCTGTGGTGGTTGTTGCGTTACCTCGGTCACCAAAAAGTAGCTTTACTCGATGGTGGTTGGCAAGCTTGGCTCGAAGAAGGATACCCAGTTACCGACGAAATACCTTCAAAACTCTCACAGGGATTTTTTAAACCACAACTGCGATCGGACTGGGTTGTAGATATCGAGACAGTTCGAAATCTTCGCCCTAATACTGTTTTGATTGACTCTCGCGAAAGCGAGCGTTTCAGGGGCGATCGCGAACCGATCGACCCGATCGCAGGACATATCCCTGGTGCAATTAATGCTCCCTGGCAAAACGTTACTGACGATCGCGGTTATTTACGAACCAAACCAGAACAACAACAGTTATGGCAACCCTACCAACAAGAACGAGAGATAATTGTCTATTGTGGTTCTGGCGTAACCGCTTGCGTTAATCTTTTGTCTCTAGAACTTTCTGGATTTACCAATACCAAACTTTACCCCGGTGGCTGGAGTGATTGGTGTTCTTATAATTTATCAAAATAACTGTTTAAAGAAAACAGCAACTAAAAAGAGACGATCGAGACAATTAATTAGCTAAAACATATTTAAATTATAATTTTAAAAAGTAAAAATTATCTATTATTTTTGAAGTTTGTTAATTTTAGTGTTTTTCTAATCCTTACTCTCTAATCCCTAATCCCTAAATCGAGCTAAACTTTTGTCTGGTTAATACTAAATATTTCAAAAACTCCTCAACGATCGACTATTTGAATTAACTATAAATGCTATACTTGTTGCATATAATAAAGGCTACTCTAACATTTTTATCTAAAATTACTAGGTATTAGTTTCTATGGACTGTCGTAATAATTGTATAAGAGACCGTCTGTCTATTTTTGTGGACGGTAATAATATGTTCTACGCGCAGCAAAAAAATGGTTGGTTTTTCGATCCTAGGCGAGTTTTAGACTATTTTACCAAAGATATAACTGTCAGTCTGGTTAATGCTTTTTGGTATACAGGATTAAAAGATTCGCAAGATCAAAGAGGATTTAGAGATGCATTAATTAGTTTGGGTTACACAGTCAGAACCAAAATTCTTAAAGAATATTATGACGATAGTTCTGGTCGTTATTCTCAAAAAGCTAACCTCGACATAGAAATTGTTGTCGATATGTTTAATACGGTAGACCAATACGATCGAGTAATTCTTTTCAGTGGAGACGGCGATTTTGAAAGGGCAATTGAATTATTAAGGTCTAAAAATACTCATATAACAGTAGTATCAACTGAAGGAATGATCGCCCGTGAATTAAGAAATGCTACCGATAGATATATAGATTTAAATGACGTTCGCGCCTATATAGAAAAAAACGATCTATAGTTACTCTAAGTAATAACAAAAAAGCTACAATAATTCGCAAGTAAGAATAAAGCTAAAGCAAATTCTGTTAAAAATACTCAATATTTAAAATTTAATTGTGTCATGAATCATCAACCAGACCGTATTATTATTTTTGACACTACCCTCAGAGATGGCGAGCAATCTCCAGGGGCAACGCTCAATGTTGAAGAAAAGTTGACGATCGCTCGCGCTTTGGCAAAACTTGGCGTAGATGTTATCGAAGCGGGATTTCCCTATGCTAGTTTGGGAGATTTCCAAGCAGTCCAAAAAGTCGCCGAAGCTGTTGGCGTTGAAGGTGGGCCGACTATTTGTGGCTTAGCAAGAGCAACCGAACATGACATCAAAACGGCAGCCGAAGCTTTAAAACCAGCTTCCAAGCCCAGAATTCACACATTTTTGGCAACTTCTGACATTCATTTAGAATACAAACTGCGTAAAACCAGGGCGGAAGTACTAAAAATTGTTCCCGAAATGGTCGCTTATGCCAAATCTTTTGTAGACGACATTGAATTTTCTCCCGAAGATGCAGGACGTAGCGACCCTGAATTTCTCTATCAAGTTTTAGAAGCAGCGATCGCGGCTGGTGCGACGACGATTAATATTCCCGATACGGTTGGTTATACTACTCCAAGCGAATTTGGTAGCTTAATTCGCGGCATCAAAGAAAACGTTCCCAACATCGATCGGGCAATTATTTCCGTTCACGGACATAACGACCTCGGTTTGGCTGTGGCTAACTTCCTCGAAGCAGTTAAAAATGGTGCAAGACAATTAGAATGTACAATTAACGGCATCGGCGAAAGAGCTGGGAATGCAGCTTTAGAGGAATTGGTAATGGCGTTGCACGTCCGCCGTCAGTATTTTAATTCATTCCTAGGCAGACCGACGGATTCGATCGAACCTTTAACCAAAATCGATACGACGCAAATTTACAGAACTTCTCGTTTGGTTTCCAACCTGACGGGAATGATGGTACAACCAAATAAGGCGATCGTCGGTGCTAATGCTTTTGCTCACGAATCGGGAATTCACCAAGACGGAGTACTAAAGCATAAACTGACCTACGAAATCATGGATGCCGAGTCGATCGGTTTGACTAACAATCAAATCGTTTTGGGCAAACATTCTGGTCGCAATGCTTTTCGCACTCGCCTCAAAGAATTGGGTTTTGAAGTATCTGACGATGAATTAAATAAAGCCTTCGTGCGCTTTAAAGAAATTGCCGATAAGAAAAAAGAAATTAGCGATTGGGATATTGAGGCGATCGTCAACGACGAAATCAAACAACCACCCGAACTATTTCGTTTGGAGTTGGTTCAAGTTTCCTGTGGCGATCGCTCTCGTCCCACAGCTACCGTAACTTTAAGAAATCCAGAAGGTGAAGAATTAACCGATGCCGCGATCGGTACAGGACCGGTCGATGCTATCTATAAAGCAATCAATCGAGTCGTTAACGTACCTAACGAGTTGATTGAATTTTCGGTACAGTCAGTTACTGCTGGTATCGATGCGATCGGGGAAGTGACTATTCGCTTGCGTCATAATGACATAGTGTATTCGGGTCGATCGGCTAATACCGACATTATTGTTGCTTCTGCCCGTGCTTATGTCAGCGCCCTCAATCGTCTCTGTACGGCATTGCAACAAAAGCAATTAGATTTAGATAGCGACAAAACTGAAGCGGTAGTAGTTCAGTAGATAGATCGTCGATCGGGACGTTCGAGAGAATGTCCCCATACCACAAATATATGACCTCACCACTACTTGAAATCGAAGCATTTCTCCCTATTTCTCCTACCATTGCCACCTCTGGACAGCCCAGCACCAAACAGTTTTCCGATATTCGAGCCGAGGGATACAGTTTAGTTGTCAATCTCGCCACCCCTGCTTCAAGTAACTGGAATCCCGATGAAAAAGCGATCGTTGAAAGCTTGGGAATGGAATATGTTGGTATTCCGATTGATTTTGAATACCCTACCCTAGACGACTTTGAAAACCTTGCCGATCTATTAGATGAAAATAGCGATCGCAAAACTTGGGTACACTGCGCCAAAAATATGCGTGTCTCCGCTATGATTTATCTCTATCATCGGCTTCGCCAAGGCTACACAGAAGAAACTTCCCGTCGCTATCTCGAACAAATCTGGCAACCTAACCAAATCTGGCAAAATTTTATCGAAGCTACGATCGGACTCTACACCGAATAACTGTTAGATCGACGAACGATTAAGCTATTCCACTGAGAGTATAAAAATTCGCTGTTAAAACAAGAATAATAAATTACACTCGCTCAGATTGAGCATTGCGATCGCGAATAATCACCAACAAATCACCAACTTCGCAATCGAGAGCCAGACATAGTTTCTCAAGGGTATCGAGTGGAATTGATTTTGCCTTACCGTATTCAATTTTCTGGATATTAGCAAGAGACATTTCCAATTTTCTTGCCAGTGCATTTTGAGATAATCCTTGATTTTCTCTGAGTTTTTTAAGTCTAACCTCCACTGTCATATTCCTCGATCGCTTACTGAGAGTGTACTCTAACTTTCAGTAGTCTATCTATTTAAATGCTTTATGAAAATCTCATTCATAGATAACTAACTTGTATTTATCCAGCTATTGAATCACCTACCTACAATATGCAATAATAAACAAAAAGAAAGCGCTTCTACCGACCAAAGTTAAAGCGCTTTCTCTCAAACATACTCTTGTGGAGCATTTATTCAACTACCATGATAAACTCTGTTCTCGATCTAGCGCAACTAAAAGCAGTCATTACCTTAATTTTCAGAGGTAAAACCTTAAAAATCGACCGCATCCTAAAGGATACAGGCATCCACAAAAAGTCCTGTTGGGTAAGCTACTGGAACGATCGAGGTCAACGCTGGAGTACTTTTATCTCAAAAGCAGATTTACAAAGAGCTTTTTGGGAATGGTTTTCTACCATCAGAATTTTAGACTTAAACCATAACGACCAGTTACATTTGGGTTGGGCAGTTTATCTAATTCTTCAGCCTGGAGATGCGGTGTTTAAGTCTAAATCTTCAGATATGGGAACAGTAGTTGAGAAGCGATTAATTTCTAGAACTAAGTATCCCGAGATCTTAGTTGAGTGGGGCAATTTGTTTCGATGGGAAAAAGCAATCTGGCTGGAAGTTTTTTAGATAATTAGCGATCGAACAGGTGAGGAAATTGTCTCGATCGCGCGATCGAGCGATCGTATTTTTAATTTATTGACTTGTTTTTTCGATTTATCAAGTAAATAATTTTAAAAATTCGTTTTTAAACAATACTCGATTTCAATAATTCGATCGAGCAGTAGAAGATAATAACTTTGTCACTGTACTTGTCGATCTGGGTGGTCACAGAGACCCCGCCGTAAGACGACGGGGCGGTGACTTCTGACTTCGTGAAAATAAATATCCTTGTACTCGATCGCAACCTAAAAGACGAAGTTGTTGGTAATGTTCTTTAGTTTCTACTCCTTCGGCAACTACATCCATTCCTAATTTATGTGCTAAAAGAATAATTGCTTCAACTATTTCTTTATTTCTTCCTCGTTCATCAATTTTGTTAATAAAAGAGCGATCGATTTTGATAGTATCTAAAGGAAAACTATGTAAATAAGTTAAAAAAGACTAGCCCGTACCAAAATCATCAATACTAATTTTAATTCCTGAGGCTCTTAAGTTTCTTACATTATGATTATTTACTTTAGACTAAAAATGCAAAACAACCTTTTTTATTAATATTAAAAACTATTTATCGTAGACTTTTTACCAATTGACGATAGCGTTTTTCTGATGCAGCTAGTTTCTCGAGCGAACGGTATTGAATTTGAGTATTAATTTCATCAGGAGTTTGTTTACCTGATGTCATAAGGAAATAATTGTAAGCTATTGCACATTCGCTCGAAGACTGCCCTATGAACATTTTCATCGATTTGCTTTAACTCTAATGCCGAGGCGCATACATAATCACTAAAACACCCAAAAATGCAATCCAGCCTCCCAACCAATCGTACTTGTCAGGAGCAACGCGATCGCGATTTTAATTAAAATAGTTACTACAATTATTGCGATCGCAGTGATTGAAAATATACGTTTATTTTCAATCGCTTTTATATTTCTCATCTAATAAATTCGATTTTTATAGAGATTTTAATAGTAGCAAACACTTCTGATGGATAATAATTTTATGGATTAAATAGCTACTCGGAACAACTAGAATATGCTACCACAACTGCCCGAAAAGCAAATGCATCATGTTCGCTGGGTACTAACGATCGCATGGCTTTTAGTTATTGCCTCGCTGTTTTACGATCCTTGGACTCCAGCTTTGACAGTACCAAATCATCCCTGGAGTCCGTTGCGATTATCCGATACCTGTATTTCCGTACAGGGGAAATGTTTATCCGAGAAGCCTTATCCATTGGGGACAACTTTATTTTGGGGTGCGATCGTTCCCAGTGCTATCTTCATTTTACTAGTGTTCGGACATGAGGTATGGCGGCGAATTTGCCCTCTGTCCTTCCTATCCCAAATTCCTCGTGCAATTAACAAACAACGACAATTCAAACGGGAAAACGCAAAAACTGGAAAAGTCCGCTACGAATTAGCAAAAGTCAAACCAGATTCCTGGTTGGGTAGAAACTATCACTACCTTCAGTTTGCCTGGCTGTTTGTGGGATTATGCGGACGAATTTTGTTTTTTAATGCCGATCGCCTAGTGTTGGCATTATGGTTGTTATTTACAATTGCCGCAGCGATTGGGGTTGGCTATTTTTACAGTGGAAAGTCTTGGTGTCAATACTTTTGTCCGATGGCACCCGTACAGAAAATATACAGCGAACCAGGTGGATTGTTAAGTAGTAAAGCCCATACCAGCGATCGAACAATTACCCAATCTATGTGTCGGATCGTTTTACCCGACGGTAAAGAACAAAGTTCTTGCGTTGCTTGCCAAAATCCCTGTATCGATATCGATGCCGAACGCGATTACTGGGATAGTTTGAATAAACCCACAGAAACTTTTATACGTTACGGATACATGGGTTTAGTAATCGGCTATTTTGTCTACTACTATTTATATGCGGGTAATTGGGACTATTACTTTTCAGGTGCTTGGGCGCGGCAAACCGACCAACTCGCATCCCTTCTCAACCCAGGTTTTTACATATTCGGACAGACAATAAATATCCCAAAAATATTGGCAGTACCTCTAACATTGGGAGGATTTACCGCGATCGCCTATTATTTGGGACAGATTGTCGAGAAACAAATTAAAGTACGCAGCCGCAAACGCTATCCCAATCTTCATGCAGATCTCATTCGCCACCATCTTTTTACCCTCTGCACATTTTTTATTTTTAACTTCTTCTTTATCTTCGGCGGACGACCTATTATTGCTACCCTACCCGTTTGGGTACAATACACTTACGACCTGGGATTAGTGTTATTAAGCACCCTTTGGGTATACAAAACCTGGCATCGCAGCCCCGATTTATACTCGCGAGAAAATCTAGCAAACCGTTTCCGCAAACAGTTAGTCAAACTAAACCTAAATATCTCCCAATATTTAGAAGGGCGATCGCTTGATGACTTGAATACCCACGAAGTTTATGTTTTGGCGAAAGTACTACCAGAGTTTACCAGAGAAAATCGCCACAAAGCCTATAAGGAAGTTGTACGAGAAGCATTAGAAGAAGGATATGTCAACTATTCTAGTAGTCTGGGCGTACTGCAACAAATGCGTCGAGAATTGGGAATTACCGACGGCGAACACCGAGAAGTTTTAGAAGAATTGGGAGTTGAAAATCCAGAATTACTCGATCCCGATCGCCAACGCAGCTTGGAAAATCAAATTCGCTTGAGTGGTTATCGCAAATCTCTAGAAAGGTTGATGTTACTACAACAACAACAGCCCAGCAGCGAAAATTTCGATCGACTTCTGCAACAAAAATCCAGCGAAGTTCGTGCTTTAAGGCAGCAATATTCCATCACAACTCAAGAAGAAGAGTGGATTTTGAGCGGCTTTTCCCCAGAAGCAGGAGAACAGCGACGTGCTGAGTTTTTATTGGCACAATTACCAAATTTAATCGCCTGCTATCGCGCCTTGAATCAGCCAATTCTCTCTCAGCATCAGGCAGTATTAACACTACTACAGGAAAGTATCTATCACAAAAAAGAACTAATTGTCCGATCCATCTTAGAAATCTTAGCAACGCAACAAAACAGTTCTGTTGCGAGCGAGTTAGGTTTATCTTTAGGGCAAATGTCACCAGTAGCTTTGGTAGAATTACTCGAAGCAGAACATTGGCAAGAACGTCTGCATCCAGAAATTCTGAGATCTTTAATCCAACCCAGAGATCCGATCGCTTGTTCTCTAGAATCTTCCTCAGAAGAGATTTTACAGTATCTAGAAACACTACTTTGGGATCGAAATCCATCGATTCAAACAGCCTGTCTTTACATCATTGCCCAACTCGATCGAGAACGAGGAAAAGCCCTTGCCTCGCAATTTAGCAGCGATGACTCAACTTTACTGAGGGAAACGGCTGGATTAATTCTATCTCTACCGATTCCTTATCCCTCTCTAGATGCATTCCCCATTCTAGAAAAGGTAGTTTATCTGTTCAACAGCGATTTTTTCCATCGAATGCATTCGGAAACATTAGTTTCTCTTGCAGAAATGGCTGAGGTAAAAACCTATACACAAAATCAAGTAATTACAGAGGCTGGCGATACTTGTCGAGAATTACTACTTTTACTTAACGGTGATGCGGAAATTCATTACCAACTAACTGAAGGTGAAGTTCGAGTTGAAAGCCTGCATTCGGGGCAAACTTTGGACGAACTAGATGTGTTAGCCCACAGTCAATCGAGAAATACAATTATTGCCAGCAGCCAAACAACTCGTATTTTAGCAATTCCAGTACATACATTCGACGATTTATTGGATAGCGATCGCGATTTTGCCCGTCGCGTTCTAGAATTAGAAAGTCGGCAATTGCAGAGATTTATGCGATCGATTGATTCAATGTAAGCTAGGCGGCATAATATGTAGTTAGACAGAAGGAAAGAAACACCTTTGCCAAAGCGATGTATCAGTACCGTGTAACAAAATACAATCCTGTCTTCCGTGACGAGAAGGGTAGATACACTCACCAGGAGTGGACTTCTTTTGGTGAAGTTGGTGAAATAGTGCCTGTCAAGGAATATATTCGAGTTGAGGCAGCTTACATTGAAGCTGCCCTTGATTTCCTGCGGGAAGCTGCTGTTGTGGAACTTCAGATTCGCGGACTAGAAAACTCTAAAAAGCTACCTACATTGCTGGTAGAGGGGAAACAGTTAAGCCTCAAAGAACTGGCATCAACGTTTCGGAAAGTGCTGAGGAATGAAATATGGTGTCGATTTGAAGGTGAGTCAACCTTCGTACATTTTGGCTGGGATTATTACATGTACGTTGGCGTTTCCAAAGATTGTCCTAAAGCGCGTGCCTGTGCCGAGAAGTTAGGACTCTTTGTCGAGGAATTCCAATCGCCCTACATGAATGCTGTATAACGGCTTCTTGCTCAGGTAGATAGAAAATATAATACAGCAGGGATTGAATCATTAAATCTTTCTCAAACTCTTATTTTCTGTGGCTCTGTGACTCTGCGCGATCTGAACTCATGTTTTTACTCAGCAACACCTAATCCCTAATTCTATTATTTTTTACGCGGATCGCTCAGTTTGGCAGGTTCTTCAATCTTCAAAGCCGCTTCGTTTTCTTCGCTGGTACTTATTAAGAGCAAATAATATATAAGTCCGTATCGCCAAATATAAAACGCTGCTCGACATGTTAGCCGATTTCGCTACAGCCGTTGCCTTGCCGAGGTTTGGTAACAAAATCGAGCAAGAGTCGTACATCATCTAAAAAAAAATTTTTTTTGCCATAAATCCCCCCAAACCCCCCGCAATTCTGGGGGTTTGGGGGGATTGGATATCCACGCTTCAAGAAAGAACAGACACATGGAATAGTCGAGTACGGCGCTTCTCGGTCAATAATGATGTAACCTTGCGGCCGCTGACGAGCCGAGGTAACCTCGGCAAAGCGTGTGCCGCCAGAATTGACGCGCCTTACAAAACTACAGGCTGGAAACTTTCTGAGTGTCGTAGATCGCAAACGAGCGATCGCCAACTAAAGCCCCTCCTTTTAGTAAAGTAGCGCGATCGACCTCCACCCCATCGAGGGACTTAATCGGGAAAATAACAATTCTAGCTAAATGTGACATAAAGGGGATAGGGATTAGGGAATAGGAAATGACTTTTGACTTTTGACTGGTCAGTGTTCCACTTGTCGAAGTGTTGACTTTTGACATTGCCCTTTGCCCATTGCCCTTTGCCCCTATCCCCTATCTAATACTCATCGGTTGAGGAGTAGGACTTTTCTGACTGATGCCTCGATCTTTCAAAATGGCGATCGCTCTTGCATATTGAGGATCGGAACGTGTTGCTAGTAAAGATGGATTGGTTTGTAAACTAAGTATTTGTTCTTTAGTAAGGTCGAGTTGAATATCGGGTGCAATTCCTTTATGGTCGATATCAACGCCGCTAGGAGGATAGTAACGAGCAATAGTTACTGCTATACCCGCACCATCAGAAAGAGTGTGTACCGACTGTACCAGTCCCTTACCATAAGTACGAGAGCCTACTACTGTAGCTCGACGATTATCTTTTAGCGCGCCAGCGAGAATTTCGCTAGCACTGGCAGAATTTTCATTCACCAACACAGCTAGAGGTAAGTCAGTCAAAGCGGTATTGTTCGCAGAAAACTTTTGTTCTCCTTGCTTGCGATCGATCGTGTGAACGATTTCGCCTTGTTTCATCCACATGCGGGCGATATCGACGCTAGCAAACAGCAAACCGCCAGGATTGCCTCGCAGATCTAGAACATAAGCAGAAACTTTCTTTTTGCTTAAATCTTCGATCGCTTTTTTCATCTGTTCGGCAGCATGAGAACTAAACTCATCTAACTTGATATAACCTACTTTAATTTGACCTTCTTGTTTGAGGTTGTAAGTTACTGCTGGCAATTCGATTTGAGCGCGGGTTAAGGCAACATCAAAAATGCCTTTATTCTGGCGCGAAATTTGCAAACTAACTTTAGTACCAATTTCCCCTTTAATTTCGCTAGATGCTTGTTCTAGAGTCATCAAAGAGGTCGGTTTGCCGTTAATTTTGACTATTTTATCCCCAGCTTTAATTCCCGCCTTTATTGCTGGAGAATTTGCGATCGGTTCGACTACTTTTAATTCGCTAGATTTTTTATCTAACTCTAAGCGAATTCCTACTCCAGATACTTCACCAGAAGTTTCTCTAGTCAAAGATTCAAATTCACTCGGATCTAAGAAACGAGTGTAAGGATCTCCCAATTCTTTCAAAGCTTGGCGAACAGCTTTATATGCTTCTTCTTTACTAGTATAATTTCGGCTCAACAATTCTTGACGTTTTGTTTGCCAATTAATTTGGTTGAAATCTTTATCGACAAATTCGCTGTTGACAACTTGCCATGCTTCATCGACGACTGTTTTGGGACTGTCTTGTAAAGTTGCTTTAACCGCGTTACCAAAACCTGGAATCAAAACTGAGACTGTCGCGATCGCCGCAATTGTCCCAATTGAATATGCTTTGTTTTTTACTTGTTTAGAAGGAAGCTGTGGACGAGAAGAAACTGGTTTTGACTCTTGATTCATAACGAATTTTTTCAGTATTGAATTTCGTAAACTTTCTGAAGTTGTAACTAAAGCAATTGAGTAGAAATACTGTCGGGCAGAAGTACGACTTAAAAGCAACGCTTTAAATAATTATTTTTGTTACTATACTTTTTCCAATTTTACTGTTTATACTTCTGCTCAATCAGTTTTTTTGTGGCAGTTATTGGCAAAACTCCTTAACAAATTTGCAAATAGAGCGATCTAACTATTTTAAACAACAGTTTAACAATTGAATCTTTCCTGCAATCTTAAGCTTGGACGATCGCGGGATGTAGATATTTCTTCTCCAATCTTTTGTTAATATTATCTTGAATTTTGTATTCTGCTTAGCTATTTGACGTTTTATTTGACAGAGACGGGGAATGGTTTGTTTAGATAAAGCTCCAGAAATTATTACCAAATATAAAAAATTAGTACTAAAATAACCTTAATGTGAAAATTTATTTACAAATTGTCTAGTTCGATCGAACTTTCAAAAATTAGCGCGATCGTCACCGTCGAGCAAGGCATAATTAATAAGTCAAGAAATATTAATAATCCTGTCGTTTTTTAGGCGCTCGAAACGTTAGAATTCGCTCGGTTTAACGTCGAGCGGTTGGCAAATACAGAAATCCAACCAAACTAGTCAATTTCATTATTCCCGAAATTTAACAAATAGACTGTCAGGAACAACTCTAAAAAAATTCTTAAAAAATTCACATTAAATTCAATCTATATTAAAAAAATCAGCTTATTTTAATGTTAATAAGTTAATACATAAACAACGCTTGCAGGCGATCGCAAATAGCTTTTTATTTTAGTTATTTATGTAACAGTAAAACTTGACAACCATGAACATCGATCCAGATTTACGCTATGTTTTAGTTAATGCCGCACGTCAATTCTATCAGCTTGGCTGGATGGTAGGCACTGCTGGCAACCTTTCCGTTCGCAATTGTGATAATAGCTTTTGGATTACAGCTAGCGGAAAAAATAAAGGATTGCTTAGTGAGGAAGATTTTGTTCTTCTCAATGCAGATGGTAAAGTTTTAGAAACATTGCATCCTAGCAATAAACCATCGGCAGAAACAAGCATTCACCAAACAATTTATTCTCTGTTTCCCAAAGCACAAGCTTGCTATCACGTTCATTCGGTACAAGCTAATTTAGTCTCCAACTTTAGCGAAGGTGACGTACTACCCTTACCTCCTTTAGAAATGATTAAAGGATTGGGAGTTTGGCAAGAAAATCCGAAAATAACCATGCCCATCTTTAAAAATCATTTGGATGTATCTAAGATTGCATCTGAAATAAGCGATCGCTTTACCAACGATCCACCCGACATTCCCGCTTTATTAATCCGCAACCATGGCGTAACAGTTTGGGCAACTTCGCCAATGGCAGCACAAAATATGATAGAAATAACTGAGTATATTTTTCGTTATTTAGTTGCTGCCAGACAGTCAGGCATCTGGGGAGAATTAATTCTCAACTAAATCACATCATAACTGACAAATAAATTATCAAAGTCTAGATACTCTCACTATTTTTCTTTAGGGCAATTTTTCAAAATTCCGAACTTCTTAGACCGAGTCGTGCTGTAAGCTATTTAGATTGCGTAGCACTTCTAACGAGAAGCACTTCGAACTTGAGATATGTCTTGTGGGAAAATAAACGGGGGTATCTATAGTTTTTGGGATTAAATAAAACTAAGAAAAATAATATGAGTAAATTTGTATTTGTTACTGGCGGTGTCGTTTCCAGTATCGGTAAAGGTATTGTTGCTGCTAGTTTGGGAAGATTATTAAAATCTCGTAATTATTCGGTTTCGATCCTTAAATTAGATCCATACCTTAACGTCGATCCAGGTACGATGAGTCCTTTTCAACACGGCGAAGTATTTGTTACTGACGACGGCGCGGAAACAGACTTAGACTTAGGACACTACGAACGCTTTACCGATACTTCTGCCTCTCGTCTCAACAGCGTCACCACGGGTTCGATTTATCAAGCAGTTATTAATAAAGAACGTCGGGGCGATTATCAAGGGGGAACGGTACAAGTTATCCCTCATATTACCAACGAAATCAAAGAAAGAATTCATCGCGTTGCTAAAAATACCAATCCCGATGTCGTAATTACAGAAATTGGTGGTACGGTAGGGGATATCGAATCTCTACCTTATTTAGAAGCAATTCGTCAGTTTCGTAAAGATGTCGGACGCAACAACGTTGTTTACATGCACGTTACGCTTCTACCTTGGATTCCAGCGGCAGGAGAGATGAAAACCAAACCGACACAGCATTCTGTCAAAGAATTGCGCTCGATCGGCATTCAACCAGACGTATTAGTTTGTCGTAGCGATCGCCCAATTAAGCAAGGTTTAAAAGAAAAACTTTCCGAATTTTGCGATGTTCCTGTCGAATCTGTAATTACCTCCCAAGATGCTAGCAGTATTTATGAAGTACCTTTAATTCTCGAACAAGAAGGATTGGCACATCAAACCCTCGAATTGCTACAACTCGAACAAAGAAAACCAGAATTACAACAATGGCAGACTTTAGTTGAGAGAATGAAATCGCCACGAAAGAATATAGAAGTGGCGATCGTCGGTAAATACGTACAGTTAAGCGATGCCTATTTATCTGTAGTTGAAGCTTTAGGACATGCTGCGATCGCCGTCGGGTGTGAAGTAAATTTACGTTGGGTGAGTGCTGAAGACATTGAAATTAATGAAGTCGAGCGCTATTTAAACGATATTAGCGGTATCATTGTACCTGGTGGATTTGGTATTAGAGGTGTCGATGGCAAAGTAGGCGCGATCGAATACGCGCGTCACCATCAAATTCCCTTCTTTGGTTTGTGTTTGGGAATGCAATGTTCGGTAATTGAATGGGCGCGCAACATTGCTAAACTAGAAAAAGCAAACAGTTCCGAATTCGAACCAGAAACCCCCAATCCCGTTATCAGTCTCCTTCCCGAACAACAAGATGTTGTAGATTTAGGCGGAACGATGCGTTTGGGTTTATATCCCTGTCGTTTGAAACCAGATACTCTCGCTTTTTCGCTTTACCAACAAGAAGTAATTTACGAACGTCACCGTCACCGTTACGAATTTAACAACGCCTACCGCAATTTATTTTTAGAGACGGGTTACGAAGTCAGTGGTACTTCTCCCGACGGACGTTTGGTAGAAATAATCGAACTTCCCAATCATCCCTTCTTTTTGGCAACTCAATTTCATCCCGAATTTCGTTCTCGTCCGAGTAGTTCGCATCCCTTATTTTTGGGTTTTGTCAAAGCTGCTTTAGAAAAAAAGTCGTTTAAGAAAGAAGTCTGCAACGAAGAATTGATGCAAGTAGTTTAAAAAGTAGGGATTAGGGATTAAATAAAATTTTGTCTTTTGTTTCCTTGTTAGACATTTGTCGTTAAAATTAAGACAAATGTCTAAAAGCTCGAGCAAAATAAAATGCCAGCGATCGATAAAATCATTGAAATTTTAGGAATTCAAAATATTCCAGAAGAAAAAGACAACTGTACGCTCAACTATGAAATTATCCGCCAAGGCTTATCGATAAATGCTTTTAAACAAGTAGCTAGTTATTACCATCTTCCTGAATCGCAAATGGCTTATTTGGTGGGAGTTTCCGAGCGGACGATAAGTCGTTTACAAAAAGAAGATAAACCCCTTAACGCCACTGGCTCAGATCGACTTTATCGCCTTGCCCGTATTGCCGCTCATGCACTGGAAGTTTTTGAAGATGCTAACACAGCAGGAAATTGGCTCTCCAGGTCTAATCGTGCTTTAGGAGGAGCAACCCCAGTTGAAGTATTAGATACTGATGCAGGATGTGAACAAGTAAAAGAATTACTCGATCGCATTGAGTATGGGGTATATAGTTGAATACAAGTATTTGGCGTATATCCAAGCGTAAATATGCCGCAACTGCATTCAACGGTGAAGGTGCAAGGCGATTTGGTGGTCGTTGGAATTCACGGGGAAAAAGTGTAGTTTATACGAGTGGGACGCTTTCTCTTGCTGCACTGGAAACATTCGTACATATGGAAATTGAAGATGCTGGCAATATGTTTGCATCCATTAGAGCAGATCTGAGTGAAAATATTCAGATTGACAAGATAGACATAAGCCAATTACCGAGAAACTGGCGAAATATTCCTGCAGCGCCAAGTTTAGCAGCGATGGGCGATAAATGGTTTGATTCGGGCTATACAGCAGTTTTGGCAGTTCCCTCAGCCGTAATTCCCGTCGAACATAATTATTTGATTAATCCGCTTCATCGGGATTTTTCCAGAATTCAAATCCACTCTCCACAGCCATTCGAGCTAGATCCAAGAATGTGGAAAGGTTAAAGCGATCGAACATCCAAGGAGATGCCGTCAATTTGTCCATATCCACCACCGCCAGGGGTTTCGATCGCGAATGTATCTCCAGCTTGCATATCGACAGTGGCGGTGCTATTTAATTCTTCAATAGTGTTATCTTTTCTTTTCACGTAATTTTTTCCCGCCTTACCCGATTCGCCGCCACACAAACCAAAGGGTTGAATTTTGCGCCGACTGGATAAAATATTAGCCGTCATCGGTTCGAGAAAACGAATTTGACGTATTACTCCATTACCACCTTTTTGCTTACCTTTACCGCCACTTTCGGGGCGAATGCTGAAATTTTCTACGAGTACGGGGAAGCGCATTTCTAATACTTCTGGATCGGTAAGGCGAGAATTAGTCATGTGAGTTTGGACGGCATCAGTACCATCAAAATTTTCTCCCGCACCCGATCCACCACAAATAGTTTCATAATATTGATAGCGATCGTTGCCAAAGGTAAAATTATTCATCGTTCCCGCAGAAGCTGACATCACTCTCAACGCACCATAGAGACAATCGGTAATCTTTTGGGACGTTTCTACATTGCCAGCTACCACCGCCGCAGGATATTTTGGATTGAGCATACAACCTTCGGGAATGATTATTTCTAAAGGTTTGAGACAACCAGCATTAAGAGGAATATCGTCATCGACTAAGCTGCGGAAAACATATAAAACTGCCGCTTTGCAAACTGCTGCGGGGGCATTGAAATTATTATTTAGTTGGGGAGACGTACCAGTAAAATCGATTTTGGCGCTGCGACTAGCGCGATCGATCTCAATAATTACTTGAATTTTTTCACCAGTATCTAGTTCGCAACTAAAATTACCATCTTTGAGAACATCAATAACTCGTCTGACAGATTCTTCGGCATTATCGCGTACGAATCCCATATAAGCTTGGACTGTTTCCAAATTATAGTAATCAACCATTCGCAGCAATTCTTGCATTCCTTTATTATTGGCTGCAATTTGTGCTTTGAGATCGGCTATATTTTGTACTGAGTTGCGAACGGGATATTTGTTATTTGTCAGTAGTTCTAATAATTCTCTTTCTCGAAAATTTCCAGCTTCGACTAACAAAAAATTGTCGATTAATATTCCCTCTTCTTCAATGCTTTTACTATGAGGAGGCATCGATCCAGGAGTAATTCCACCGATATCGGCATGATGTCCGCGAGAAGCAACAAAGAATAGGGGAGTGTGGGGAGTGTGGGAAGTGTGGGAGGCTGGGGAGAAAACGGGGGTAATGACGGTGATGTCGGGTAGGTGAGTACCACCGTTGTAGGGATTATTTTGAACGTAAACATTACCAGGTTGTAAGCAATCGCCATAGCTATTAATCAAACTGCGAACGCTTTCACTCATCGAACCCAAATGAACGGGAATATGTGGTGCATTAGCAATTAAATTTCCCTCGCGATCGAAAATAGCACAAGAAAAATCGAGACGTTCTTTAATATTGACCGAATAACTAGTATTTTGTAACGTCGTTCCCATTTGTTCGGCGATCGAACGGAATAAATTATTAAAAATTTCCAATCGAACTGGATCTGGTTTGTCCACAGATAAACGCGGATGAACACCGATAGAATTATTCAATTTATCTGCGTGCATCTGCGTGCATCTGCGGACTAAAATTAAATCATTTCGATCGCTAACTTCCACTTGCCAACCTGGTTCGATAACATTTGTTCCCGTTGCTTCTACGATAATGGCAGGACTATTAATAACATCTCCTGGCTGTAATTCTTCTCTTTGATAAACAGGCGTATCGTGCCAAGCATCAGCAGTATAAATTTTGACCGTGGTAATGGCTTGAGGAGAATTATTATTTTTGCGATCGATAATCGGTTCGTCAGAAGTATATGTTGGACAAATTAGTTCGATCGCCACGGTATCGACAATTAAATTCTTGTTACCAACAACAAAACCATAGCGCTGCTGATGAATTTGTTCGAATTGCTTTTGCATCATCTTTAAATCGCGATCGAAATCGACAATTATCGTCGAATCCGTCCCTTCGTATTTAAGGTGTAATTTTCGCAGAATACTTACTCGTTCGGTATCTTGTTGTTGCTGTTGTAATTCTGCTTCTGCTTGGGTAATTAATTCCGATAGAGAAATTTCTAAATCACTTAATATCTCCGATCTTAATCTTGCTTCCGAAGTTTTCTCTTTCAAAATTCTGATATCTGCCAAACCAATTCCGTAGGCAGATAAAACTCCCGCGTAAGGATGAATAAAAATCTGTTTCATTCCCAACGCATCAGCAATTAAACAAGCGTGTTGTCCTCCCGCACCACCAAAACAACAGAGAGTGTATTCCGAGACATCGTAACCGCGTTGTAAAGATATTTTCGCGATCGCCTGTGCCATTTTTTCTACCGCGATCGCTAAGAAACCTGATGCAACTCGTTCCGATGTTCTACCATCTCCAATTTCTCTTGTTAGTAAATCGAATTTTTCTCTAACAATTTCAACATTTAAAGGTCGATCGGCATTTTCTCCAAATACTTTGGGAAAAAATTCTGGCTGCAATTTTCCCACCATGACATTACAGTCAGTCACAGTTAACGGCCCTCCTTTAGAATAGGAAGCAGGACCGGGATTCGCACCAGCCGATTGAGGGCCAACACGATATCTAGAACCATCAAACTGCACGATCGAACCGCCGCCAGCAGCTACGGTATGTATTGACATCATCGGCGATCGCATTCGTACCCCAGCAATTTCTGTCTCAAAACTGCGTTCGTATTCCCCTGCATAGTGAGAAACATCGGTGGAAGTTCCTCCCATATCAAAACCGATAATCTTGTCAAAACCAGCCAATTGACAAGTCTTTACCGCCCCAACTATTCCCCCCGCAGGGCCAGAAAGAATGCTATCTTTTCCCTGAAAAAAATTAGCGTCGGTCAATCCTCCATTGGATTGCATGAACATTAGTTTTGGGAACTGACGATCGGGCTGTAGAGGCGGCGCTTCGTATTCTGAGGGTAGAGACAAGGCGGGAAAATCGGAGGTTTCCTCCGATTTGTTTACCCGCCGCGCGAGATCTCGCGTCTCTACTAATCGATCGACAACTTGGTTTACATAACGGCGCAGAATCGGGGATAAATAAGCATCGACAACGGTTGTATCTCCACGACTGACTAACTTAATTAAAGGGCTGACTTGATTAGAAACTGAGATTTGTGTAAACTGAATACTAAATGCTATGCTGGCTATTTTTTGTTCGTGTTTTGGGTAGCGATAGCCATGCATAAGTGCGATCGCGCAACTGCGAATACCTGCATCGTAAGCAGACTGTAAATCTTGTCGAACTTTCTCTACATTAACTGAAATTAATTCATTGCCAAGCGCGTCGTAACGTTCTTCTACTTCGATAACTTTTTCATAAAGCATTTCGGGCAAAATAATCTGACGGGCAAAAATATCGGGACGATTTTGATAGCCAATTCTTAACGCATCTCGAAAACCTTTAGTAATAACTAAAACGGTTCGATCGCCTTTTCTTTCCAACAGCGCATTAGTTGCTACCGTCGTTCCCATTTTAATTGCGTCGATTTGTTCTATCGGTATCGGTGCATCTCGATCGATTTTTAAAATCCGACGAATTCCTTGTACTGCGGCATCCCGATACTGTTCGGGATTTTCCGATAACAGTTTCTGGATAATTATTTTATTTTCGGGGCTAATAGCGACAATATCGGTAAAAGTTCCACCGCGATCGATCCAGAATTGCCAACCCATAATTGTTTCCTATTTTTATGGTTTATCTAACTTTTTTGATTTTGGAGAACATTTAGTCGATCTAAATCACCGATGCGTTTTTTCAAGCTAGTTAGGATCTAAACACTATTAATTAGTAATCTTTAGTACGCCTATGAACAAGTTTGAAGCTATTAAATTACTTGTGAGTGAAGGATGGACAAAAGCAGATGCCATACGAGCGTTAGGATTAGTTAATTTTAAAATAAATCCTGACGAACTTACCATTCGCAAAGCTATTTCTCAGTTTGCTGGTTCTGAACTGTATAAACGTCAGCGTCTGCAAGCTGCTCAGAAGGCAATAGTAACAAAGAAAGATCGAGAAATAGAGCAATATAAAAAATCTCAGCCAAAAATAGAAAATACACAATACGAAGCCAAAATTAAAAGCTTGGCTTCTGAAAATCAATTATTAGAAACTGAAATTAAAAAATTAACTTCTAAAAATAACGAATTAATTAAAGTAAATGATTTGCTAAAAAAAGATAATAAAGCTTTAAAAAATATCATCGATGCTATCAAGTTAAAACTAGCTATAGACACAAAAAGACTCTTGCAATACGAAGATAGTGAAATTAGAAAAGCATTAGTTAAATTGTTTCAGTCCACCTTGGGATAAAAAGAGTAAAGGAATGGTCAGTCAAAAAGCTAAAACAAGAAGGTTTAACGGCATGAGTTATCGCGAAGTTCAATCTGCTAACTCAAAAAATCGCAATAAGATCGATCGAGAATATCAAAAATGGTTAAAGGATAATAATTACAAAAACATTGGCTGGGATAACATCATACACTTGTCCAAAAAACTTGCAGAGTTCGATTTAACTCTTGAAGAATTATTTTTAGAAGCAGATCGCGTTGGAAATAAGTATTTGACCGATCGAGAAATAGAAAATTTCAACCAAAAACTATCCAAAGAAGTCAATAATATTGCCGAAGAAATAGATAAAATGTTTCCCGTTTCAGAGATAGAAATTATTGACTTTAGCAAAAAAACTAATAATAGATCCCGTAAAAAACATAATTATAAATTTAAATAAATATGGATCTTGAAACAAAAGAACTCAACGAACTATTCAAACTAGCAAAAAAAATTGGTAAAAAGCGATATCACAAGCTAACTAGCCAAGACTTTGAAAATTATCGAAAATTTGATTACTGGCGGTATGTTAATGGCGATTATGAATGTGGAACTACACAAGAAAGCAAAGATTGGGTAAATAATCATTCAGACTGGTACTGTCCTATTTGTGATGAGAAATACTCTGTAAGAGGTGGTAAGACAATCGACCATAAACTACCTCGATCGCAGTATCCTTGGTTGTCAATGGAATTTAAAAACCTATGGGTTATTTGCCAGGTTTGCAACAAAGAAAAAGGTGAGATGCATTGGTACGAATACGAGCATCATCTGTTCGTCAATTATCCCGATTTTTATCTGAGTGTGAAGGTGGCACGTCCCAGTCAATTGCTTGAGTCACTCAAAAATAGAGATTAATTTTTATTCTCGATCGTAGTACGAATTCGCAACAAAATCCCTAAAGTAACTTCTCGCATCAACCAGTATAAAACTGTAATGAGATGAAGGATATCTGTAAGTAAATAAGGTGCATTGGGAAGAAAAGCCGCATAGATCGAAAAAAGCACCCACCAAAGAGGCGATTGCGTAGCACGACCGTTCATGAGATCGCGCAGCCTGCACGGAGTGCAATCGAGTCAGTCTTAGCTAACAGATTGCTGCAAAAGCGGATCTAAACCACCTTTGAGGTCTAAACCATATAAATCATCGCAACCACCAACATGTCGATCGTCGATAAAAATTTGCGGTACGCTTTTTCTACCGTTCGCTCTTTGCGCCATAGTATTTCTGGCTGCTTCGTCACCGTCTATTTTGTACTCGGTAAAATTAACACCTTTCCACCAAAGTAGTAGCTTTGCTCGGATGCAATAAGGACAAGTTTGCCAAGTATAAATTTCTACATTAGCTTTTATTCGTTCGGGATGACGACCGAACAAATTATTTAAAAAATCAAACATTTTATTTTTTATTCCCTATTCCCTTACAACAACCCCACAAAGTGCAAAGGGCCATTACCGCTAATAATTTCAATTACTAAAGCAATAAAACCGAGCATAGCTAAACGACCATTCCATCTCTCGGCGGCACTAGTCATTCCCCATTGCCAACGTTCTTGAGGATACATCTTCATATTCTTCTTGGGACGAATTACCTCAGCAAAAGTACAAGAAGTATTATTCAAAGAATCTTTGACCAAATTAGCCAAAGCATCAATAAATATGGGATGAGTATCCAAAGCTGGTACGCGCTGGAAATGCTCTATACCTGCTTCTTCTGCAACTTCTTTATATTCGATATCAATTTCTTGTAGGGTTTCGATGTGTTCGGAAATAAAACTAATCGGTACGACTAGTAAATCTTTAATTCCTTTTTCCCCTAATTCTTCGAGCGCATCTTCAGTGTAAGGTTTGAGCCATTCAACTGGACCAACTCGACTTTGATAAGCAAGAGTATGTTCGTTGGCTCGATTGAGGGTTTGCATAATTAAACGAGTGCATTCCTCAATTTCATGTTGATAGGGATCGCCAGCTTCTTCGACATAGCTTTTAGGTACGCCATGAGCGCTAAAAAATATTTCAACTCGATCGGGATGCTCGAATTCGTTTAGTTTTTCTGCGATCGAATCTGCCATGGCTCTTAAATAGCCTTGGTTGTCGTACCACGAAGGAATTAAAGTATAATCAACTTTTTGCAGATCGGGATCGGTTTTCCACATTTCTTCTAGCACTCGGAAACTAGAACCGCTAGTGCTGATCGAAAATTGCGGATAAAGAGGTAATATAACTAATTTTTCGATCTTATCTTCTTTAATTTTAGCGATCGCTTCTTCAGTAAAAGGATGCCAGTAACGCATGCCTATATATACAGACGCGTCTTGTCCGATTGCCGCTAATTTTTCTTGTAAAGCTTTGCCTTGAGCTTCTGTAATTTTTCTTAATGGCGAACCGCCGCCAATTTGTGAATAATTAGCTTGTGATTTTTTCGCTCTTAAAGTGGAAATCATCCAAGCCAAAGGCTTTTGCAGCCAAGGAAAAGGTAAACGGATAATTTCTGGATCGGCAAATAAATTGAACAGAAATGGACGGACATCTTCTATGTCATCTGGCCCGCCTAAATTTAGTAGTAAGACTCCAACGCGACCCATGGTTAATTACTTGCTATAATTTTTCAGATTCTTTACTAATTTTAACAATATAACTTTATATCAGAAAGCGCTTTTTTTTGAATACACAACTTAATAAATAGTTAATCATTAGTAACATTTTTTAGGAGATTGGTAAAATATAGAACATTATGTATAAAGCAGCAATATTACAGCCCGATCTCGTTTTAGGAAATACAATAGTCAACCTAAATCCCGAAATATTAGCCAGACACCAGATAAAAGGCTTGGTTTTGGATGTTGATGAAACTTTAGTTCCGCTCAAATATACAGAAGTTTCCCCAGAATTAAAATTGTGGGTTGAAGAAACCCGTGCGATCGCCGAAATATGGCTAGTTAGCAACAATATCAGCGACACTCGCATTGGAGGCATAGCGCGATCGCTCGATCTTCCTTACATAATCGGTGCTGGTAAGCCTTCTCGACGCAAATTAAAGCAAGCTGCTGATGCGATGAATTTTCCGCTAGAACAAATCGCTATGGTTGGCGATCGCTTGTTTACCGATGTTTTAGGGGGTAATCGCTTGGGTATGTTTACTATTCTCGTCGAACCGATGGTAGATCCCGCTATTGTTGCCCAATCTTATCCAATTCGAACTTTTGAAGTTTTGCTATCTAAAGCACTTGGCGTTTCTCTAATTGCTACGACGGGCAATTTTACAAAAATCAACAAAATGCAAGATTAGTAAATCTAAAAAAAACATTACGAAATCAAGAAATGTGAATAATGTCTGGGAATCTATATATAGATTCAAATGGGGTCAGCCAATATAAAGACCCTAAATATAACTAAAACCTAAAAAAAGTGCGCTAAGTCCGAAGATAGTAGGCTTAGCGCACTTGTATTTCGATCGCCTTTTAAAGTTGCTAAAAACCAATCGCTTAGTTTTTAAGCCTGATGGCTAATTGCTAATCACTTTATATAATTTAGCTAGCAGTTCCTAATTTATAAAAAGTTTCCATGCATTGGCCTATAGTCGAGCCTTTAAGTACAGAAAGAATTGTGGTGGCGATCGCAGATCTGCCACCTTCATTGTGTGGAACTAAAATCGTGCAACTATCTGACTTGCACTACGATGGATTGCGTCTGAGTGAAGGTTTGTTGCAAGAGGCGATCGAAACAAGCAACCAAGAAAACCCCGATTTAGTCCTTTTAACAGGAGATTACGTTACAGACAATCCCCACCCCGTTAACGACCTAGTCAAAAGATTAAAACATTTAAAAACTCGCGCTGGAATTTTTGCTTGTTTGGGCAATCACGATAATTATTTTCCCATTTCCAAACAAAGAATTACAGAAGCATTTACTAAGATCGATATAAAAGTTTTGTGGAATGAAATTGCCTATCCCTTGGGCGATCGATTACCGCTCGTCGGGCTGGCAGATTATTGGTCGCGAGAATTCGATCCCGAACCAGTCTTCGATCGAATCGATCCGAAAATACCTCGCATCGTATTATCTCACAATCCTGACTCAGCAAAAGTTCTCAAGAAATGGCGAGTCGATTTGCAACTTTCAGGTCATACTCATGGCGGTCAAGTAGTCATACCTGGTTACGGCCCAGCCGCCATGTATTACGATAAGTTTAGAAGAAAAATTCCTAAAACTCTCATCAAATACGCACCATTTTTAAAAACCTGTGTCAATGTAGTCAAACATTGGGAATGGTCGGAAGGATGGCATCAAATTGGCAGAAATCAACTTTATGTCAATCGTGGTTTGGGTACTTATCCACCAGGAAGATTATTTTGTCCACCAGAAGTGAGCGTAATCGTTTTAGAATCTTTGAATGGTAACTAGGGAATAGGGCGCAGAGGTGCAGAGGTGCAGGGGGGATTATTACCTTAAACTTTTAACTTTTGACTTCACTCGATGCCCGTTGCCCGTTGCCCGTTGCCCGTTGCCCGTTGCCCGTTACCCGTTGACCTATGTTAAATTTTATTCGCTCAGACCTTAATAAATTAACCGCTTATTCTTCTCACTTAGCAAATGATGATTCTGTTGCTTTAGATAAAGTAGATAATAATGAAAGTCCTCTAGATTTGCCTGTGGAATTAAAAGAAAAACTGGCATGGACTTATCAAAATCGATTAGCAACTAATCGTTATCCTGACGGTTCTCATTTAGAATTAAAAGAGGCGATCGCGGCTTATGTTAACGAATCTGCTAAGGGAAGTAGTTTTAATAGTGAAAATATTTCTGTCGGTAACGGTTCGGACGAATTAATTCGATCGCTGCTAATTGCTACTTGTTTGGGCGGAGAAGGTTCGATTCTGGTTGCTGCGCCAACTTTTTCGATGTATGCAATTTTAGCTAAAACTTTGGCTATTCCCGTTGTCACCGTCGCTAGAAGAGAAACAGATTTTGCGATCGATCTAATACAAGCACAAGCAGCGATCGAATCTACTAACAACCCACCCATTCGCGTCGTCTTTGTCGTCAATCCTAATTCTCCGACTGGTAATGCTTTAAGTGCAGATGAGTTGAATTGGTTGCGCGCTATTCCCGAACATATTTTGGTAGTAATCGACGAAGCTTATTTTGAATTTAGTCGTCAATCTCAAGCTGAACAATTGCAACAGCATTCTAATTGGATAGTACTGCGTACCTTTTCTAAAGCATTTCGTTTGGCAACTCATCGAGTCGGATACGCGATCGCGCATCCAGAATTAATTGAAGCGCTAGAAAAAATTCGCCTACCATACAATTTGCCTGGTTTTTCGCAAGCTGCTGCGGCGATCGCGCTACAAAATCGTCATTTAATTCTCCCCTATATCGATCGTACTTTAGAAGAACGCAGCAAAATGTATAATGCTTTGTCAGAAATGCCAGCGATTCGAGTTTGGCGAAGCGATGCTAACTTTTTCTACATCCGTCCACAAAATCTCAGTCAAGATGCTCAAGATCGCGATCGACAATTGAGTAATTTAATGAATCAGCTTAAAGAAAAAGGTACTTTAATCCGTCATACAGGTGGCGGTTTGCGAATCACTGTCGGCACTCCTGAAGAAAATTCTAGAACACTCGATCGACTCAAAAATTTAGAGTGCTGAATATTTATTTTTTACCCTGCTTCCCCTTCTCAAACTAGACCTTTTGTATAATCCATCATATCTGTGTTTATCTGTGTAGCCTACGGCACGGCTTACGCCTACATCTGCGGACTTTTTTAAAAAATTATCATTTTTGCAAGAAGTTTAATATCTTACGATAAGAGAATTTCGATCGATCGCTTTTGAGTGTTTTTAGAATTGTCTCTTTTTTGTAATTTGGTATTTCGATCGCTCCCAAACGCGATCGAACTTAACCTTAGATTAAAATGCCTCAAGCGCTTTACTCTTAAAAGTTTTAGCCGATTTCTAATAGCTTATATAAAAATTTTAAATTGCCGAAGTGTTCATATTTTGTTACAAGGAAAAGAGTATGTAACAAAATATTTACTCTATGTTTGGTGGCTTCGTAGGTTCAAACAACGCTCAAGGCAAAGATTGGGGAGAAAATCTTCTCAACACAGTGGCTAGTAATACGATTCGCCACCTTTTCACCAAAAGCGAGATGGTAGAGGTTAACGTCAACTGCAACCCTTCTAGCAAACTTTTACAAGGTACGATCGACAATTTTAAAATGAATGGTCGGGGTTTGGTAATTCGCCGTCAATTTCGTGCAGAGGAATTATCTTTTGAAACCGATGCTGTTTCAATTGATTTTAGTTCGGTGTTGCAAGGAAAAATTTCCTTAAGACAACCGACTCAGGCGATCGCGCAAGTCACTTTGCAACAAGCAGATATCAATCAAGCTTTTAAAGCCGATTTAGTCAGAAAGCGTCTCGAAAATTTATCTTTACCAGCTTTAATGGAATTATCAGGCGGAGAACCTGTTTCTTTTACTGATGTAGAAATGCAATTTTTGGCTGACGATCGCATTCAGCTTAATGCTGTAGCTAAATTAGCTAATAATTTAGTACCTGTTAGTTTGACTTGCAAAATGGCGATCGCTAAACGCAGACGCATTCTTTTTAATGATGTAAAGTTTGTAGCAGACTCAATTCCCCAAGAACTACAGTCTATGTCAGAGAATTTAACGATAACTTTAGGAGAGATCTTAAATGAAATGATCGATTTAGATCGATTTGATTTGGATGGTGTTAAGCTGCGTCTAAATCGTTTGGAAACATCGGGAACAAAGCTGATTTTTAGCGGTTACGCTCAAATAGAACGCGTACCGATGAATGGTTAATTGCTATTGAAAGCAAAATAAAAACCCCACTCAACTGGGAGAGTAGGGTTTGTAGAGCAAGAGGAAATAAAAAATTAAATAATATTTAAAAGAGTAGGAATTAAGTTATTTATAATGATCTGAGATTGCCCTCGAATAAACAATAGTAAAAACACTGAAGTTGAATATATGAATCGATCTATCTCAAAATTCGTACGTGTTATTACGCAAGACACCAAGCAATTTCTTTTCGAGCGATAAACTTTAAAAGAATAACAAAGTTTACTATCTCAGTTATTAAAAAAAATTAAATTCAAAGTTAACATTTGTTTTTGTAAAACGATCGAATGTAAATTATTTATTGTAATTTATATTTTCGATTGCTTTAAAAATTTTTTTGTCGATCGATAACTTAGCAATCAATCACGAACGATGAACAAGTTTGAGCGCTTTATTATCCCTGTGATGCTTGCGATTGGGATAGCGATAACTTCGTTAAGCTTCGCTAACGCCTTTAACCAACTTCCAGCTATAGCTCAACAATCTTCTGTTGCTGGAGGATTCAACCCTCAAATGCTTTTGAGGGATGTTTTAAAATGGATTGAAGAACTTGGCGCTGTTGGCGCGATCGCCTTTATTGTTATTTACATTATTGCTACTGTTGCTTTCTTGCCAGGTTCGCTGCTTACTTTGGGCGCAGGTATTGTTTTTGGCGTAGTTTTAGGCTCACTTTACGTTTTTATCGGTGCTACTTTGGGAGCAACTGCCGCCTTTTTAGTCGGACGTTATTTAGCTAGGGGATGGGTTGCTAAAAAAATAGAAGGTAACAAAAATTTTCAGGCGATCGATCGAGCTGTTGGCAAAGAAGGATTAAAAATCGTCATCTTAACCCGACTTTCTCCTATATTTCCCTTTATCTTCTTAAATTATGCCTTTGGTATTACGGGAGTATCTTTAAAAGACTACTTTTTCGGTTCTATTGGTATGATTCCTGGAACGATTATGTATGTATACATTGGTTCTTTGGCTGGCAATATCGCGGCGATCGGTACTGAATCGCAACCTACCAATCCCACCATTCAATGGGCGATTCGGATCGTCGGTTTTATCGCTACAGTAGCAGTAACAGTTTATGTAACTCGTGTCGCTCGTAAAGCACTACAAGAAATCGTGCCGTAGAGACAAGGCGGGATTTAATGATGTCTCCTCAGATTTGACGCGCCTTGTCTCTACTCATTACTCATTACTCACTACTCACTACTCATTACTCATTACTCACTACTCACTACTCACTACTCACTACTCACTACTCATTACTCACTACTCATTACTCATTACTCATTACTCATTACTCATTACTCATTACTCATTACTTCAATACTTCCTCTCCTGTGGTTCGAATCGATCGATTACCACCGACATATAATTAATATCGATTCCTGCGGGCGAATAATAAGCCAGGGTATGCTTGAGAAAATTAGGATCGTCTCGTTGGGTAAAATCTTCTCTTGAGTGTGCGCCTCGGCTTTCTTGACGATTGCAAGCAGAAGACAAAATAATCTCGCCGACCATGGTGAGATTCTCTAATTCTAAAGCCTCAATCAACTCCGTATTCCAACAAGTATCCTTGTCGTCTAAATAGATTTGACGGTATTTTTGTTTCAATTGCTGCATTTTTGTCAAACCTTCTTGCATAGTAGCCTCAGTGCGAAAAACGCCACAGTGTTCGGTCATGCAATCTTGGAAATCTTGACGAAGTTTGGCAATACGTATCGTTCCCGATCGTTCGATTAAATTTTGCAGACGATCGCGAGCATTGTTAAGATAAAACTGAGCATTAAATTGGGGTAGTTTGCGCTTTTGTACGTATTCAGCGATCGACTTGCCCACTCTTCGCCCATAAACTACGCATTCCAGCAGCGAATTACTACCCAAACGATTGGCACCGTGAACGGAAACGCAAGCACATTCACCCGCCGCAAAAAAACCTTCAGTCAACACATCAGCACTACGACGCACTCTTCCTTCAGTATTGACAGGAATTCCCCCCATACAATAATGCACGGTAGGACGCACGGGCATCGGTTCGGAGACAGCATCTACACCTACTAGTCGGTGCGCTTCTTCCCACGCAAAGGGAACTCGACTCATAATCTTTTCCTTGCCCATGTGGCGCAAATCGAGATGGACAAATGGCCCTCCCGCACTACCATCACGGTGGATACCCCTGCCAGCACGAATTTCTAGAGTAATCGCACGAGAAGTAATATCGCGAGGTGCAAGTTCCATACGACTGGGGGCATAATCTTCCATAAAACGCCGTCCTTCGCTATTGAGTAAATAGGCACCCTCACCGCGAACTGCCTCAGAAATCAATACCCCGACTGGATATAAACCCGTTGGGTGAAACTGCACGAATTCCATATCTTCTAAAGGAATTCCCGCCGCCGCCGACATCGCCAAACCATCGCCAGTCGAAGCATAATCGTTGGAAGTGGTATTGTAAGTTCTACCGTAACCGCCAGTAGCAAACATAATTGCTTTGGCGCGAACTATTTCCAATTCCCCATCGCTGATGCGATACATGACTAGTCCTTTCGCTTCGCCATCTTCGAGAATTAGTTGCATCACATACCATTCTTCGTATATTTGCACTCCGTTGTGACGCAAATTATTGACTAATTCGTGTAAAATAGCGTGACCAGTTTTATCAGCAGCATAACAAGTACGTCGGTAAGCATGTCCGCCAAAAGCACGTTGAGCGATTCTACCATCTGGCAAACGTGAGAATAATACCCCCATATGTTCCAAATCAATAATGACATCGGGCGCTTCTTTGGTCAGAATTTCTACTGCATCTTGATCGGCTAAAAAGTCAGAACCCTTGACTGTATCGAAAGCATGTGCTTCCCAACTATCTTCGCGATCGACATTTTTGAGAGTTGCAGCAATTCCCCCCTGTGCGGCAACAGAATGGGATCGAATTGGATGGGTTTTAGCAACGATCGCCACATCTAAACTAGGATCGATGCGTTTGATTTCTAGTGCGGCGCGACAACCAGCCAAACCGCCACCAACTATAATTACGTCGTGTTCTCTCATCTCTTTTAGCTTGTCAAAGTCAGTGCTTATCTTATGGTCGCTTAAATCTTTCTTTCCTGCCGAGGTGCTAAGGCAACTTAATTTTCGCTAAACCTCAAACTGAGTCCATTCAATTAAAAAGTACAGAGAGGGGCGGAGGGTAATAGCTCCCCTCGACTCTACCAAGATAAATCGGACAAATAATCAAATTGGTTTTGAGAGAGTATTTATAAACAGTCTCTAAGTATTTTTTGGGAAGCCAATTCTCGAACGTTTACCTTAGATTAGAAATTATTAAGAAAAATATCGAGCGAACGTATATTTATCTAAACTACGAATAGTAGTCATTAAAAATCTGTTTTCCCTTCGTTTGAAGATCTGCACATATTCTTCACGCATGGGTTTCTATTTTGCAATTTAATCTATGAATTACTTTTATTGGTCTGGTATTTCATCAGTGTTGGGCTTACTATTATTTTTTACGAATATTTTTAGTTTGACGAAGTCAGAGGAAGCTTTGTCGTTTGACGAGGCGCGGATAACGAGGTTTCCTCGTTATACAGAGCGCCGTGGCAAAGTCTCTCTGACTGAGGCGAAAGCTAACAATTGGAGCAATCGCCACTCTAATTATCCGATCGAAAAAAAACAAAATTCTCAAACCATTGAAAATTATTTCGAGCAAGGTTTGAGAGATCTCGAAGCGAAAGAATATCAAAAAGCCCTAGAAAATTTTAATCGCGCGATCGCACTGCATGCTAATTATGCAAAAGCATACTTAAATCGAGGCATTACCTATCACAATTTGGGAGACGAACGAAAAGCGATCGCTGACTTCGATCGCGCTATTAATCTCTCTCCCAAAGACTATAATGGTTATTTTAATCGCGGCATTAGTTACGGTAAGTTAGAACAATATCCACAGGCGATCGCTGACTTTGAAAAAGCATTAAAGATCGATCCTAATAATGCAGATATTCACTATTATCTGGGTTATGCTTGCACTTTTTTAGAAGAGTTCGATCGCTCTATTAATGAATTTAGCAAGGCGATCGATCTTAATTCTAATTATCAAGATGCCTATTTTCATCGAGGTAGTAGCTATCTACAATTACAACAATACCAACAAGCACTAGCCGATTTAAATTATTTTATCGAGTTAAATCCGAATCGAACTAAAGCTTATACTCTGCGCGGATACACTTATACAGTATCGAAAGAACATCAACTCGCGATCGCCGATTTCGATCGCGCTATTAAAATTGACGCAAACAACGATCGCGCTTATTTTTATCGAGGTTTGGTTTATGTCGATCTCCAACAAGATAAAAAGGCAATTGCTGACTTCGATCGCGCCATCGCACTCAATCCTGAAGATGCATATGCTTACTATAATCGAGCTAATGTCTATTTAGATTTAAATAATCAGTCTCAGGCGATTGCCGATTACGATCGCGCGATCGCACTCGCACCAGAATATGCTGATGCTTATAGCAATCGCGGTTTAATTTATTTCAATCAAAAAAATTACCAATTTGCGATCGCGGATTTCGAAAGAGCGATCGGTATCAATCCTCAGCTAAGCGAAACTCTCTATAATTTGGGACTTGCATACATAGAATTAAAACAATACCAACAAGCGATCGCTAGCTTTAATCAATTACTCAATTTGCGATCGCAAGATACTGAAGCCTATTTTAAACGAGGTATAATTCGGGCAACTCTTGCAGATTATTCACAAGCGATCGCCGATTTTACTGAAGTTATTAAACTTGATTCTCAATCTACTTTAGCCTA